>NZ_JBEYXP010000074.1:0-51429 GCF_040704615.1 Streptomyces sp. NPDC046862 | reverse complement strand
GAGCACCGAGTTCTACTCCTGACCCTGTACTCTCTTTCCCTACCCGTCGCTCTTCCTATCTCACGTGGTGATTGGATAGCTTCGTCCGCCGCGGGCGGGGGCCGTCCCGCCCCGCGCCGAGACTGGCGGCACTCCTGCTGGCGATCGCCCTGCTCCCGCTGGTGCCCGCCACCGCCCAGGCCGCCGACCCGCCGCCGCCCAGCGCCCCTGCCGCCCGCAGCGCGGTGGCGGCCATGCAGCCCGGCTGGAACCTGGGCAACACCTACGACGCCCTCCCCGACGAGACCTCCTGGGGCAACCCGCCCGTGACCAGGGAGCTCCTGAGGAAGGTCAAGTCGCAGGGCTTCAGGAGCATCCGCCTTCCCGTCACGTGGGGCGGTCACCAGGGCGCCGCGCCCGCTTACACGATCGACCCGGCCTGGATGGCGAAGGTGCGGCAGGTCGTCGACTGGGCGCTGGACGAAGACCTGTACGTGATGCTCAACATGCACCACGACTCGTGGATGTGGGTCAACAACCTCTCCACGGACCACGACACCGTCCTCGCCCGCTACACCGCCACCTGGAACCAGATCGCGGCGGAGTTCCGCGACGAGCCGTCCCGGCTGGTGTTCGAAAGCGTCAACGAGCCGACGTTCAGCGGCACTTCGGGCGACGACCAGAACTACCGGCTGCTGGACGAGCTCAACACCGTCTTCCACCGCATCGTCCGGGCGTCCGGCGGGCGCAACACCGACCGGCTGCTCGTCCTGCCCACCCTGTACACCAACGCCGACCAGGGGCGGCTCGACGCGCTGGCCGGCAACCTCACCGCCCTGCGCGATCCCATGGTGGTCACGACCGTCCACTTCTACGGATGGTGGCCGTTCAGCGTGAACATCGCCGGGTACACCCGGTTCGACGCCACCTCGGAGAAGGACCTCACCGAGACCTTCGACCGCGTGTACAACACCTTCGTCGCGCACGGCATCCCGGTGATCATCGGCGAGTACGCCCTGCTCGCCTACGACCACAACCGCCCGGGCATCATCGAGCGGGGCGAGGTGCGCAAGTACTTCGAGTTCCTGGGCAACTACGCCCGCCAACGCAACCTCACCACCATGCTGTGGGACGCCGGCCAGTTCCTGAACCGCAACACCCTCCAGTGGCGGGACCCGGAACTGTTCGCCCAGATCAAGTCGAGCTGGACCACCCGTTCCGGCACCGCCTCCAGCGACCTGGTGTTCCTCCCGAAAACAGGTGCGATCCCGAGCCGGACGCTGACGCTCAACCCGAACGGCACCGACTTCCAGGGGCTGCGGCACGGCTCCCGCAACCTGGTGAAGGGCAGGGACTACACCGTCTCCGGCAGCGGGCTCACGTTGACGTCCGCGGCGCTCACCGAGTTGGCCGGTGACCGGAGTTACGGGGTGAACGCGACGCTGGAGGCCAGGTTCTCCCGCGGCGTCCCGTGGCGGATCGACGTGGTCACGTACGACACCCCGGTCCTTTCCGACGCCTCCGGGACCACCAGCGGCCTGACGATCCCCACCCGGTTCCGGGGCGACATGCTGGCGACCATGGAGGCCAAGTACGACGACGGAAGCAACGCGGGCCCGGCGAGCTGGACTTCGTACCAGCAGTGGGACACCGCGTTCTCGGCGTACACCGGCGACTCCATCAAGCTGACCCCCGACTTCGCCAACTCGCTCAGGGAAGGCTCCCGAGCCACGCTCACCTTCCACTTCTGGAGCGGCTCCTCGGTGACCTACCACGTCACCCGGACAGGTAGCACGGTGACCGGCACGACGGCCTGACGCCGACAGTGCCAGGACTCGAACAGCTCGGCGGGGCCGTCGTTGAAGCGCCTCGACACCCACGCGCCCCCTTCGCATCACCGCCGCGCGGCCGACCAACGACCGGCTTACGGCCGCGCGGCGCCCGGGCCCGTTCTGAGAACTCACCCGTGAAAGCAGCCCACACATGACCACCCACATGAACCGCAGAACCCTGCTCGGCACGGCCGCGGCCCGTGGCCGGTACCGCCGCGATGGCGCCCCTGCTGTCCGCCTGCGGCGGCGGTGAGCGGAGCACCGGCGGAGCCGGCACAAGAAGAGGACTCAAGGCCGCGCTCCCCGCGTACGTGCCCGACAGCTCCGTCAGGCCGGACATCGCGCCGGTGGCCGGCGGCGCCGACATCGCGACCGACCCCGGCTTCCTCACCTACCCGGCCGAACGGCCCCGGACGGTCGACGGTGTCCCGGGCAGGGGAGGCAGCTACACGGCGGTCACTCCGCTGTGGGGCACGATCCCCTCGCCGGACAACTCCTTCTACCAGGCCATGAACACATCCCTGGGCGCAACTTCGTCCAGATCGGTCTGCGCAGTGCGATCACGCCCGACGACGAACTGTTCGCCTGGATGCACGACAACGGGCGGGCCGGACCATCTGTTCTCTCGCTGGACATCGACGTGCTGGATCCGGCCTTCGCGCCCGGCACAGGCACGCCTGAGCCGCCCGGCCTGACCAACCGCGAGCTACTGCCGGCCATCCGCCGGATCTGTCACGAGACGCCCGTCGTGGGCATGGACGTCGTCGAGGTCGCACCCCATCTCGATCCCGGTTGCACCACCACCATGAACGCCCGCCGGGCCATCTTCGAGGCGCTGACCGGAATCGCCATGCGCCGCAGGGGTCTCCCGGGCCCGGCCTACCTGGACCCGACGGTCTCGGGCTCTCCGCCCGGGCAACAGCCATAGTCCCTTCTCAATGAGTTCACTTTGAAGAAGGATGCAGTGCGAGTCGGGAATCCGCTGCCACAGGAGCTCCTCAAGCCTGTTGACACGAGGGCGGTGCATACGAAAATGAAGTCAGTTCAAGTGATGGGAGTCTGGAGGTTCCGGCTCGACCTCTGTCCGGCGCACCGCACCGGGCCGTAGGCCTGGAGGGAACCGGCGGACGCGACGAACGTCAAGGAGGGGCGAGTGCTCATGCAGGATCACCAGTCGGTCGACCTGCTCGTCGTCGGAGCGGGGATGGCAGGCCTGACCGCGGGCGCGAGAGCCGTACGCAACGGGTTGTCCGTCACGGTCGTCGAGATCGGCGAGGACGTCGGGGGCTCCGCGCGCTACGCCGGTTACGCCTGGACCGCCCCGAGCCACGAGGTGATGGAGCGGCACAACCCGGGCGGAGAGGCCTCGCTCAAGCGCGCCCTCGTGGACCGGTTCGCGGAAGGCATCGCATGGATTCGGAGCACGGGAGTCGAGGTCAAGGACGCCCAGCCCATCCTCAGCTTCGGCCAGGGGCACCAGTTCGACACCCATCACTACGTCGACACCTGCCGCCGCATCATCGTCGAGGCGGGTGGCACACTGCTGCTCACCACCGATACCGCGCGGCTCCTCCTGGAGGGCGGGACCGTGACCGGAGCGGAACTCGTCACGGCCGACGGCGCGCGACGGAAGGTGCGCGCCACCTCGACACTCCTCGCCACCGGCGGCTTCCAGGGGGACACGGACCTCCGCAACCAGTTCGTCCACCCCCACGCCGACCGCATGGAGCTGCGTTCCAACCCTCACAGCCGTGGGGCCGGTCACCGCCTGGCGACCGCCGCCGGGGCAGCGACCGGGAGGGCCGAGGCCGGCTTCTACGGGCATCTGATCCCGAGCGGCATCCCGTTCGCGGACCCGTCGGACTTCGTCGATCTGTCCCTTTACTACAGCGAGCACGCGCTGCTGTTCAACCTGCTGGGTGAGCGGTTCACCGACGAGACGCTGGGTGACCACCTGACGGCGATGGCGCTGATGGAACAGCCCGAGAACCGAGGGCTGCTCATCGCCGACGCGCGCGTCTTCCGCGACTGGGTGGTGGGCTCGTACGTGCGCGGGGCGGTCGCCGTCGACAAGTTCGCGCTGGCCGACAAGCGGGGTGGCCGGACCGGTTTCGCCGAGAGCCTCGACGAACTCGACCACCTCCCCGAGGAATGGGGTTACGACGGGCCATCCGTCCGCGCGGCCGTCGAGCGGTTCAACGCCCGGGCGGCGGCGGGTGAGGAACCGGTGCCGGGCCGCCGACTCGACCGGATGCCGCTCGACGAGCCGCCCTACTACGTCATCGAGACGGTGCCCGCCATCACCTTTCCCTTCCACGGAGTCCGCATCGACGACCGGGCCCGGGTGCTGGGCGAGGACGGGCAGCCCGTGGAGGGGCTCCTCGCCGCCGGTTCGGACACCGGAGGCCTGTGGTACCGGGCGTACGCCGGCGGTATCGCGTCAGCCCTCGTGTTCGGGCTCACGGCCGCGGGGAGCGCGACGGTTCGCGCCGTGAGAGCCACGAGAGCCACGCGGCCCGGGGAGGCCCCGCTGTGATCGGCCGCGAGGTACGGCCGATCACGTATCCCCGCGGCGAGGTCCGGGCGTCGGACTTCCGCGTCGTCGAGGCCGGGGTCCGCGAGCCGCGGCCGGGCGAGGTACTGGTCCGGAACACGTGGACGTCCGTCGACGCCGCTCTTCGGCTGCGGCTCCGCGAGGAGGCGCCTCCGGGGTACTTCCCGGCCTTCCCCCTCGATGAGCCGATGGACGGGATCATGACCGTCGGGGAGGTCCTCGAGTCCCGCGCCGACGGGTTCGCCCCCGGTGACACGGTGTGGCACGCCTCGGGATGGCGCGACTACGCGGTCGTCGAGGCGGGAAGGCAGGCGCTAGGCGGTGTCGGTACGCTCACCAGGCTCGACCTGCGCCTCGCACCCCCACAGGCCCATCTCGGCGTGCTCGGCGGCAATGGACTCACCGCCTATGCCGGCCTCTTCCATGTCGCCGGCCTGCGCGTCGGCGACGTGGTCTGGGTCTCCGCCGCGGCCGGCGCTGTGGGCAGTCTCGTCGCACAGATGGCGAAGATCCGCGGGCATCGCGTCATCGGCAGTGCGGGATCCGACGAAAAGGTGCGCCACCTCCGGGAGGAACTCGGCCTGGACGCGGCGTTCAACTACAGGGCGGGCCCCCTCCCCGACCTGCTGCGCGAGGCGGCTCCGGACGGCGTGGACGTGTACTTCGACAACGTCGGGGGCGACCATCTCGAGGCCGCCCTCGGGGCGCTGCGGAGGGCGGGCCGTGTCGCGATCTGCGGCATGATCTCGGAGTACACGGCGGAGGAACCGCCGCAGGGGCCTGGAAACCTCATGCTGGCGGTGACGAAGGGCCTGACGATTCGCGGCTTCCGCGGCAGCGACCACGCCCACTTGCTGCCCGAGATGCGACGGCAGATGGGCGCATGGCTCCGGGACGGCCGACTCCGCTGCCGTGAAACGGTCATCGACGGGCTGGCGCAGGCGCCGGTGGCGCTGGCGGCACTGCTCCGGGGCGACAACACAGGTAAGACACTTGTGCGGATCGATGAGGTCCCGCATCGTGAGAACGCCCTCGGCGCCGCCCGCCACAGAGGATGAACAACAGGTGGCGCCACCTCCGGGCCTCTTACCCTTGATGCGACCCATCATTGAACTGACATGAGTTCAATGATGGACGCAAGGTCGACCACGCCACCCCACCTCCACCACACTCCACTCCTGGACCGGCCACCAACCGCCGACCATCTGCCCTCCCACCTGCACCGTAACCGTAGGGCGGGCACCCCTTTCGCTCGATCGCCCCGCCACGCCGCCTCCACCGCAGGACCTGCACACAGAGCCTGCGCACCCTATTGCCTAACTTAGTTCAGTTTGGTAATTTCCCTGCATTCTCGGCCGTCCGGTCCACCACCGAGCGCGAAGCCGCTCGGTGGTGAGCCGGTTCGGACGGGAGCCGGGTTCAGGCAAGGGAGCCGAGAATGAGATCCGATCCGCGACGGCGCGGGGCTTTGCTCATCCTGCTGTCGATCACCGCACTGCTGCTCGCCGCGTGTGGCGGCGGCAAAGACAACAACGCCGAGTCCAAGGTCGTACCCGCGTCGGCGGGCATGGACGAACTGGTCGCCGCAGCGAAGAAGGAAGGACAGGTCACCGTCTACTCGGCCCAGGACCTGACCGCCCTCAACAACCTCGCGAAGGCCTTCGAAGCCAAGTACCCGGGGATCGACGTCAAGACCGTCCGGGGCGTCGACGGTGACCTCGGAGTGAAGGTCGAGACGGAGTTCAACTCCGGCAAGGGCATCGCCGACATGTATGTCAGCGCGAGCCTGTCCTGGGTGGAGCCGCAGGCCAAGGCCGGACGGTTCCTCGCGCCGACCGGTCCCGAGCTGACCGGCAAGGGCGACTACGACGCCAAGAAATACGTCCACAAGGGCAACTACTTCGAGACCAACTCCGCGGTGCTCACCTTCGGTTGGAACACCAAGCTCTACCCCAAGGGGCTGACCGACTACACGGGCCTTCTGGACCCGAAGCTCTCCGGCGGAAAGATCGGCGTCATCGAGCCGACGGCGCCCTCGATCGTGGACTTCTACCTGTGGCTGGAGGAGAAGTACGGCGCCGACTTCGTGAAGAAGCTGGCCGCCCAGAAGCCGCGGATCTATCCCAGTGCCCTGCCCATGGGCGAGGCGCTGCAGTCCGGCGAGATCGCCGCCGGCAGCTTCGTGGCGCCGATCACGCTCGATCCCGCCAAGAAGAAGGGCGCGCCGGTCGACTACCGCATGCCGCCGAACGGCGCGTGGGGTGCCCGGTACTACGGCATGGTGCTGCAGACCGCTCCGCACCCCAACGCCGCTCAGTTGTTCGCCAACTTCATGGTGACCGCCAAGGGACAGGAACTGATCACGCCGTCGGCCGGCTCGGTGCTGCCCAAGGTCCCCGGGACGGTGATCACCAACGACAAGGTGCGGATTCAGGATCCCGCCAAGCTCACGCCGGATGCCGTGGCCGCGTACCAGAAGAAGTGGAAGTCCCTCTTCCAGTAGGGGCGGTGGGAGGCATCCGCCAGGACCGATGCCACAGCAGCGTGGGCACCCGCGCCCGCAACCCGCACCCGGACCCGCACCCACGCCGACGGGTGCGGGTCCGGGTGCCCACTCACATGATCTTGGATGTAAGGAGTCCCCGTGTCCCACGTGCGCATCGAGGGTCTGACGAAAAGGTTCGCCGGCAAGCCGCCCGCGGTCGCCGTGGACGACCTGTCGCTGGAGATCGAGCCGGGCGAATTCGTCGTTCTGCTCGGCCCGAGCGGCTGTGGGAAGACCACGACCCTGCGCTGTCTGGCCGGTCTGGAGACGCCCGACGAGGGACACATCTCGCTGGGCGACCAGACCGTGCTGGACGTACAGGGGAAGGCCAACCTCCCTCCGAACAAGCGGAACATCGGGATGGTGTTCCAGTCGTACGCGCTGTGGCCGCACATGACCGTGCGCCGCAACATCGGATACCCGCTGAAGACCCGGCGGGTGGCCCGTGAGCAGGCGCGCAGGCGGATCGAGGAGGCGGCGGAGCTCGTCGACTGCGCCGCCCTGCTCGACCGCTATCCGGCACAGCTCAGCGGCGGCCAGCAGCAGCGGGTCGCCCTGGCCCGCGGCCTGGCCGCCCAGCCCGACCTGGTGCTCTTCGACGAGCCGCTGAGCAACCTCGACGCCCGGCTGCGCGACCAGGTGCGCGCCCAGCTCCACGAGCTGCACGCGCGACTGGGCTTCACCGCCGTATTCGTCACCCACGACCAGAGCGAGGCGCTGGCGCTCGGCGACCGACTGGCGATCATGAAAGCGGGACGGATCGAGCAACTCGACTCACCCGAGCGGGTCTTCGAGGAACCGGCCACCGAGTACGTCGCCGGCTTCATCGGCATGTCGAACCGGCTTCCGCTCCGACGCGCGGGCGACGGGTGGTCCCTCGCGGGCGCACCGGGCGCCGACGGCCAAGCGGGTTCGTCGGGCCCGGCAGTGGTGGGCGAGCTCCGGGTGCCCCGCTCGTACAGCGAGATCAACGCCCGGTTGCGCCCCGACGACCTCGAGCTCTGTCCGGCCGACGAGAAACCGCCGGCCCACGGCGTCGGTCTCGCGGCAGAGGTCGTCGACGCGCAGTTCGGCGGGCGTCACATGGACGTGGTCGTGGCGATCGCGGACAGCCGCCTGCATGCCCGGGCACCCCTGACCGGCAAGCCATGGGCGCGGGGGTTGTCGCGCGGACAGTTGGTGACCGCGTGGTTCGCCAGGGACGCGGCCCTCTACTACGACGCCGACGGGGTCCGGACAGCCAAACACGCCCCCGCCGCCGCGGTGGGGGCGTGACGTCATGACCGCACCCGCCGTACCCGCCCCCTCCCCCACGACGGCACCGCCGCCCCCGGCCTCTCCCCGCACGACAGCGCTGACCCTTGCGCGACGCCACCTGCCGCGGCTCGGCGCACTCGTCTTCCTGGCCGGCATCGGCTACCTGGTGATCGCACCGCTGGTGGGCCTGCAGCGGCTGGCCTTCGAGGACGACGCCCGTGGCTACAGCGCCGCCTTCGACGACCCGGACATGGCGAAGACGCTGTGGACGACGGCCGCTCTCGCACTGGGCTCACTCACCATCGCCCTCGTCCTCGGCACGTTCCTGGCCTGGGCTGCGACCCGCCTGCCGCCCCGCCTTCGGCTGCTGCGCGTCCTGCCCGTCCTGCCCATCGTGATCCCGGCCGTCGCGGCGGTGACCGGCTGGGCGTTCCTGTTCTCGCCCCGCCCCGGCTACCTCAACGCGGCTCTGCGCCACCTGCCCTGGTGGCAGCATCTCGACGAGGGCCCCGTCGACATCTACACACTGCCGTGGATCGTGCTCATCACCGGCTTCGGCCTGACCGCCTTCGTCTACCTGTTCGTCAGCGCCGGGTTCGGCAACATCAACGCGGAGCTGATCGAGGCGGCACAGGTCAACGGCTCGTCGGCCGCCGGGGTGTTCTTCCGGGTGACGCTGCCGCTGCTGCGCCCGACCCTGGTGTACGGCGGTTTCGTCGCGCTGCTGCTGGGACTCGGCCAGTTCACGGGCCCGCTGCTGCTCGGCAGGACCAGCGGCATCGACGTCCTCACCACCGACATGTACGCAGCCGTCTCGCAGAGCCCGGTCGACTACGGCAAGGCCGCCGCGATCGGCTCGCCTCTGCTTCTCTTCGGTGTCGCCGTCGTCCTCTTCCAGAAGGTCCTCCTCGGCGACCACAGCCGCTTCGTCACCCACGGCGGCAAGGCCTTCCGGTCCGGTGGGCGGCCGTCCTGGGTGGCGGTCACCGGCATCGTGCTCTACGCCCTGGTGGCGCTCGCACTGCCGTTGGGCGCGCTCGCGGTGGTGTCGCTCTCCCCCTACTGGAGCGGGAAGATCGAACCGAGCGGGTTCACGCTGGGCAACTTCCGGCGCGTGTTCCAGGAGTCGGGGATCACCGACGCGATCGTCAACAGTCTCACCATCTCGGTCATCTCCGTTGCCATCGCGCTCCCGCTCGGCTTCGTCGCCGCCTCGCTGCTGCTCAAGGGGCGCCGGTTCCGCGTCATCCGGGCCGCCGTCGACTTCATCGTGGCGATGCCGCTCGGGATCCCCGCGGTGGTCTTCGGCGCCGGCTTCCTGCTGACGTACAGCCGCGAGCCGTTCATCCTGTACGGCACCCGCACGGTGATCGTCCTCGTCTACGTGACGCTGATGCTGCCCTATGCCACCAGAATGCAGCTGTCCGGAATGGTGTCACTCGGCGACACGTATCTGGAGGCGTCGCGGACCAGCGGTGCGGGCGCGCTGCGGACCAACACCGAGATCGTGCTGCCGCTGCTGCGCCCCACACTCGCGGGTGCCGCGGCACTGATGTTCGTGCTGCTCACCCACGAGTTCACCGCCTCTTTGCTGGTACGGGCACCCACGACACAGGTCATGGGCACCGTCCTGTTCGACTACTGGTCCAACGGCTCCTATCCGCTGGTCGCGGCCATCGCACTCGTCATGACGCTGGTGACGTCGGCGGGCGTCTTCGTGGCCATGTCGGTCGGGGGTTCCGACATCTTCGAGAAGCTGTGAACAGGGGGCTGAGGAGAGGCATGGGCATCGGCTCACTCGACGGCAGGACGGTTCTCGTGACCGGCGCGGGGCAGGGCATCGGACGGGCGATCGCCGTGGAGACGGCGCGACAGGGAGCGGCTGCGGTCGCGGTCGCCGACCTGAACGGCACGACCGCGCAACGGACCGCCGACCTCGTACGGAACGCCGGAGCCGAGGCCGAGGCGATCGTGTGCGACCTGCGCGACCGCGACCACATCGAGGCCATGGTGGCCCGCACGGTGGAACGGTTCGGCGGGCTCGACGTCCTCGTCAACAACGCGGGGGTGATCGAGTCGGCGTTCGTGGACCGTCCGGCGGACCGCGCGGTCGACACGCTCCCCGAGGAGGTCTGGAACGCGGTCTACGAGGTCAACCTCAAGGCTGTCTGGCTGACGACGAAGTTCGCCGCGCCCCATCTGCGGCGCTCCACCCGTGGACCCGCGATCGTCAACACGGCCTCGGTGGCCGGGCTCACCGGCCGCCCCCTGGCACCGATCTACGGTACGACCAAGGCGGCCGTCATCCACCTCACCAAGGTCACCGCCGTCGATCTGGCGCCCGTGCGCTGCAACTGCTTCTGCCCCGGCGTCATCGAAACGCCCCTGGCGCGGGACTTCTTCGAGGCGTCCGGCAAAGGCGACGCCATGGAGAGCGAGTTGACCGCGCCGCAGCTCGTCCGGCGGCTCGGACGGCCGCAGGAGGTGGCGAAGCTCGCCTGTTTCCTGGCCTCCGACGACGCGGCGTTCATCACCGGCGCCTCGTACGTCATCGACGGCGGCGCGCTGGCGTGGCGCGGGGTCAGGGCTTGAGACGCGACTGACCGGAGAGGGGCCGTATGGCCATCGAGTTCGACATCGACCAGGAGGTCGCCGACCTCGCGCGGCGGACCGTCACGTTCGTCCAGGACACCGTGCTGCCCGCGGAGGAGGAGTGCCACGGTGACGTACACGCGGGTCCGGAGCCGCTGCGGCGCGGGCTCCAGGCGGCGGCCCGTGCGGCGGGAGTGTTCGCGCCGCACGTCGCGCCCCGGTGGGGAGGACTCGGTCTGGACCTGCGCGGCCAGGCGGTCGTCTTCGAGGCGGCCGGGTACTCGCTGCTGGGCCCGCTGGCCCTGAACTGCGCCGCGCCCGACGAGGGCAACACGCATCTCCTCGATGTGGTCGCCACCGAGGAACAGAAGGCGCGGTTCCTCGCTCCGCTGGCGGCCGGCGAGACGCGGTCGTGCTTCGCGATGACCGAGCCCTCCCCCGGCGCCGGCTCCGACCCGCGGGCGCTGGCCACGACGGCGGTCCGGGTCCCGGGCGGATGGCGGATCAACGGCCGCAAGTGGTTCATCACCGGAGCGGACGGCGCCGCGTTCACGATCTGCATGGCGCGCACGAGCGGCGAACCCGGCGACCCGGGAGGGGCGACCATGTTCCTGATCGACTCCGGCAACCCCGGCATGAAGATCGTCCGGAACATCGGCACCCTCGACCGGTCCCTGTTCGCCGGTCACAGCGAACTCCTCTTCGAGGACTGCGAGGTGACCGACGACGCGGTGCTCGGCGAGGTCGACCAGGGCTTCCACCACGCGCAGGTGCGGCTCGGTCCCGCCCGGCTGACCCACTGCATGCGCTGGCTCGGGGTGGCCCGCCGGGCGCAGGACATCGCCCTGGACCGGGCCGTCGGACGCCGGGCCTTCGGCGGGCCTTTGGCCGAACTCGGCATGGTGCAGCAGCAGTTGGCCGACTCGGAGATCGACATCGAGACCAGCCGGGCCGTGCTGTGGCGGGCCTGCTGGGAACTCGACCAGGGCAGGACCGGTGCCCAACTCACCTCGATCGCGAAGACCTTCGTGTCCGAGGCCGTGGGACGGGTCGTGGACCGCGCTGTCCAGATCTGTGGGGCGCTCGGTATCTCGGAGGACGCGCCGCTGTCCGCCCTCTACCGCGAGGTCCGGCCCTTCCGTGTCTATGACGGGCCGTCGGAGACCCACCGGTGGGCCATCGCCAGGCGCGCGGTCCGGGCCGCGCGGCACCGAGGGGGCGCGGCGTGACGGCCGCAGTGGCAGGGGTCGATATTCCCGCGCTCCGGCGCTTCTTCGAGCGCGAGGTTCCGGGGTGCGCCGGCCCCCTGGAGGTCCGGCCGCTGTTCGGCGGGCGGTCCAATCTCACGTATCTCGTGACCGACGGCACCCACCGCTGGGTACTGCGCAGGCCGCCCCTGGGCACGCTCACCCCCACCGCGCACGACATGGACCGCGAGTACCGCGTCATGGCCGCGCTCGCCTCGACCGACGTGCCGGTGCCGAGGACCGTCGTGTCGTGCGCCGACGAGTCGGTGATCGGGGCGCCCTTCACCGTCGTCTCCTTCGTCGAGGGCGTCGTCCTGCGGGACGGCGAACGGGCGGCCGAGCTGTCCGCCGGGGACGCGCGGCGGTGCTCCGAGGCCCTGGTCGACCAGCTGGCCACGCTGCACGCCCTTGATCCGTACGAGGTCGGGCTGGGCGGGTTCGGGCGCCCGGCCGGGTATCTGGAGCGGCAGGTGCGGCGGTGGCGTGGCCAGTGGGACCGGGTCGCCACCCGCGAACTGCCCGAACTGGACGTGCTGCACTGGAAACTGGAGCGCGCGCTGCCCGGGGTGCGGGACGACGGTGCCGCGCCGGCGGTGCTGCACGGGGACTACCGGCTCGACAACCTCATCCTGAGCGCCGGCGATCCGGGGAGGATCGCCGCGATCGTCGACTGGGAGATGGCCGCGCTGGGTGATCCGCTCGCCGATCTCGGCCTGCTCCTCGTCTACTGGGACCCGGTGTGCGAGCCGGTCCTCGGCCAAGGGCACGTTCCGGCCGCCAACCCGGGCTTCCTCTCCGCGCGGCAGCTGGCGGAACGGTACGCGGTACGGTCCGGCCGCGACGTCTCCGCACTGGCCTTCCACCGGGCCCTCGGCTACTTCAAGCTGGCGGTCGTCGCGGAGGGCGTCCACGCCCGCCATCTCGCCGGACGCACCGTCGGCCCGGGCTTCGACCGGGTCGGCTCGGCGGTGCCCGCGTTGCTGCGCTCCGGCCTGTCCATCGATGTCCGGCCCACTGGGAAGGGATGTGAGGAGTTGTGAGGGAGTCCCGGCTCTCGGGAAGGGCGGCCCTCGTGACGGGGGCCACCGGAGGCATCGGCGAGGCGATCGCGCGACGGCTGGCCGACGAGGGCGCGACCGTCGTGGTCACCGATCTCGACGGCGACCGGTGCGAGAAGCTCGCCGGGGAGCTGCCCGGCGGCGCGCTGGGGTTGCGTCTGGACGTCACCGACGAGACGGCCTGGGAGACGCTCGTCGCCGAAGTGACCGCCCGTCTCGGCGGTCTGTCGGTGCTGGTCAACAACGCGGGGATCGCCACGATGAACACAGTGGAGACCGAGACCCAGGAGACCTGGGACCGGGTGATCGGGGTGACGCAGACCGGCGTGTGGCTCGGCATGAAGCACGGCGGCCCCGCCATCGAGCGCTCCGGCGGCGGCTCCATCGTCAACATCGCCTCGATCTTCGGTACGGTCGGCGGCTTCGGCGCCCAGTTCTCGTACCACGCGGCCAAGGGAGCCGTACGGCTGATGACCAAGAACGCAGCCCTTCACTGGGCCGCGCGCGGTGTGCGGGTCAATTCGCTGCATCCCGGTTTCATCGAGACGCCCCTGTCCCGGGAGCTGTGGAAAGGCACGCCGCGGCTGACCTCGATGATCGAGGGCACCCCACTCGGCCGGCTGGGCACGACCGAGGAGGTGGCGGCGGCCGTGGCGTTCCTCGCCTCGGACGACGCGGGCTTCATGACCGGCTCGGAGCTCTACGTCGACGGCGGTTGGACCGCTCGCTGAGCACCTGCCTGCCTGCCTGCCTGCGATGGGCTACGCCGACGCCGGGACCGTCACCCGGTCGTCGGCGCCGGCTCCGGCGTCGCACCGCGCGTACACGTGTACGTCGTCCACCGAGGTGCGGCCGGCCCGGCCACGGGCCACGAGCACGTCCAGGTGTGCCGCCGTCTCGTTGACGGCCAGCATCTGGTTGAAGGGGTTGAGGTCCTCGAAGGACACCTTGCGCCTGGTCCAGCCCAGTTCACGGGCCACGGCGTGGGCGTCGAGGGTGCGCCCGCCGAGGACGGTGAGTGTCTCGTCGAGCCGGTCGTCGTGGTGGGCCAGCAGCTCCGCGGCCCTGCGGTGGACGCTGTCACCGACGGGACCGTGCGCGGGCAGCAGTGTGGCGTCGGCGAGCGTGGTCATGAGGCGGAGTGAGGCGAGGTAGTCGCCCAGCGGGAGCCCGGGGCCGTCGCCGAGTTCGAAGCCGATGGACGGGGTGATGTGCGGCAGCACATGGTCCCCCGAGAACAGCAGTCCCCGTGCCTCGTCGAGGTAGACCACGTGGCCCCGGGTGTGGCCGGGGGTCGGGACGACGCGCAGCGTACGGTCTGCGAACCGCAGTTCCTCCGCCTCCAGCCAGCGGTCGGGTGCCTCCCACACGGCGGGGTCGAAGCCGCCGTGGTCCATCGCCTCGATACGGTCGGCCAGTTCGTGGGCACCTGCCAGGCGCAGCGTCCGCAGCGATCCCACGGGCTGGTCGGTGCGCAGCTCGCCGAGCAGTTCCAGGCCGCGCCGTTCGCCGCAGCCGAGGTAGACGCGGGAGCCGAGCAGACGGCGCAGTTCCACGGCCTGGGTGTAGTGGTCGCGGTGGATGTGGGTGACCAGGACGTGGGTGATCTCGGCGAGGTCGTGGCCGAGTCCCGCGAGAGCGTCCTCCAGCGCCTTCCGGGACTCGGGGATGGACCATCCGCCGTCGATCAGGACCAGGCCGTCGTCCTCCTCCAGTACGTACACGTTGACGGCGCGCAGCCCGTCCTCCGGCAGCGGGAGCGGTACGCGGTGCACCCCGGGCCGTACGGTCTGGGCTCCGCCCTGTGCCCACTGTCCTCGGTCGAAACGGGTCGTCATACGTCTCCCAGTTCATGGTGTTCGGGGTGCGCGTCGGAGAGCCGCGCGTGCAACGCACGTACGAGTTCCCCGGCGCCGGCGCGGTCGAGCTTGCCGACCCTGGTCTGCGGCAGTTCGCTCACGGTGAAGGCGAACTCGGGCCACTTCGCCTTGGACAGGCCGGAGCGTTCCAGATGGGCGGTGATCTCGTCGAGGCGGAGGTCGCCGCTGTCGTCCTCGGGGACGACGAGCACGGCCGGGCGTTCGCCGAGGAGGGGGTCGGGGACGGGGGCTACGCAGACCCGGGCCACTTGCGGGTGGCTGGCGACGGCGCGCTCGATCTCGGTGATGTCGAGGTTGCGGCCGCCCCGGATGATGACGTCCTTCTCCCGGCCCATGACGGTGACGGTGCCGTCGTGGTCGGTCGTGATCAGGTCTCCGGTGGGCAGGAAGCCGTCGGGGGTGAGGGCGGGCGGCTCCACCGCGCCGGCGCGGGCGTAGCCGAGGAAGAGGGAGGGGCCCCGCACCTGTGCGCGCCCCGTCTCACCCGGGCCGAGGACGGTTCCGTCGGCGTCGACGGCCCTCAGTTCGGTCCCCGGAAAGGGGCGGCCGTCCCGGCCGAGTCTGATCTCCTCGGGGTCGTCGGGGCGCGGCGAGGTGTGACCGAGGCATTCGGACATGCCGAAGACCCGCAGGATTCTCGTCCCGAGCGAACGCTCGGCGCGGGCGAGTGCGCCCCGGTCCATGGGACCGCCGCCGACCGTGATCGAACGGACTCCTTCCAGCGCCTGCGATCCGGCGGCCGCCGAGCCCATCTGCAGGGCCATCGTCGGGACGCACATGGTCCACCGGGCGCGGTGCTCGGCCATCCGCTCGACGGCGACTCCGGGATCCCACCTGCCCGTCAGCACCAGCGGCCCGGCGAGCATGAGGGACATGCAGACCCCGAAGCAGTACGCGGCGGTGGAGGAGAGCGGGACGACGGCGGCCACCGCGTCGCCCGGGCGCAGGCCGTTGATCTCGCGGGTGCGGGCGCAGGCGTAGCGCAGGGCCGCCTCGGACTGGACGACGCCCTTGGGGCGCCCGGTGGAGCCGGAGGTGAAGCCGATGACGGAGCCACCCTTCCATCGGGTGACGTCCCTCGGCCCCCGGGCGGACAGGACGGTCCAGCCGCCCAGTGCCTCCGCCTTCCAGTCCGCCGGCATGCCCGGCCCGTGCCATTCCCTCAGCGCGGACGGCTCGGCGACGACGACGTCGGGCCGGATGTCGTCCAGGGCCGCCTGGAACTCGGCCGCCGTGGTGTGCCGGTTGACCACGGCGAGTACGCCGCCGGTCATCCCCGCGGCCAGGGTGGCCACGACCGTGTGCCAGGAGTTGTCGGCCTGCACCATGAGCGTGCCGCCGGGCGTTCCGTCCGGGGTCATCGCCTCCGCCAGGGTGACGGCGCGGTCGAGGAGGTCCCGCGCGGTGTGACGGCCGGTGTCGTCGATGACAGCGGTGAAGTCGCCCTCGTCCGCCCGCTGCTGGAACTCCCGCACTGTCTCTCGCATCCCGGCTTCCCGCCTTCTCGCCTCGTCGTGCGAACCCTCGTCGTGCGAACCCTCGTCGTGGAAAAGGTCCTCGTGTGCGTCAGCCCGCGTACATCTCCTGCTCGCCGCCCATGACGGCTATCCGACGGCCCCTCATGTCCCCGACCTGGGCGACGGCCGCCGCCCACTCCGGGCTGTCCAGGGCGCCACGCAGATCCTCGGCGGTGTCGAATCCGAGGATCGAGACCCCGTCCCATCCCTCGGAGCGCGGTTCCAGGGCCGCGTCGATGTCGGTGTGCCGCCAGGAGCGCAACCCGGGTAGCCGGCGGGTCAGTTCGGCGTGTTCGCCCCGCCACCAGTCGATGAAGCGCTCATGGGTCCAGTCGGGCGGGCGCGAGGCCAGCAGGACGAGGTTGTACACGGCACCTCCCAGGGGGATCGGGTGGGTCACTCGAAGCGCACGGCGGGCGATCGGCCGATGAGCAGCCGGCGGACCCTGCCCGTCTCGTCCAGCCGCGCCGAGGCCACGAAGCTGGCCTCCGGCTCGCCGGACCGGCGGACCTCGCCGAGGAAGAGTTCGTCGAGACCGGCGGCACTGGCGGTCAGCAGGTGATGGGTCCGTGTGCCCTGCTCGCGCTGTGCGAGGTAGCCCTCCATCTCGGCGCGGCCGCCGTGGAAGTCGGTGGCGCCGTCTCCGCCGGTGGAGAAGAGGATGGAGAACGAGAAGTCGTCGCTGATCAGGTCGAGGATCCGGGACGCGTCGTCGCTGTCCAGCAGCGCGAACCATTCGCTCAGGAACGGCGCCGACGGCGTTGTCGGTGTCTGTGTACCGGGCATCTGCGGTGTGCCTCCAGTCAGGGCCGGTCGACCAGGTGGAAGGCCGGGGTGAAGAAGGACTGGTAACGGGCCATCAGACCGGTGGGCGAGACGACGGCGGCCGACAGGAAGGCGCCGGTCGGTGTGCCCTCATCCACCACGAAGCCGTAGGCCGTTTCGAGGTCCTGGTCCACCGAGTACCGGACGATCTCGTGCACCCGGTCCACGGCGTTCCGCCCGGCGATGTACGCGGCGAAGTCGGCCTTCGAGTCACCGGTCCGCTCACCGCTCGGAAGGGCGATGAGGAAGCGGAACCCTGGCTCCAGGAGCTCCAGCGCCTTCTCCGGGTCCTGCCCGTCCATCCTGGCCATGTACTCGCGAAGCACCATGGTCATCGCCCCTCTCCTACCGAACTTCAACCTGAGTTCAGTTCAGTTTGAGGATAATGTGGGTGCCCCGCCCCCACAAGAGGCGGAGCGAACCCCGGCCTGCGTCCCTACTCCCCGACCATGCGCACCACGCATCCCTCGATCAGGTCGCTGATCTCCGACAGCGGGATCGCCCCGCTCGGGCGGTACCACCGCCACACGCTCACGATCATGCCCAGTACGGACAGCCCGAGCATGTGGGCGTCCCGCACCGGGAACGCGCCCTTCGCCATGCCGCGGACCAGCAGGTTCGTCCAGTCCCGCTCCACCATCTGCACCAGCTGACGGGCGGCGATCCGCTCGGTCTCCTCGCGCTTGGACTTCCGCGGCGTGGCGAGCAGCGACATGTTGGCCTGAAGCACGCGCATCTGCCGGATCTCCTGCTCCGACACCGCGAAGGCCGCGCGGACTCCGGCCCTCAGCGCCTCGACGGGATCGGACTCGTCGGCTGCCGCCTCGGTGAACATGTCGTGTGAGCGCTGCAGTTCCAGCCGCATGATGGTGAGCAGGCAGTGCGCCTTGGACTCGAAGTAGTGGTAGAGCGCGGTCTGCCCGATACCGACCCGGTCGGCCACGTCCGACCATTTGGTGGTCTCGTATCCGGTCTCGCCGAAGTACTCGACCGCGGCCTCCAGAATGGCCGCCCGCTTGGACCTGGGCCCTTCGTCCGGATCCACGATGCGCGCCCTCGCCATTGCCTCTCCCTGCGCTCCGCGACCGGCGCCTGCCGCCGATCGGTTGTCCGAGGGTAGACCTACTTGAACTCGGTTACGAATTCAGGTGGTGCGGGAAACGCCATGGCCCGGCCCGCGTCGGGCCACGGCGTAGTCCGGTCCACGCCTGGCGAGGAACGCGGCCACGCCCTCACGGCCCTCGGCCGAGACCGCGGCGGCGGCCAGGTGACGGGCCTCCGCGTCGAGGTGGGCGTCGAGGCTCGCGGAGAGTCCCGCCGCGACGAGCCTGCGGGTGACGCCGAACGCGCCGGTGGCTCCCCGGGCCAGAGCCGCCGCGACGGCCTCGGCGTCCGCCACCAGTCGGCCGGCGGCGACGACCCTGCTGACCAGTCCCATCTCCGCCGCCTCGGGCGCCGTGATCCTCCGGTTGGTCAACAGCAGGTCCAGGGCCCGCTTGGGACCGACGAGCCGTGGCAGCGACCAGCTGACACCGGCGTCCGGTGAGTATCCGATGCCGGTGTAGGCGGCGACGAAGGTGGTGTCGGGCGCGGCGAGTGTCAGGTCGGCCGCCGCCGCCAGCCCGAGACCGGCGCCCGCGGCGGCACCCTGTACGGCCGCCACCAGCGGCGCGTCCAGCCCGGCGAACACCCTCAGCGCGCCGTGCAGCGCGTCCGTGACCTCGCCGAGGTGCGCGGCCAGCCGGTCGCCGGACAGCGCGGCGAACTCCCGCAGGTCGCCCCCGACGCAGAAGGACCGCCCCCGTCCGGTGAGCAGCACCGCCCGTACACCGTCGGCGCCCTCGCACGTCCTGGCGGCCTCCAGCAACCCCGTGGCCAGGGCCAGATCAATGGCGTTGCCCGCCTTCTCACGGCACATCTCGACGTGCGCCACACCGTCCTCGTCGATGCCGACCGTGACGCTCATCGTGCCGTCCACCCGCCGTCCACGGTGAGCACCTGACCGGTGCAGTACGAGGAGGCGTCCGAGGCGAGGAAGAGCAGCGCACCGTCCAGTTCGTCCGGTGCGCCGGCCCGGCCCAGCATGGTCCCCCTTTCGACCCAGCGGCGGGAACGGTCGTCCGCGAACAGGTCCTCGGTCATCTCCGAGCGGAACCAGCCCGGGGCGAGGGCGTTGACCCGGATCCCCGCCGGGCCCCACTGGCCGGCGAGTTCGCGGGTGAGCCCGATCAGACCCGCCTTGGAGGCGGCGTAGGACGCGCCTCCCAGCGGCGCTCCGGAGACGAGCCCCAGCACGGACGAGACGTTCACCACCGATCTGGTGCGGCCGACCGGAGCCCCGGCCCCGGCCTCGGCCAGCAGCCGGGCGAGGTGGAAGGGCGCGACCAGGTTGACCGCGAGTACCGCCGCGAAGTCGTCGGCGCTCTCGTCCTCGGCCCGTACGGCCCCGGGCGCGCCCGCGTTGTTGACCAGGACGTCGAACCGTCCGGTGGCGGTGAGCACGGTCTCGGCCAGCCGCAGACGGTCCTCGTCGCGCGCGACGTCGCAGCCGACCGGGTGGATACGGGGATCGGCGTCGGCCAACTGCTTCAGCCGGTCCAGTCTCCGGGCCGCCGCGAAGACGGTGGCGCCCGCTCCGGCGAGTACGGCGGTGAAGCGTGCGCCGAGGCCCGAGGACGCGCCCGTGACCACCACCGTCCGGCCGTGCAGGGGCAGCGGACCAGTCGCCGCGTTCACTCGTCCACCCCGATCGGCAGCACCGTGGCGCCGCCGTCCAGCACCAGCGTCTGGCCGGTCATCCAGGACGACGCGTCGGACGCCAGGAACAGCGCCGCGTGCGCCACGTCCTCGACCGTGCCCAGTCTGCGCAGCGGCAGCCTGGCGGTGAGGATCGGCTCCCTCGGCTCCCATACGGCCCTGGCCAGTTCGGTCTTGATCAGGCCTGGCGCGATCGCGTTCACCCGCGCCTTCGGGCCGAGTTCGTAGGCGAGCTGCCGGGTCATGTGGAGCATCGCCGCTTTGGTGGCGTTGTACCAGCCGATGTGGGGGTCGACGATCAGACCGCCGACGGAGGCGATGTTGACCACCGTTCCCCCGTGCTCGGCCATCCACGCCCGCCATGCGTACCGCGTCCAGGCGATCATCCCGTACTGGTTGACCCGTACGGTCTTCTCCGCGCGCGGCGGATCCAGATCGAGCAGGTCGCCCATGTAGGGGTTGGTGGCGGCATTGTTGACCAGGATGTCGAGGCGGCCGAACCGGGCCATGGTCTCCTCGACGCACCGCTCGGCCTGTTCCGGCTCCCCGGCGTTGGCGACGACCTCGTGGACATCGCCGTCGCCCTTGACGCGCAACAGATCCGCACGAGCTGCGGCGAGCCCGTCCGGTTTGCGGGCGGCGATCACCACGTGGGCGCCCGCCTCGCGGTACGCGCTGGCGATGCCCAGGCCGATCCCGCGCGAGCCACCCGTGATCACGGCGACCCGGCCGTGCAGGGGCTGCGCCGCCATGGGTGAGGGTCCGTTCACACCTGCTCCTTCGGGTACTTGGCCAGCTCCCGCCGGGCCACTGTGCGCAGATGGACCTCGTCCGGTCCGTCCGCGATACGCAGCGCCCTGGTGATCGCGTACAGGCGGGCCAGCACGGTGTCGTCACTGACGCCCGCCGCACCGTGGGCCTGCACCGCCCGGTCCACGACCCGGTGCGCGACCTCCAGCGCGGCCACCTTGATCGCGGCGACCTCGGTACGGGCGGCGGCGTTCCCCTGGGTGTCCATCAACCAGGCCGACTTGAGGACCAGCAGCCGGAGCTGTTCGATCTCGATGCGGCTGCGGGCGATCCATTCGCGCACGACGCCCTGGTCGGAGAGGGGTCCACCGAAGGCGGTCCGGTTCAAGGTCCGGCGGCACATCAGGTCCAGCGCCCGCTCGGCGAAGCCGACGGCGCGCATGGCGTAGTGCATCCGCCCGGGGCCGAGCCGCCCCTGGGCGAGGGCGAATCCCTCCCCTTCGCCGCCGAGGATGTTGCCGACCGGTACGCGTACGTCCTCGAAGAGCACATCGCCATGACCGCAGCGGTCGGTGTAGCCGAACATGGGCAGGTCGCGCAGGACGGTGATTCCGGGGGTGTCGCGCGGGATCAGGAGCATGCTCTGCCGGCGGTACGGTTCCGCGTCCGGGTCGGTCACGCCCATGAGGATGATCAGGGCGCAGTCGGGGTCGAGGATCCCGGAGGTGTACCACTTGTGGCCGTTGACCACGTAGGAGTCGCCGTCGCGGGTGATCCGGGTACGGATGTTTCGCGCGTCGGAGCTGGCGACCTCGGGCTCGGTCATGGCGAAGCAGGACCGGATGCCGGCCGCCAGCAGGGGCCGCAGCCAGCGGTCCCGCTGCTCCGGTGTGCCGTAGAGGGCGAGCAGCTCCATGTTGCCGGTGTCGGGCGCGGAGCAGTTGAACACCTCGGGGCCCATGACGGATCGCCCGGCCAGCTCGGCGAGCGGGGCGTATTCGAGGTTGGTCAGGCCGGCGCCCCAGTCGCCGTGCGCGAGGAACAGGTTCCACAGACCCTCGGCACGGGCCTTCTCCTGCAACTCCCGCATGATGGAAGGCTGTTGATGCGGGTTCCCCGACTCGGCGAGCTGACGGTCGTAGACGGCCTCGGCCGGGAGGACGTACTCCTCCATGAACGCGGCCATGCTCGCGTGCAGGTCCCGCGCCCTCGGGGAGAGCTCGAAATCCATGGGTGTCGCTCCTTCAGCCGAGGATGTCCCGGGCCGTGCGGATCATCGCCGCGATGGTCGGCGGCAGCCGCTCCTGGTCCGGGTCGTGGTGTGTGCCCTCACGATGACGGCGCAGGTTGTGGCCCATGATCGCGGCCATCTTGGTGCGGGCCAGGGCGCGGAACCAGTCGAAGTCGGGCGGGGCAGGGGCACCGTCGAGGTAGGCGGCCAGCAGCTCCTCCTCGCCGGCCAGCCCCGGGATCTCCCGGCCCAGCCGGGGAAAGTTGCGGTGGTCGGCGAAGAGCAGGAACCACGCGAGGTCGGGGCGCGGGTCACCGTACCCCCAGATCTCCCAGTCGACTACGGCAGCGGGCCGCTCACCCACACACAGCACATTGCCCAGCCGGAAGTCGCCGTGGGTCAGCACCGGCGGCAGACCCGCGGGTGCGCTCAGAGCGAGCCGTTCCAGCAACTCCTCGCCGCCCTCCCGGAGTTCGGGGGGCACGGCGCGCATGGTGCGGCTCCACCGGTCGAGTTCGGCGGCCGGGTCGAGGGGGACCGAGTCCTCCAGGGCGGGCGGCCCGGACAGGTGCAGGCCGCGCAGGAGGCCCGCGAGCGCCACCATCCGGCGGCGGCACAGGCCCGGGTCGAGCCGGTGGTCGTCCAGGACGGGCTCGATCGCCTCGCCGCGCACGAACTCCATGGCGAACCAGGCGGGTTCGTGTTCGTCCACGACGACGACTCCCGGCACGGGCAGCAGACCGGCGAGCCCGCGCAGTACGCGGGCCTGGCGCAGGACGTCGTTCCGGCCGACGGGCCGCCGCCCGGGAGGCACGGCCTTCACCACGTACGCGGCGGGGCCCGCGGTGATGGAGAAGGTGAGGCCCGAGTGGCCGCCGGGCAGTGTCTCCAGCTCCCCCAGGGGTGCGCCGGGATGGAGTTCGGCGAGGCGTTCGCGTACGCGCCCGGCCAGTCGGGTCACCTCGGTGAGCGTGCTCAACGCGCCCCCTCCTCCGTCTGCTTGGGCGTGGGCTTGGGGTCCTTGGGCAGGCCCAGCACCCGCTCGGCGAGGATGTTGCGCTGGATCTCGTCGCTGCCGCCCGCGATGCTGTAGCCGGGGGCGCCGAGCAGATGCTCGGTCCAGGCGAAGGTGCCCCACTCCCCCGTGTCGGCGGCGAGGCGCGGCCCGAGCAGTTGGTGCACGAGGTCGGTGGTGGCGCGCATGGTCGCGGTGGCGTAGAGCTTGCCGACGGATGCCTCGGCGCCCGGCTCCTGGCCGGCGACCAGGGCCGCGGTGACGCGCAGGCCGATCAGTCGCTGGACGAGGGTACGGACGAACAGGTCGCCCGCCTGCTGCTGTTCGCCGCCGGTGAGCGGCCGGGGCAGGTTGCGGGCGAGGTCGAGGGCTCGGTCCGCGTTGTCCAGGCCGAGCGTGCCGGAGTCCAGCCGCTCGGCGGCGAGGACGGTGAGCGTCACCCGCCACCCCTCGCCGACAGGGCCGAGCCGGTCGGTGTCGGGGACCCGGACGTCGTCCAGGTAGACCTCGTTGAAGCTGGAGCCGCCGGTCATCTGCCGGATGGGTCGCACCGTGACACCGGGGGCGTCCATCCGCACCAGGAACACCGTGATGCCGGCGTGTTTGGGCGCGTCCGGGTCGGTGCGGCAGACGGCCACTCCCCAGGTCGCGACCCGGGCACCGGACGTCCAGACCTTGTGGCCGCGCAGCACCCAGCCGTCGCCGTCCGCGTCGCGGACCGCTCGGGTACGGACGGCGGCGAGGTCGGACCCGGCCTCGGTCTCCGAGAAGAGCTGGCAGGCGAGTTCGTCGGTACGGAGCATGGGGCGCAGCCAGCGCCGCCTCTGCTCCTCGGTGCCCCAGATGCGGATCGCCGGTGCCACGAGCTGCTGGGTGACGGGGAAGATCTCGGTGCGCCGGGGCACGTCGAAGGCGGCCTCCTCGGCGCGGTACAACTGCTCGTAGTAAGCGGGCAGTTCGCGGCCGCCGTACTCCTCGGGCCAGCCGAGGGCGCCCCAGCCCTGGTCGTAACGGGTGCGCTCCCAGGCACGGATGCGTTCGGTGTGCGCGCGTTCCTCGTCCTCGGTCCAGTTCTCGAACACGGCGACGGAGTCGTCTCCGCTGCCCCACTCCTGTCCCCGTGTGCCCCGGTGGTCCGCGACGTCCGACAGCCAGCGGCGGGCCTCGGTGCGGAAATCCTCGGGGGCCGGTACCGGTGCCGCATTCGTACGGGTCACCGCCTTCCCCTCCCTTCCGTTCAGCGCGTCAGCGCGTCAGCACGGTGCACGCGCTGACGCCCGGTGCTCCGTAGACATGGGTGAAGCCGGTGCGCGGTTCGCCCGGCACCTGGCGCTCGCCGGCGGTGCCGCGCAACTGCTGGACGATCTCGTGCACCTGGCGCAGCCCGGAGGCTCCGATGGGCTCTCCGTTGGCGATGCAGCCGCCGTCCGTGTTCACGGGCAGCGCGCCGCCGATCGCGGTCGCGCCCGACACGATCAACCGCTCCTGCTCGCCGTGCTCGCAGAACCCGCACTCGGCCATGTGCATCACCTCGGCACCGCTCTCGGTGTCCTGGAGCTGGCACACGTCGATGTCGTCCGGACCGATGCCTGCCTCCTCGAAGGCGGCCTTCGCGGCGTCCGTACTGACGCTGGTCGGCGTGCCGCCGGGCGCCCAGGGGCTGAACACCTCGAAGGAGCCGAACCGCCGGGTGCGTACCACCGCCGCGCGCAGGGCGACCGGGATGGCTGCCTCGCCCAGCTCGCGGGCCACCGCGCGGTCGCACAGCACCAGGGCGACCGCGCCCTGCCCGGGTGAGCAGAACATGTAGCGGGTCAAAGGGTCGTTGACCATGCCCGAGGCCAGGATCTCGTCCGCGTCCAGCGGCTCGCGGCGCCAGGCGTACGGGTTGCGGGCCCCGTTCGCGTACGCCTTCTCGGCGACCAGGGCGAGGGTGCGCGAGGTGACGCCGTGATCCTGCATGTACCGCTGGATCTTCATGGCGAAGAACTGCGTGGTCACCATGAGGCCCTCGCGGCCGTACGCCTCGTCCAGTCCCCAGTCGGCGGGGCGCGGGTCGAACGCTCCGCGCGGATGCTTGTCGAAGCCGACGGCGAGTGCGACGTCCGCCGCTCCGGCGCGGATCGCGTTGACCGCGGACACCAGGGCGCTGCCGCCCGTGGCGCAGCCGTTGCGCACGTTGACGAACGGCACTCCGGTCAGGCCGAGCCGGGTGACCAGGGTGTCGGCGTTCCCTGCCGCGTCACTGCCGCCGAACGCGGCCCGCACCCGGGACCACGGCAGTCCGGCATCGGCCAGTGCGGCGTTCACGGCTTCCGCCGCGAGCCGCATCCCGGTGGCCTCCGACCTGCCGAAGGGGGTGATGCCGACGCCGCAGATCAGGACGTCAGCGGCGCCGCCGTACCGCACGGGGCGGCTCCCTGCCCCTCCGCTTCCACTGTCGGGCCCGTTCTCGTCTCCGGCCGCCGCGCCGTACCCGGGGCTCGCGTCGCTGACGTCGCGCGCGGCGCTCACGTCGTCACCCCGGCCGGGCCTGCGGGGCGGGCGCGCGGCACACCGTCGCCTGCCGTGATCGTGACGGGAATGCCGATCCTCAGGTCCTCGGGGCTCATGCCGTGCAGGACGGCCAGGATCCGTACGCCTTCGGGCAGTTCGACGTAACCGACCGCGAACGGCTGGAACCCCTCGCCGGGCGCCTCGTACGGCGGTGACTTGGGCGCGTACCGCTGCACGGTCCACGTCCACAGCGTGCCCGCACCGGACAGGACGACCGGTACGGCCGGCCCTCCGCACCGCGGGCAGGCGGTATCCGCCGGATAGACGGTCACGGCGCACCGCGCGCACCGGGACCCGCGCAGCTCACGACCGGACACGGCTCCGGTCAGCGGTCCGGCTGACGGCAGGGCTTCGGTCGACGCGGTGTCCGCAGGGCGCGCGACGAGGGGCGCGGACCCTTCGGCGGCCGGAAGCAGGGTGCCCCGGGCCGGGTCGGCGCCGGGCACGGCCGTCAGCGCCCCTTCCACTGCGGTTCGCGCTTCTCCAGGAACGCGGAGACGCCCTCGGCCGCGTCCTCGGAGTTGAGCATGACGCCGACCGCGAGGTGCTCCATGACCATCAGGGACTGGATGTCCGCGTCCAGGCTCCGGTCGATGGTCATCTTGGTGATCCACATCGTGAACGGGCTCTTGTCGGTGAGCTGACCGGCGAACTCGTCCACCGTCGCGTCCAGCTTGTCCGCCGGTGCCGAGCTGTTGATGAGGCCGAACTCGGCGGCCTCGACGCCGGTCAGGAGCTTGCCGGTGAGCATGAGCTCCTTGGTCTTGCGGACACCGATCATCCGGGGCACCCGGTAGATCGGGCCCGCGCCGCCGAACAGTGCGCGGCGGATGTGGAAGTCACCGATCAGGGCGTCGTCCGCGGCGATCGCGAAGTCGCAGGAGATCATCAGCTCGAAGCCGCCCGCCGTCACGTGCCCTTCGAGCACCGCGATCGACGGAGTCTTCATCGAGTACAGCCGGTCGCACACCTTCGCCGACAGCACGGCGACGTCGATGGCGGTGGAGCTGCCGATGAAGTCGGCCTTGAGGCTGTCCAGGTCGAAGCCGGAGCAGAAAGTGTTGCCGCGGCCGCGCAGGACCAGTACGCGCAGTTCGGGATCGGCGTCGACCTCGGTGATGATCTCGTCCAGCCGGTTCAGGATCGGCACGGTCACGCAGTTCTTCTTGTGCGGTCGGTTGAGCCAGACGCGGGCCACATGGCCGTCTCGCTCGAACTGGATCTCGTCTTCGACAGCCATCCGTCTCTCCTTCAGACTGAACTGAATTCACTTAATATTCGGGGGTGCGGGCTGCCCTGTCAACCACTCACGCCGCGCCCAGCCGCCGGCGCCGGATCCGCGCCGCGAACTCAGCCGGGACGCCCGGCGAGGCCCAGGATCCCGGCCAGCCGGACACGGTGGTCGTCCGCCGTCCCGAACACCACCTCGTCCGCCCGCGCCCTGCGCAGCCAGAGATGGGCGGGATGCTCCCAGGTGAAGCCGATCCCGCCATGGAGCTGCACATATTCCGCCACTGCCCGCCGGTAGGCGGTGCAGCACGCCACCGCGGCGGCACTCGCCGCGACTCGCGGATCCCCGACCGCCGGGTCCGCGAGACAGGCGGTCGCGTACCGGGACGCCGACCTGGCCGCCTCGATCTCGACGAGCAGGTCAGCGAGGCGGTGCTTGACCGCCTGGAAGGACCCGATCGAACGCCCGAACTGAGTTCGGTGTGACACGTATCCGGTGACGGCCTCCAGGACGTGGGCGCAGCCACCGACCTGCTCGGCGGCCAGTGCCGTCCGTCCGGCGTCCAGCACGGCGTCGACGATCCCGGGAGCCTGTCCCGCGCCCCCGACCGGTTCGGCGCGCGCCCCGCGGAAGCGGACCAGCGCCTGACGGCGGGTGAGGTCCAGCACGCGGCGCGGGACACGGTCGCAGCCACCGAGGTCCGGCTCGCAGGCGAACAGCCGGGGACCGTCCGGCGCCCGGGCGGCCACCAGGACCAGATCGGCACCCTCGCCGTCGAGCACGAAGTCCGCGTCGCCGCGCAGCAGCCAGCCGTCCGGACCGCGTTCGGCGGTGACCTCGGCGGGGTGCGCGAAGCCGGCGACGGTCGCGGTGAGGGCGCCCGCGGCGATACCCGGCAGCCATCGCGTACACGCCTCCTGGTCGCCGCTGGCCAGCAGGGTGTGTGCGGCGAGCACGACGGTCGGGAGCAGCGGCGCGGGACACAGGGCGCGCCCGGTCTCCTCCAGTGCCACGGCGAGCTCGTGGAAGGAGTAGCCGGCCCCCCCGTACTCCTCTGGCAGCGCGAGACCGTGCACCCCGATCTCACCGGCCAGCCGGTCCCACAGCAGCCGGTCGTAGCCGCGCGGGCCGGCAGTCTGCTCGCGGACTTCCTCGGGCCCGCAGCACTCAGCCAGGAACTCCCGCAGCACCTCGCGCAACTGCCGCTGTTCGTCCGTCTCCCGCAGCAGCGTCGGATCGACATCGAGCCGGAACATCCGGAACATATGGGCCTCCCGCATCGCAGTCATGGTGTGATCCCCCGCCGCCCGGTCCGCCCTGCGGGCAGGGTCGCCCCGCCCGCCGTGCGGCACTCGTCTCCGCACGGGGCCGTGACAGCCGCTCGCTACGCCGTGAACCGGCCGCCGTTGGCGAGCAGCACCGCGCCGACGAGGTTCGCCGCCTCGTCACTCGCCAGGAACAGCGCGATGTCGGCGATCTCCTCGGGGGTGGCGTACGGGCGCACGCGAGGGTCGGCGAGGCCCTTGCGCAGCGCCTCGGGCGTCTTGGCGGCCATGGCGGTCTCCGTCGGGCCGGGGGCCACCGTGTTCACGCGCACCCCGAACGCGATGGCCTCCTTCGCGACGGACTGGCTCAGCGCCTGGGCGCCGGCCTTCGAGGCGGCGTAGTGCGGATATCCGGTGAGCGCGTCGAAGGCCGCGGAGGAGCCGACGGTGACGACGGCTCCCGACCGTTTCGGCGTCATCGCCCGCAGGGCGGCGCGCAGGACGTGGAAGGTTCCGTCCAGGTTGATCCGCAGGACGCGTCGCCATGCCTCGACACCGAGGCGGGTGGTCACATCGGGTGGCCGGCCGTCGAGCACGGCGTCGGCCAGCCACTGTTTCACTGTGGGGTCGTCGACCCCCGCCGCGTGCACCACCACATCCAGCCGGCCGCACACCCGCACCGCCTCCTCGAATGCCCGATCGACCTGCCCGGCATCCGCCACGTCCAGAGTCGCCGCACGACCTCCGGCCAGCTCTTTCGCCACCGCTTCGGCCGCCGGGCCGTCGATGTCCGCCGCGACGACGACCTCGGCGCCCTGCGCGGCCAGCCCGCGGGCGACCGCCGCGCCGATTCCGGAGCCGGCGCCGGTGACGAGCGCGACCCGCCCGGCGAAACGGCCGTACTCCGTGCCCCTGTCACCCATGCGAGCCACCCATGCGAGCCACCACCTCAATCGGACACGGACAGATACTGAACTGACTTCATTTTTGCTATGGTGGCCACCATGTCAACAGGCGGCGCCCGGGGGGGCGGGATGCGAGCGGTCAGACTGACGCGCTGGGGCGGCCCACCGGTGGTCGCCGAAGTGGAGCGGCCCGTGCCGCGGGGCGAGGAGGTCCTCGTGCGGGTCGAGGCCGCCGGGCTGTGCGGTTCCGACCTGCATGTCATGGCCGCGGAGCCCGGCGCCCTCCCCTACCGGACTCCGTTCACCCTCGGGCACGAGGTCGCCGGCCGGGTGACGGAGCGCGGCCCGCGGGCCACCGGGCCACGGGCCGGAGAGCACGTGGTGGTCTACGGCCCCTGGGGCTGCGGGCGGTGCGGGCGTTGTGCGGCAGGGGCGGAGAACTACTGCGACCGGCGTGCCGAACTGGACGCGGCGCGCGTGGGCACCGGAGTGGGGCTCGGGCGCGACGGCGGCCTGGCCGACTTCCTGCTCGTACCGTCCGGGCGCCTTCTGCTCCCGGTCGGCGACCTCGCCCCCACCCAGGCGGCCCCGCTGTCCGACGCCGGGCTCACCTCGTATCACGCCGTCGCCGGGATCCGGCCGACGCTCGGCGACACCGAGGAAGGCACCGAAGGAGGCGCCGAGAGAGGTGTCGGCAGCGGCGCGCATGTGGCCGTCATCGGGATCGGCGGCCTGGGACATCTGGCGGTCCAGATCCTCCGCGCCACCACTTCCGCCGAGGTGCTCGCGGTGGACGTACGGGACGAGGCGATCGCCCTCGCCGGTGAGTGCGGCGCGCACTTCGGCACGATCGCGCGGAAGGACACCGCGGAAGTCCTGCGGAAGCGCACCGGCGGCACGGGGGTGGACGCGGTACTCGACTTCGTCGGCACCTCCGCCACGCTCCGCCTGGGCGTGAGCGTCCTGCGACCGGGCGGAACCCTCTCCCTCGTCGGCAGCGCCGGGGGCGAACTGACGGTCCGCAAGCCGGGAGCCCTCCCTCCGGGACTGCGGATCTCGCTGCCGTTCTGGGGCACACGACCGGACCTGGAACAGGTCGTGGCGCTGGCACGCTCGGGCGCCGTCAGGGTCGCGACCGAGCAATTCCCGCTGTCCCGCGCCCGGGAGGCCATCGACACGCTCCGGTCCGGCAAGGTGCGTGGACGCGCGGTCCTGGTCCCGGACTTCACCTGATGCGAACTGAACTCAGGTATCGTCCACCAGGCGGCATCCTCGGAGGTTGTCAACGACGACGATGTGAACGTCCGAAGGGGGCGTTCACCGCGTGGGTGGAGAGCTTCATCCGAGCCGTCCGGGCCCACGCCCACGCACCCACACTCGACAGCGCGATCAGCCCTCCACGACAACCGAGGAGGCTCGCAACGTTGCGACGTCGAGCACGAGCTTGCCCGTCGTCGTGCCCGACTCGATGTGGCGGTGGGCCTCGGCGGCCTGCTCCAGCGGCAGGGTCTCGACCTGCACCCGCAGTTCCCCCTTCGCCACGGCCGCCACCGCGCGACGCAGCGCCCGGCGCGCGTCCTGGGGGAAGGCGGCGGAGAAGGCGGCCAGGTTGAAGCCGGAGACGGTCTTGTTGCTGAACCACAGTTCGTTGGCCGGGACACCGACGTCCTCGGCACCCGAGGCGTTGCCCATCACCACCAGACGTCCCATCGGGGCCAGCCGGTCCAGGCCGTCGCGGCGGGCCGAGCCGCCGACCATGTCGACCACGACGTCGAACCCGCCCGTCGACTCGCCTGCGTCGGCGATCCGATCCCGCAGGATCACCTCGTCGTAGCCGAAGCGCTTGGCGGTCTCGATCTTGGCTTCACTGCCGACGGTGCCCACCACGCGGCCCGCGCCCAGCAGGTGAGCGGCCTGGCCGAGCTGGCTTCCCACGCCGCCGGCCGCCGCATGGACCAGAACGCTCTCTCCGGGCTCGATCCTGGCCACCCGGTCGAGCACGAGAAACGCGGTGGTGCTGTTGGACGGCAGCGCCGCGGCAACGTCCATCCCGATATCGAAGCCGTCCAACGGCACGACCAGGTCCGCGGAGGTGACCACCACCTCGGCGTAGCCACCACTGTCAACGATCGTGAGCGCGGCCACTCGCTGCCCGACGGTCAGGTCCTCGACGCCTTCGCCGACGGCTCGGATCCGCCCCGCCACCTCGATACCGGGTACGAAGGGCAACGGAACGTCGACCACACCGCGCCGGTAGAGGACCTCCGCGAAGTTGGCGCCCGCGTACACCACGTCTATGGCGACCTGGCCCGGCCCGGGCTCGGGGATCGGCATGGTGGCGATGCGGAGCACCTCGGCTTCGCCGAACTCGGGGATGGTCACTGCCTTCATCTGCGTACTGCTGTTGCTCATCTGCGTGCTGTTGCTCATGTCACCGATCCTGCGGGTGTGGCGGCACAGTGGGCAGTGCCCCTTCATCCTGGGTGTGGCACCACCAGGCTGTGCTGCCGCATCAGCGTTTCCAACCGCTCCTGGGTGTCGGTGCCGGGGCGCGGGTTGTGCAGGATCAGGTGGTGCCCGGGGAGTTCGGGCAGCGGCAGCAGCGTGGCATCGAAGATCATCAGTCCGGCCTCGGGATGATCGACCGCCTTCACCGCGCTCGTGTGCTCGGCCGCATCGTGACTCGCCCACAGCTCGGCGAACTCGGGGCTGACCGCGGCCAGGTCAGTGGCGATGCGGTCGAACTCCGGATCGTCCGGGTAACGCGCCGCGTCGGCCCGGAAGGCAGCGGCCACATCGGGCGCGGTCTCGGCCCAGTGCCGGTGCATCACCCGGTAGCGGACGTTGGTGAAGAACGAGACCAGGCAGTTGTGGTCGCTTTCGTGGTAGCCGAACACCACGCGCGCCGCGTCGTTGACGGCGGTGAAGTTCCAGTGGCGGTCGCGAATGTAGCCGGGCCGGGGCGACCAGGCAGCCAACAGCCTCTGCACCTCGGGCGAGGGTGCCGCCGAAGGCACGGCAGGAGCCTGCGGTGGATTGAGCCCGGCCAGGCGGTACAGATGGGCGCGCTCGGCGGAACGCAACAGCAGCGCCCGGGCGATCGCGTCTAGGACCTGCTCGGACACCTTGATGTCGCGACCCTGCTCCAGCCACGTGTACCAGGACACTCCAACACCGGCCAGCACCGCGACCTCCTCGCGCCGCAGGCCCGGCGTGCGCCGTCGGCCACCGCCCGGCATGCCGACGTCCTCCGGCGAGACCCGGGCTCGGCGACTGCGCAGAAACTCCCGCAACTCGGTGCGGCGGTCACCATGAGACAGGGGTGAATGAGCACTGGCCATGGGGCCAACCTTAAGCAGCGCCCTCACACGACTACGAGGGCCAGCCGGTTTGGAGGCGTTGCTGTCATGGATAGTGCTGAGGTAGCTGGAACCTGAGGCCTGGTCCTGAATGTCGCGATGCCGCGGAGGGTGACTATGCGTTCCTTGACCTTCGTCATTGGTACGGGGCGTAGCGGCTCGACCGCGCTGTCACGCATCCTCAACGCCCACCCGGACGTGCTGAGTCTCAACGAGTTCATGGCCTCCGTGGGCGACGTCGCCTTTCCCGAAGGGAAGGTGTCCGGTGAAGAGTTCTGGCAGTTACTCTTCCGGCCGGCTCCGCACTTCGAGCGGATGATCCGTAGCGGGCTGCCGCTGCCGGAGTTCCTCTACACGCGCCGCCCCGGGAGGTATTCGGCGCAGACCACCGGTATCCCGGCGCTCTCCCTGATGGTGTTGCCTCACCTCACCGACGACCCGGACGGGCTCCTCGACGAGCTCGGCGCAGCAGTGATCCTGTGGCCCGAGCGCACCGCCGCCGAACACCACCGAGCGCTGTTCGACCTGCTCTGCACGCGGTTCGGACGGACCGCCGTCGTGGAGCGCTCCGGTTACTCGACAGGCTGGGCCCCAGGGCTACGGGCCGCGTTCCCGCACGCGCGGTTCGTGCACATGTTCAGAGAGGGGCCGGACTGCGCCCTGTCCATGAGCCGTCATCCGGGGTACCGCACGATCGCCCTGCTGCGCGAGATCAAGTCACGAGCCGGTGTCGACAGTCTCGCCGATCTGACCGACGAGCATGTGCGTTCGCTGCCCGCGGACCTGTCACCCCTGCTCGACGAGTGCTTCGACGCTGCCCTCGTGCGCGACCGGGACCTCCCCCTGCGGACGTTCGGCGCCCTGTGGTCAGAACTCGTCGCCGAAGGCACGGAGTTCCTCAGCCAACTGCCTGCGGACCAGCGCACCACACTCGCCTACGAGGACCTCCTCGACCATCCCGCCGAGGAGCTGACCCGCCTGGCCGAGTTCATCGGCGTCGCTCCCCTCCAGCAGTGGTTGCTCACCGCATCCGCGCTACTCGACCACAGTCGACGCGGTTCCGCCCGGAGGCTGTCGGCCGCCGAACTCGACGAGTTGAGGGAGAGCTGCGCCCCGGGCACCCGTGTCTTGGAGGGCGATCGGGCCGGTGACGACTTCTCGGACCGCAGGCTCACGGGCTCACCGGCTGACTGAAGGCGCAGGATGAAGTGGTGTCTCTGAGGGGCCCTCAACCGCGGCAGGCGGCCCTCATGGCCGCACGAAAGAATCACTCACTGGGACGGGCGGCCATGCGCGGGGCTGCCAGGGCGGCCAGCAGCGCGATGCCGGCGGCCAGGGCCAGACTGATGCGCAGGCCCTGCTGGAAGCCGGCGGGGGTGGAGATCAACGCGCCGAAGACAGCCACGGCCAGGGCGCCGCCGACCTGGCGGCTGGTGTTGAACACCCCGCCGGCGGTCCCGGTCTGCTCGGCCGGCACGTGCTCGAGAAGCAGGGCGGTGGTCGGGGGCATCACCAGCGGCCCGGCCAGGCCGACGGGGACCAGCAGCAGCGCGCTCGCCCACACCGGCACCGAGGCGGGTACCGCGGCCAGGGCGATCGACCCGGCCGCGATCAGGACCAGCCCCGCGATGACCGGCACCACGGGCCCCGTTCGCTCGGCGATCCGGGCCGAGAACGGGGTCAGGCAGGCGCTGACCAGCATCATCGGCAGGAACGCGATCCCGGCGCCCAGCGCGGACAGGCCGTGCTGTTGCTGGAAGTACAGGGAGAACAGGAACGGCAACCCGTAGAAGCCGACCATGAACGCGAACCCGATGCCGGTGGCGACGACCACGACCGTGGAGCGGAAGAGGGCGAGCGGAACCATCGGGTGGCTCACTTTCGTCTGAGCCGTCACGAACGCGGCCAGCGCGACGACCCCGATTCCGAGCGAGACCACTACCTGAGGAGAGGTGAACCCGGCGTCGCCGGCCTCGATCGTCCCGAAGGTGAGGCCGCCCATCGCGAGAATGGCGGTGCTCTGCCCGATCCAGTCGAACGGGGACGGACGGGTCGGCGAGTGCGGCGTACGAGCCAGGAGCAGCAGGGTGATGACGCCGACCGGCAGGTTGATCCAGAAGATCATCCGCCAGGAGACCAGGGTCAGAACACCGCCGAGTACCGGGCCCGCGGCAGCCGCCACGGCGCCGCCCATCGCCCACACCCCCACCGCGCGGGCCCGGCGGGCCGGGTCGGGGAACGCCTGGCGCACCAGCGCCATCGAGGTCGGCATGGTCACGGCCGCGCCGATGCCCTGCACCAGGCGCGCGGCGATGAGCACCGGCAGCGACGGGGCAAGCCCGCACACCACCGAGGCGGCGACGAACAGGATCAGGCCGCCCGCGAACGCGCGGCGAGCACCGATACGGTCCGAGAGAGAGCCGGCGGACAGCAGGAGCGCGGCGAACATCAACGTGTAGGCGTCGACCACCCACTCCAGGCCGGTGATCCCGCCGCCCAGCGCGTCACGGATCGACGGCAGGGCGACGTTCACGATCGTCGCGTCCAGGGTGATCATGAAAAAGCCGAGGACGGCGGCCGCCAGCGTCGCCGTGGGGTGCCGGCTCGTCCCGGGCGCGCCCGTCTCCGACGACCGGTGCGAGGAAACGGTGAGGGGCATGACAGCAAGTGATCCTTCCGTGGAGGGTGCGAGTAGCGGGCTCACTGGGCCCGGTCACGCGTCCACGCAACCACGCATCCCCTCTGACCTGGGAGTCCTTGATGGGAGGGGTACTGGCAGGGACCCTCCGCACCAGGGTGTGTCCTACGCTGAAGCGGTGCCGACCGACAGTGTCCGCGAGGACATCCGCAACTTCCTGACCAGCCGTCGTGCCCGTCTCACCCCGCGGGAAGCCGGCCTGCCCGACTTCGGCGGGCGACGCCAGGTCAGCGGGCTGCGGCGCTCAGAAGTCGCGCAGCTCGCCGCGATCAGCGTCGAGTACTACACCCGCTTGGAGCGCGGCCATGTCGGTGGCGTCTCCGAGGAGATCCTCGACAGCCTCGCCACCGCCCTCCGGCTCGACGACGTCGAACGCGCCCACCTGAACGCCCTCGTCCGCGCCGCCAACGCCCCCTGCCGTGTCACCGACCGTGACGGCGGCGCCTCGCACGTACGCGACAGCCTCCAGCAGATCCTCGACGCCATGACCGGCGCCGCCGCCTTCGTCCGCAACGCCCACCTCGACGTGCTCGCCACCAACCAGCTCGCCCGCGCCTTGTACGAAGCGGCACTCGACACCGCCGAACAGCCGCCCAACCTGGCGCGCTTCGTCTTCCTCGACCCGCGTGCACGCCGCTTCTACCGCGACTGGAACGGCATCGCCCACGACGCCGTCGGCAGCCTGCGCACCGAGGCCGCCCGCACGCCCGGTCACACCGACCTCGCCGACCTCATCGACGAACTCGCCGCCCACAGCGCCGAGTTCGCGACGCGGTGGGACGCGCACGACGTCGAGTACTACCGCAGCGGACAACAGCGCTTCCACCACCCCTCCGTCGGCGACCTCGACCTCGACTACGACGCCCTCGAGATCCCGGCCGACCCCGGACTGACCATCGTCACCTACACCCTCGCCCCCACGGCGCCTCACGCCCACGCGTTCCTTCGCCTTCAGGACGGCCACCCTGTTCGGGGAGCCGGGCAGGAACGTGCTTGACTGGGATCCGGTCGAGTCCGGGTTCCGGCACCTCATGCGCGTCGCTGTCTCCGCGAGGACAACAGCTGATCTTCTCCGTGCTGCGCCAGGGTGAGGGGAAGAGAACGTGAGCCTACGGTCAGGCGCCGGCGCGTCCCGGCGGACGATGTGGCCGCTGTACGCGGCGGGGTTCACCACTGCGTTCGGCGCGCACGGCATCGCGGCCAATCTCGGCGGTTTCTCGGAAGACGCCGTTACCTCGCTGCTGGTACTCGGCGGGCTGCTCGCCCTGTACGACGGAGCCGAGGTGCTCCTCAAGCCCGTGTTCGGCACGCTGGCGGACCGCGTCGGTGCCAAGCCGGTGCTCCTCGGGGGGCTCGTGGCGTTCTGCGCCGCCTCGGCGCTGTACACGGTGGTGGACAGCCCGGGCTGGCTGTGGGCGGCGCGTCTTGGCCAGGGGGCCGCTGCCTCGGCCTTCTCCCCCTCGGCTTCCGCTCTGGTCGCCCGGCTCAATCCGGCCGCACGGCACGGGCGGGCCTTTGGCAGTTACGGCTTCTACAAGTCGATCGGCTACACCCTCGGCCCGCTGCTCGGCGGTGTGGTGGTGTGGGCCGGGGGTCTGCGGCTGCTGTTCGGTGTGCTCGCGGTGCTCGGTGCGGCGGTCGCCGTCTGGGCCGCGCTCGCCGTACCCGTCGTACCGCCGCTGTCCAGGGCTCGTCAGACGGTGCTCGACCTGGCCCGGCGACTGGCCGACCCGGCGTTCCTCGTCCCGACCGCGGCGCTGGCCGCGGCGACCGCGGCGCTGTCGGTGGGGGTGGGTTTTCTGCCCGTCTCCGGGCGGGCCGCGGGTCTTGGCACGGTGGCCACTGGTGCCGCGGTCTCGGTTCTCGCCGCCTGCGCCGCCCTGGTCCAGCCCAGGGCCGGGCGGGCCCTGGATGCCGGACGCCTCACCGCCCGTTGGGGGTTGACCACAGGGCTGCTGGTCGCCGCCGCCGGCCTGGGCTGCGCCATGCTGCCAGGCCTGCTCGGTGTGCTGTCCGGGGCCGCCCTCATCGGTGTGGGAACCGGGCTGATCACTCCGCTCGGCTTCGCCGCCCTGGCCGCCTCCACTTCCCAGGAGCGGCTCGGCCAGACCATGGGGGCGGCGGAACTCGGGCGCGAACTCGGCGACGCAGGGGGCCCGCTGCTGGTCGCCGCCGTCGCCACGCTCACCACCCTCACCTTCGGCTACGCGGCCCTGGCCGTTGTCCTGGCGGCGGGGGCGGCGGTCACGGTTACCCACCGCGGTGTCGCGGCAGCGGCACCCGCGGGCGAGGCGAAGACATGACCGGACCGTCTTGAGTCGTGCTCCTCGGCTCCGGCACGGGTGAGGGTGCCCTGTCGGCGCCCTGGTCAGCAGGGCAGGTCAAGGATGACGGCGGCCCCGTGACCGGTGTTCTCGGCATGCGCGGTGCCGCCGTGGGCGGTGGCGACCGCTCGGACGAAGGCCAGACCCAGCCCGGATCCGGAAGTGGTGCGGCTGGTGTCGGCGCGGGCGAAGCGGTCGAACGCGCGGGGCAGGAACGCGGGCGGGAAACCGGGCCCGTCATCGATGACGGTCACCCGGAGGACGCCCTCGCGTACCTCTGCGGCGAGGTGGACGTCCCCGTGTCCATGGCGCAAGGCGTTGTCGATCAAGTTGCCGATGGCCGGCCGTAGCCACCGGACGTCCACCCGCACGATCGCGGGGGCGGCGTCGACGGTGAGGGAACGGCCGTCGCGCTCGGCGGTGCGCCGGTGCGGGGAGACGGCGCCGTCGAGGAGATCGGCCAGGTCCGCCGGGGCTCGGACGACCTGCTGGGTGCTGCCGGTTTCCTCCAGGTCCAGCAGGGCGTTGGACAGGTCGATCAGCCGTTGGACCTCGGTGTCGACGGACCGCAGGGTCCGGGTGAGTTCGGCGGCCGTGCGCGGGCGGTGCAGGGCGACGTCGAGTTCGGCGCGCAGCAGGGAGAGGGGGGTGCGCAGCTCGTGGCTGGCGTCCGCGACGAACCGGCGTTCGCGTTCGGCGGCGGCTTCGAGGCGTTGGAGCATCTGGTTCAGGGTGTGCCCGAGCCGGGTGAGTTCGTCGTCGCGGTCCTCGGGCACGGGCAGCCGCAGACCCGAGGTGCCGCCGGCCAGGCTCGCGGCACGGCGGCGGTAGCGTTCCACCGGATCCAGTGCGGCGCGGGCGGTGCGGTAGCCGACATAGGAGGCGGCGAGCAGGGTGAGGCCGGCGGCGATGGCGAGTTGGGCGAGCAGCTCGCGCAGGGCCTCGTCGCGGTGGCCGCGGCGCAGGGCCGCGACGGCGATCACGGTGCGGTGATCGGGCAGCCGTACCTGCTGGGCCTTCAGCCGCAAGGTGTGCGGGTCGAGGGGCAGCAGCCCTCCGATGTCGCGGCGGACGGTGGCGCCGTGGGTGACGGACGTGATGTCGGAGGCGGTGAGCAGCTGCCTGGTACGGACGAGGTCGCTGGCCCGAATGATCCGGCCGCGGGTGTCGAGGACCTGGTAGGCGCTGCCGTCCGGGCCGCCGAGCCTGTGGCCTGCGAGCAGGTCGACGCGGAGTTCGTGGTAGTACGTGGCCAGGTCCGCGTCGAGCTGCTCGTCCAGGGCGTGCTGGACCCGCCAGTACACCAGGCCGGCCGCTCCACCGAGGATGAGGGACATGGTGACGGCGACCGCGAGCACCAGGCGCAGCACGATGGGCAACCGGTGCCACCGGCGCGGGCCTCGCGGGCGGCGGCCGGCCTCCGCCGCACCTACCCGCGGTGTCGCGGACGCACCCTCGGCCGTCGTCATGTCCGGGTTTCCAGGCGGTAGCCCGTGCCGCGCAGGGTGGTGATGCTCTCCCGGCCGAAGGGCTTGTCGATCTTCGAACGCAGTTTGGAGATGTGCACGTCGACGGAGTTGCTGTGCAGGTCGGGCTCGCCGTCCCATGCCTCCTGCAGCAGCCGGTTCCGGCTGACCACCCAGCCGGCGTTCTCCATGAGAATCTCCAGCACGGCGAACTCGCGCCGGGACAGGTCCAGTTCGAAACCCGCTCGCCAGGCACGCCGCTGCCTGGCGTCGAGGACGAGATCACCGACCTCGAGACGGCCGGAGAGGGCGGGCCTGCGGCGGGAGACGGCGCGCAGGCGGGCGCTCAGCTCCTTCAGGGCGAAGGGTTTGACCAGATAGTCGTCGGCGCCGGCGTCCAGTCCCGCGACGCGTTCGTCGATCGCGCTGCGGGCGGTCAGCAGCACGACGGGGACGTCGTTGGCCTCCCGGCGCAGGGTGCGGCACACCGTCACACCGTTCATGCCGGGCAGCATCACATCCATCACGACGGCGTCCACCCGCGGGTCGCGGGCCGCGAGAAGCCCGCTGGGCCCGTCGTGGCGGGCCTCGGCGGTGTGTCCCGACTCGCTCAGGTACTGGACGATCAGGCCGGCCAGCCGGACCTCGTCCTCGACGACCAGGAAGTGCACGTCGGAAGGGTAACCGGCCCGGCGCGGGTGGGCGCGTGACGTCCGGCCCCGCATCGCGCCAAAAAGGCTTAATGGTCTGTTAATGCGACATCCCTAGCGTGTGTCACCGGACGGCAGGAACTGCCCCGGCCCGCCATCGGAGGCGGCCGTAGCCGTGAACGGAGACCACGACCATGCACGTCCCCATGTCCCTGCTCGCCGGCGAGCCCCTCGACTCCGCACCGACGGTCGCAGACCTGACGGCGCGCGCCGCCCCGGACGTGCCGGCGCTCCAGGCGCTGGTCCGTTGGCTGTATCGGCGCCGCCGCGCCCTGCCGGAGATGCCGTGGGCCCGGGCGGGGCTCAGCCTCGGCCTTCCCCGCGGGGGCGCGTAGTGTCGGCGATCACTTCCGCCGTTCCGTCCCGGCCGCGCTCCCGCCCCGCCGGGACGAAGGTCGCGGCCGAAGGTCTGCTGCCACTGCTCGCGGTGGCGGTCTGCTTCACCCTGGCCCAATTGCTGTTCGTGGTCCCCGGACTGAATCCGAGCTGGGACGAGACGGTGTACGTCAGCCAGGTCGCCCCGCACATCCCGTCCGCCTACTTCAGCGCGCCACGCGCCCGCGGTGTGCCGGTCCTTGTCGCCCCGATCACCCTCCTGACCTCGTCCACGCTCGCCCTGCGGTGGTATCTCGCCGTCCTGTCCGGCGCCGGGCTCTTCCTCGCCCTGCGGGTGTGGCGGCGGCTGCGGCCGACGGTGGTGCTCGCGCTGGCCGGGCTGCTCTTCGCCGGCCTGTGGGTGACTCAGCTGTACGGCCCTCAGGCGATGCCGAACCTCTGGGTCGCCCTCAGCGGACTCGCCGCGGTCGGCTGTTTCCTGCGGGTCGCCGGGGACCGCGGCGACCGGCGGGCGCTCATCGGCCTGGGGCTCGCCCTCGCGGCCGCCGCGCTCTTCCGTCCCTCGGACGCGGTGTGGCTGTCCCTGCCGATGGCGATCGCCGGGCTCTTCGTGCGCCGCTGCCGGCGGCCGGAACTCCTCGCGGTCCTGGTCGCCGGTCTCGCACTCGGCGGCGCGCAGTGGATCATCGAGGCCTATGTGTCGTACGGCGGCGTGATCGCGCGACTGCATCGCGCCGGCGCGATCGAGGGAGGCATCAGCTGGCATGTCGCGATCAGCGATCAGCTGCGCACACTGGCCGGCGGCCCGGAGCTCTGCCGCCCCTGCACGGTGCCCTGGCGGCATCGCACGAGCGCGATCTGGTGGTTCGCCACTCCGATCCTGACGATCGGCGGCGTCCTGGCGTCCGCTTCGGCCAGGCGGCTCGCCACGGCTCTGCTGCCCGCCCTGTGCGGCCTGTCCGCAGCAGTCCCGTATCTGCTGCTCATCGACTACGCGGCCCCTCGTTTCCTGCTCCCTGCCTATGCGCTGCTGTCCCTCCCCGTCGCGGACGCCCTGACCGCGACCGCCCGCTCCGTACGGCCCTCCTGGCGGCCCGTCGGCATCGCGCTGGTCGCCGCGCTCGTCCTGGTGCAGCTGTTCAGCCAGCACCTGGTGCTGACCCGCGCGGTCCGTGCGGCCTCCGATGACGCCGGCGACTACGCCCGCATCGCCGCCGACCTGCGGACGTACGGGGTGCGGCCGCCCTGCCTGGTCACCGGCCGCCTCGCCACTCCCGTCGGGTACCAGGCACGCTGCGCCTCCGGGCAGTTCACCGGACACAACCAGAACACGACCGTCGCGAAGATCCTCACCACCACCCGGCACGAGCCGGTCGCGGTTCTGGTGCGGCCCCACCACAAGCCCCCCGCGTACGCCCGCCAATGGACCTCCCGTCCCCTGCCCGGACTGCGCGTCCACCGCGGCTACCGCGTCTATCTCCCACCCAAGTGACAGGCGGGGTCTGTTCGTCGGCGTGGCGCGCGAAGGCCGCCTCCTGGTAGGGGTTGCCACCTGGGCACGGTGAGATCGATATGCACGGTGCGCGGTCAGCCCCGTTCCCTCTCGGTCCACGGACGGAGTTTCTCCGGGTTGCGGACCGCCCAGATGCGGGTGATGCGGCCGCCGGTGAGGCTGAACGCCGCCACGGTCACCGTGACGCCGGCGCGCTGGGCGACGAGGCCGGGCTGGCCGTTGACCGTCCGCTCCAGGAGCGTCAGCCCAGGCGCTTTGTCGGCGATGTGGATCAGGTACTGGGCGATGCGAACGCTGCCCCCGACCGGACGGAGGACGGTGCCGACCATTCCGCCGCCGTCGGCGATCATCGTGGCGTCGGGGTCGAGAAGATCGACGAGGGCCTTGATGTCCCGGGCCTCCCACGCCTCCTTGAAGTGCCGCACCAGGCCGGCCTGCCCGGCCGTCGGAACCACCGGAGCGCGCGCGGCGCGGATGCGCCGACGGGCCGAGGACGCCAGTTGCCGGCAGGCCGCCGGTGTCCGGCCGACGATGTCGGCGACCTCGGCGAAGGGGTACCGGAAGACGTCGTGCAGGATGAACGCCACGCGTTCGGCCGGCGTCATCGACTCCAGGACGACGAGGAAGGCCATGTTCACCGACTCGTCCAGGGTGACCCGGTCGGCGGGGTCGGCCATCCCGGCCCCGCCGCCGCCCGCCGGCCCGCCAATCCACTCCGTACGGTCGGGCAGCGGCTCGGGGATCCATTCGCCGACGTAGCGCTCGCGCCGGACCCGTGCCGAGCCGAGCATGTCCAGGCAGATGCGGGTGGCCACCGTCGTCAGCCAGGCACCGGGCGACTCGATGGCCTCCTGCCGTTCTCGCGACATCGCGTACCAGCGCGTATAGGTCTCCTGCACGGCGTCCTCGGCCTCGGCCAGCGAACCGAGCAGCCGGTAGGCGAGATTGATCAGATGTCGCCGCTCGCCGACGATCGCGCTCAGGCCCGGCTCGGGCCGGTCGTGCCCTGGTTCTGCTGGGGTGCTCATCGCCGCGCCCACTCCCTGGTTCTTCTCGTCCGTTTCCGCTCTCGCTGCTTCGACGAAGCAACGCACAGGAATGTGAGGGTGGCGCTTCGCCTCACGTTTCGCGGGCCCACGTCGTCGGACCACCGGGACACTACCGATCCACCGCCGCGGGGCAGAAGAGGGGACCGTGCCATGGCCACACAGACGACGGCAGCACACCGCAGCTTCACGTTCCTGCGGGTCGCGATAGCCCTGCAGACCCTGGCCATCTTCTTCCAGGCGGTCACCGCGGGACTGTTGCTGTCCTCGTCCCACGGCGAGGTACTCCACAGCGTGGGAGCACGCGTGATGTACGGCGCGTCGATGGTGTACGTGCTCGCCGCGATCCTGGCGTGGCGGCCTGGCGGCGGGGCGCCGCGCCCCATCCTGTACGCGTCCGGTTTCCTCGTACTCGCTTCGGTGCAGGTGGTGCTGGGCATCGCGCACATGCCGTCGCTCCACGTCCCCCTGGGCATCCTGATGTTCGGCCTGAGCGTGCTGGCGCTGGGTCAGGTGCTGTCCGCCCGCCTGTCGGGGCGCTCGGACACCCGGTCGTAGCCGCCGCGCGGGCGGTGAGCACAGCCGGAGAGGGCTCTGCGCACGGTCCTGTTCACGCACAGCAAGCGCATCCCGGCCGGCAGCCGCACCCGTGCTCCTCCGCGTCGACCGCTGCCACGTCGGCCGCTGTCACGTCGGCCGCTGTCACGTCGGCCGCTGTCACTTCGATGGTGGCCGACGGTGCGCAACAGCCCTTCCCCTGCCAGGCGTCACGGCCCTCCTTGATCGCGAGGGTGGCGATGACGAGAGCGGCGATCGGGTCGGCCCAGGACCAGCCGAGGGTGGCGTTGAGGAGCAGGCCGATCAGGAGAACGGCGGAGAGGTAGGTACACAGCAGGGTCTGCTTGGAGTCCGCCACCGCGCTGGCGGAGCCGAGTTCACGGCCGGCGCGGCGTTGCGCGGCCGAGAGGAAGGGCATCACGGCCAGGGACAGGGTGGCCAGCACGATGCCGGTGATCGAGCGGTCGGCCTCACCGGTACCGGTCAGGGCGCGGATCGCGTCGACCGTGACGTAGGTGGCAAGGGCGAAGAAGGAGAACGCGATGACGCGCAGGGCGGTCCTCTCCCTGGCCTCCCGCACGGCGTGCTCACGGGCGGAGAACTGCCAGGCGACCGCGGCGGCGGAGGAGACCTCGATGACCGAGTCCAGGCCGAAGCCGATCAGCGCGGTCGACGACGCCACGGAGCCCGCGGTGAGGGCGACGACGGCCTCGATCACGTTGTAGGTGATGGTCGCGGTCACCAGCAGCCGTATGCGGCGGGCGAGTGCCTCGCGGCGGGACGGTGACGGTCCCAGGGACAGGGATTCGGACACCGTCAGCAGCAGCCTTTCGTGGCGGCGTCGGGGCAGGTCTTGTCCTCCTCGACGGCGACCACCGCGGCGAGGAGGTGGTCCAGGGCGTGGCCGAGACGTTCGTCCGCGAGTTCGTAGCGGGTGCGCCGGCCGTCGGGTGCGGTGATGACCAGGCCGCAGTCCCGCAGGCACGCCAGGTGGTTCGACAGCCGGGTGCGGGAGACGTCGAGAGCGTCGGCGAGGTCGGCCGGATAGGCCGGTGCCTGCCGCAGGGCGAGCAGGATCCGGCAGCGAATCGGGTCGGCGAGCGCACGGCCGAAGCGGGACAGCACGTCGATGTCGGGGGTGACGGTCAACACGAACACGACAGTACAGCGATCCATGAATTCAGGAAAACCTGAATCGATCGGCGCCCTCGGGCCGAAGTTGACGACGCACCACACTGGACGGCGCGGCTAGAGCTCGATCTCGATCTCCTCCACGTCGGTGAACTCCACACCCAGGCCTTGGGCGCGGGTGTTGTCGGCGCGGAAGTACATCTCGGCCAGGCCCTCGGCCGCGATGCGCTGGAGTTGCTGTTCGGTGGCGCCGGCGTCGCGGGCCTCGAAGAGGCGGTCCGCCCAGCGCGGCGGCAGGGCCTGGGTGATGTCGCGGATGCGGGCGTCGTCGGTGGTGCCCGGTGCGGCGGTGAACCCGAAGCGGGCCCGGGTGGAGACGACGATGCCGTCGGTACTGACGGCCTTCTTCTTCGCCTTCGCCCTCACCTGCGGCTGCCAGCGCCGTTTCACCTCACGCTCGATGCGTTCCCGCAGTTCCCGGCGGGGCCGCTTGAGCTTGCCGACCACGTACCGCTCCACGGTGCGCTGGGACACTCCCAGCGCCTGGGCGACGTTCCTGGTCCCCTTGAGCTGCTTGACCAGATACTTCATCTGCGCCTGCGCGGACTTGGGCGCAGGGCGGGTGAACGCTCCCTGCAACGCACGGTCCAGGCTGTCCCCGATCGAGTCCACCATCGTCGGCTATTCCCCTTCCCCAGCCGCCTGGTCGGTCTTGATGAGGTTGGCGAGGTTGAACACGCCACCGTGCTCCTCGAACTGCTGCTCCGCCCACAGCACGGTCCGGGTGCCCTGGTGCTTGACCATCCCCGGCGAGATGCCCAGCCGGAACGTGCCCGGCACGGGCTTGCCGTCGTCCATGTACGGCAGGACGTCGAGCGGGCTCGGGCCGGTGGAGGGGTAGACGATGGCGTCGGTGCCGATCGCGACGGGGTAGAGGCCGACCGCGGCGGCGGTCTTCATCAGCTTGCGGTGCATGCCGACCCTCACGCTGGACAGCACGGCGGCCCGGATGTCGGGGCGCCACGTCTCCCTCGCGAGGGCGGGCCACGGCTCGTAGTACGGCATCTGCCCCCGGTTGCGCTGGCGCAGCTTGCCGATGCCGCCCTTCGCGGTCGACTTGATCGCGTTCACCAGCAGCGCCATCGTCGGGTCGACGTCCTTGGAGCGAGCCATCGCCTCAAGGAACTCGCTCCCGCCCATGGCCGTGGTGACGCCGAGATCGGCCATCGTCGTCACGTAGGCGTCCCGCAGCCGCTTGTACCAGGGGTCCAGATAGCGACCGGTCTTGGTGCGCACGTACGCCTCGATGGGCGCGACGTCGAAGCCGAGCTCCACCGCGTACGCCACGGTCGGGGTGGCGTACCAGGCCGGGCCCTCGGGCCGGTCGCCCTTCGGCGTGAACGGGCTGGGCAGCCGGTCACCGTCGACCGTACGGCCGTTGATCCGCACACGGGAGAGGTCGACGTGGCTCAGATCTACCAGCCACGAGCCGGGAAGCGCCGGATCGAACCGCGGGTTGCCGGTCAGGTGGGTGGGGCCGTTCAGCCCGACGGTCAGTCCGTTGGCGGCCGCCGCGAACGCCATGTTGACGTCGATCGCGACCAGATACGGCTTCATGCACTCCTCGTCGGTCAGCCGCCGGCACCAGTCGTAGGGCTCCTCCATCAGGATCTCTGCCGGGGTGCGCAGGTGGTGCCGCGCGAACCGGCCCTTGAGGTTCGGGTGCTCGTCGGGGACCTCGCAGTCCACGACGTCGTACACCGCGGTGAGCGCGTCCGCGTTGAACGCCCGCCGGAACTCGCCGGTCGCCTCGTCCTTCTCCGCCCGGGTCGGCGGCCGCAGCGCCGTCATCAGCTCCAGGCCGGTGACCGCCGTGGTGCCGCGCGGCGTCATCACCCGCTCCGCGTACGTACCCAGATACCGGGCCAGGTCCGCCGGGTGCATGGCCGGCAGTCGCGGGGCGTCCTTCCTGTCCCACTCCCGCGCGTCCAGCGCGTGCCAGGCCGGGATGCACAGTTGCACGCAGTTGCGCTGGGCCCCGTCGGCCGGCCGGTAGATCCGCGCCCACGGCCCGAACCCGCGCTTCGTGAGCTGCCATTCGGCACGGGCGAGCTGCTTGATCACCTTGTGACTGTCCTTGAGCCGGCCCGCGCGCCGCTCCTCCTCCGACAGCTCGGCCGGCAGGCCGTAGCGCTCCAGCGCGGCGGGAGTCAGGACCAGGACCGGGTCGCCGTCCTTGCCGTTGCGGTGCAGGCGGGCCTGTCCGAGCTTCGCGTCGGACAGCGTCCACTCCACCAGCGCGGGGAGGGACTTGGCGGGCACGTCGAGGACCAGGCCTCCGACGCAGTACGCCGACACCTCACCGTCGTGGACGTCGACGACCGCCAGCGGGCCGTTCTCGAAGCGCGGGGCGGCTGTGGCCGTCGAGGCGGTGGGCGTCTTCGCCGCCTTGTTCGCGCCCGGGCGACGCGACGTCGATGGTGAACTGGCGGTCCACGGCGACTTGGCGGTCGACCGCGGCCGTGCGGGCGCTTCCGCGGCGGCGGGAACCGATGGAGCCGGGGTGGGCTCGGTGGGGAACGCGTCCGGCACGGCGGGCTCGGCAGCGACGGCCTCCGGCGCGGCGGGCTCCGTGGTGAACGCCTCCAGCTTGGCGGGCCCGGAAGCCGCCGCCTCGCCGTTGGGGGCGGGGAAGCGCGCGGCCAGGCCTTCGAGCAGCCGGGCGTAGGCGGCGCGCTGCGGCGCCCGCGGTTCGGTCCTGCCCGACTCCCAGTTCCCCACCGCTTCCCGGCGGGTACCGAGCGCCGTCGCGATGTCGGCCTGCGTCAGATCGGCGGCCTCGCGCAGTCGCCTGCGCTCAGCGGGCGGCGGCAGGTCGTTCTGGTCGACCCGGTGCAGCAGCGCATCGACAGCGCCGAGCAGCTCGTTCTCCGTGGGCACAGAGCTCACCTCCGATGTGCACCCTATCCCCATCGCGCCCTGAATCGCTCGAGAGTTCACTCATCAATTCACTCGTAAATTCGCGCGTTGGATCGCTCGCCCCGGAGCAACTCCGACCCGGCGACGAACACGGCGGGTTCTCCAGCCGGGGGTGCCCGCACCAACTGGCACTCCCACGCCCTGGGTCAGGTCCTTCACCTCACCGACGGCGTCGGTCTGGTCGGCACCCGCGACGGCAGCGTCGTCCGCGTCAGCGCCGGTGAGACCGTCAAGGCCCGGCCGGTGAGGAGCACTGGCACGGCGCCACCGACACCAACCTCATGGCCCACATCGCCATGGTCGTCGGTGACGGAACCGGTGACGTCACCACCTGGCTGGAGCCGGTCACCGACGAGCAGTGCGCCGCCGCCCTCGCGACCGTCACCGTGACCGGCTGACGGCCGCGCCACGCAGTACCGGAGGGACCCCCCTCACTCAGACAGAGCGACGTTGACCACAGCCGTCTGGCCTGGCAGCACCCGAGCGGTACGCCGTGTACGAGGAGCACTCTGTGGGATACACCCGGGCCGACTGGTCCGCGCACTTCACCGACGGCGCGGTTTCCGACCACTGGGAGACGAGGAGAAGGAACTGCTCGCCGAGCAGGTTCCGGCGCACCCAGGGGGCGGACGGGCTCTCGACGCCTGCTGTGGGACCGGTGACCTGGCCGTGTTCCTGGCGTCGTTGGGCTACGCCGTAGACGGTGCCGACTTCGCCGAGGGTGCCCTCACGCGGGCACGCTCGGAGAACGCCGACACGGACGGGGTGCGGTGGCTGTGCCTGGACGTCGAGCATGACGATCTGGGTCATCTGGACGAGGACGGCTACGACCTCATCACCAAGCGACTCGCTGTCGCCTTCATCCGTCACCGCTGCAGCACCCTGCGCCGCCTGGCCTCGCGGCTGCGTACGGGCGGGGCTCTCGTCATCATCACCCCCCTCGCGGAGAACACGCCGGCCGAGCGGCGCCACATCGCCCTGGACGAGGACGAACTCGGTGTGTTGTGCGAGGCGTTCGAGTCGGCCGAGCGGTTCGACGCGGCGGGCCTTGCCGTGCTGGTGCTGCGTCGGCCGGGGGCGGGTCCTGCTGGGCCGCTCCACCCGTGTCTTCCACTGGACGAGCTGGAGGAGCTGGACGAGTTGAGGACCGTCGGGAAGAGCGATGCGCCGGAGCCGAGGGAGGAACGACTCGGGAAGCTGACGGGACGTTTCCCGCGTTGCAGCGGCCCCGGGCCGGACGGACACTGTTCATAGGACCTGTGAGGTGCCCGTGGACCGGGGTCGGCGGGGCACACAAACCTCGGACGTCACCCGTCGCGCACGACAACGCGGTGAGCCGCCTTCCGGAGACCGGCCAGTGGACCCACTCCTCGGTGCCGAAAATCCCCAGCGTGGGCGTGCCGCCGCGAGCGAGCTGCCCGATGCACCGAGCCGCGGTTCCCCCCGGGCGTCGGCAGGGACAAGCCATGGCGTCGGACCACCGTCCCGTGGTCATGGACTTCAACTACCGCCTGAAAACTCCCACATCGCGGAGATTACGGAATACGGAGCTCAAGCATGGCTCGCATCACCATCAACGGAGTGACGCTCGACCCGCTGGCCCAGAGAGACGAGTTGGCCCACGCATCCCTGATCGCCGAGGACGCCTCCCAGTCGAACTACGTTCTCGTCCAGACCGACCACGTGCTCTCCCCCGAGGAGAAGACACAACTGGCGCAACTGGGCGCCGTGATCCACGAATACGTGCCGCAGAACACGTATCTGTGCGGATACCAGCCGTCCGACCTGGACGCGGTCCGCGCGCTGCCCTTCGTGACCTGGGCCGACGTGTATCTCGAGGGTTTCAAGATCGCCCCATCGCTGCGCGGGGAAGGGCTGCGGCCGGACATCTCGGTGCTTCGGGCACCCGCCGACGCCGTGGTTCCGGGGACGCGCGTCGTCGACGTCGCCCTCCACGAAGACGTCGACCCGGGCTCTCAGGAAGTGCGGCAGCGGATCGCGGCGGCGGTCGGGCTCGACCCCGACGACCTGCGTCCCGCCCGCGACAAACTGCGCGTGGAGGTGCCGGAGGAGTCCCTGGCCGCGCTCACGGCCGTGGACGAGGTGCGGCAGGTCGAAAAGGTGCCTGAGCGGGGTCTGTACAACAGCGTCGCCCGACCGATCCTGCACGCCGACATCGCCATGAATGGCACCCCGCAGCAAGGCGAGGGACAGGTCGTGGCGGTGGCCGACACCGGCCTCGACCTGGGCTCCACCACGAATGTCCACAGTGCGTTCACGGGCCGGGTCGCCCGTCTGTACGCCCTCGGCCGGCCCACCCGGGCGGACGACCCCGAAGGGCACGGCACCCACGTCGCGGGCTCCGTGCTCGGCAACGACACGTCGCCCGCGATGGGAGGAGCCGTCCAGGGCACCGCGCCCCGGGCCACCCTGGTGCTGCAGTCGCTCCTGGACCGTCGCGGCCACCTTGGCGGAATCCCCGTGGACCTGCGCGACCTCTTCACGGCTCCCTACGACAGCGACGGAGCGCGCGTGCACACCAACTCCTGGGGCTCGATCGAGCCGGGGCTGCCGTACGACAGGAGCGCGTTCGAGATCGACGACATGGTCTGGAACCACCAGGACCTCGTGATCTGCTTCGCGGCGGGCAACGACGGCAACGACCGGGACCGTGACGGCCGCATCAACCTGGGGGACGTCGGGTCGGAAGGGGCGGCCAAGAACTGCATCACCATCGGGGCCAGCGAAAACCACCGCCCGGACATCCCCTCCACCTACGGCCAACTCTGGGGCCGGGACTATCCGGTCAACCCGATCCGTGACGACCGGCAGGCGGACGACCCGGACGGAATGGCTGCCTTCAGCAACCGCGGACCTACCCGGGAAGGCCGGATCAAGCCGGACGTCGTCGGCCCCGGCACCTCGATCCTCTCCGCGCTGTCACGTTCCGCGGCGAGCCTCCCCGATGACCCCTTCGGCTCCTCCGCGGACCCGAGGTTCCACTTCCTCAGCGGCACCAGCATGGCCACGCCGCTGGTCGCCGGTTGCGTGGCGGTCCTGCGCGAGACCCTGGTGAAGAACGGCACCCCCCGGCCGAGCGCGGCGCTCATCAAAGCCATGCTGATCAACGGCGCGGTGGAGCTCCCGGGTCAGTACACCCCGTCGGAGGCCGGCCCGTCGCCCAACAACAACTCCGGCTTCGGCCGCGTCGACCTCTCCCGCTCGGTGGTCCTTCCGGGAGACCACGACCGTGCGGGGTTCCAGGAGGGCGGCCCGCTGGACCAGGGTGAACAGGAGGTTGTGCGCATACGGGTCCCGGAGCGGAACGGCGGTCCGGTGCCGATGTTCAAGGTCACGCTGGTCTGGACGGACCCGGCCGGCGCGGCCCTGCAGAACGACCTCGACCTCGTCGTCCAGGCTGCCGACGGCCGTGAGCGCCACGGAAACATGGGCACGTCCGCCGGGTTCGACCGCACCAACAACGTCGAGCAGGTCCAGTGGGACGACATCCCCGCCGGAGACGTCGCGGTCATCGTGCGCGCCCACCGCATCACCCGCTTCCCGCAGCCGTACGCCTTCGCCTGGCGCGTCTCCTGACGTCCTGTCGTCGACAAGCCGGTTCGCTCTCCGCCGGAGACCAAGTGCGGTCACTCCGATGCGCGCCGTGGACGCCACGTGCCGTCGAGGGCGATGCCGGCGGCCGCCGCGATCCGGTTGCGTGATTCCATGAGCCGGGTCCTCGGCGCCGCCAGGTCCTCGTCCACTACACCTCACGCAGCTGCCCGAGAGCAGTTCGGCGAACCGCCACGCACACGCGACGTGGCTTCGACCTGCTGCCCTTGAAGCCGATGTGCCGAGACACTCACAGCTCTTCACAGGCCTTCCCCCGCAGAGGGTGATTCGCAAATGTGATCACCCCGACTGACAGGCAGTCAGGCCGCTGTGCCTAGGCTTTGGTTTCCTTCCAAGCTGATCGGAGCACGACATGCATCGCCTTGCCCCCGTCCTGGTGGCAGTCACCGCCCTCGCACTCGCCGGCTGTGCGCGGGACTTCGACCAGGGTCCCGATGGGCAGGTCACTGAAAAGATCAAGGACGGGAAGACGTTCTACCTGGTCGTGGATCCGGCCAAGGCAGGTAAGGAGAAGAAGTTCCGGGTCAGCAAGTACGACTACCACGACTGCAATCGGGGCTCGAAGTACCCCAAGTGCACCAGCGACTAAGAGAGCATCTGATCTGAGTAGTTGGTAGTTAGGGATGATTTTGTGACGGCTGGTGTGGGCGGTCGTTAGGCAAGGTGTGAGTGCTCGTCGT
>NZ_JBEYXP010000073.1:0-52213 GCF_040704615.1 Streptomyces sp. NPDC046862 | reverse complement strand
GCGGGCGCGGGGGGGCGCCCGCCCCGCCGCCCCGCGGGGGGCCCCCGCGCGCCCGCGCCGGCGGGCCCCCCGCCCATGTCACCGGCCTGTGCCGGCGCTGGCTCGTCGTTGGTGCGAGGTGTCAGCGTTCCTCGTCGCCGGCGCTTGCCGGAGCGGACGTCAGCCGCTCCGTCTCGTCCTGTATCTCAGCGGCGATCTTCTTGAGCTCCGGCTCGAACTTGCGACCGTGGTGAGCGCAGAAGAGCAGTTCGCCACCGCTCAGCAGAACGACGCGCAGGTAGGCCTGTGCGCCGCAACGGTCGCATCGGTCGGCGGCCGTCAGCGGGCTCGCGGGGGTCAGAACAGTAGTCACGTCGCCTCTTCTCTAGCTCGACGAGCTGTCGTACCAGGGTCAACATCCAACCAGGCCGAAAACGTTCCCGCTCACGGCTTTTCCTCGAAAAAATCTTTCCAGGCCAGCTGTCTGCTGCCGGTTGGCGGCGAATGAGCCGTAGTGCGTTGTCTTCGTCTTACGGATTTCGCGCGGTGTCTGTCGGTTGTCTTGTCCTCCCGGCTGGGTTGCCGGTTGTTCATGAGGACGTGCCCGGAGCCTAAATGGTTCATGCCTCGAAGGGAACGTGATATGTACTTCACTCCATCGAGGGATCGAACGCTCGTACGAGCCTGGACTAGTCTGAGTTGAGACGAGGGTGGCGTTACATCGGCTCTACCAGGCCTCGGTACCCTCTGAACGGCGACCGAAGCCGGGGTCCTTACCCCAGAGGGCCCCACCTGAAATTCAGCGAGGAGCGAACCGCGTGACCGCCGATACGTCCGTGCCGTCCACAGCGCTGCTGACCGGAGCAGACCGGGATGGCTCCAACTACACCGCGCGGCACCTGCTCGTCCTCGAGGGGCTCGAGGCCGTGCGCAAGCGCCCCGGTATGTACATCGGGTCGACCGACAGCCGCGGGCTGATGCACTGCCTGTGGGAGATCATCGACAACTCCGTGGACGAGGCCCTCGGAGGGTACTGCGACCACATCGAGGTGATCCTCCACGACGACGCCTCCGTGGAAGTGCGGGACAACGGCCGCGGCATCCCCGTGGACGTGGAGCCCAAGACCGGCCTCTCCGGAGTCGAGGTCGTCATGACCAAGCTGCACGCCGGCGGCAAGTTCGGCGGCGGCTCGTACGCGGCCTCGGGTGGTCTGCACGGTGTGGGCGCCTCCGTGGTGAACGCGCTGTCGGCCCGGCTGGACGTCGAGGTCGACCGCAGTGGCCACACCCACGCCATCAGCTTCCGGCGCGGTGTGCCGGGCAGCTTCGCGGCCACGGGCCCGGACGCCAAGTTCGAGACGGGCGGCCTGCGCAAGGCCAAGAAGATCCCCAAGACCCGCACCGGCACCCGCGTGCGGTACTGGGCCGACCGCCAGATCTTCCTCAAGGACGCCAAGCTCTCCCTGGAGAATCTGCACCAGCGCGCCCGCCAGACCGCCTTCCTGGTGCCCGGCCTGACCATCGTCGTCCGCGACGAGTACGGCCTGGGCGAGGACGGCAGCAAGGGCGAGGAGTCCTTCCGCTTCGACGGTGGCATCAGCGAGTTCTGCGAGTACCTGGCCACCGACAAGCCGGTATGCGACGTCGTCCGTTTCTCCGGGCAGGGCACCTTCAGGGAAACGGTGCCGGTCCTGGACGACCACGGCCAGATGACGCCCACCCAGGTCACCCGCGAGCTCGGCGTCGACATCGCCCTGCGCTGGGGCACCGGCTACGACACCACGCTCAAGTCGTTCGTGAACATCATCGCCACCCCCAAGGGCGGCACCCACGTCGCGGGCTTCGAGCAGTCCGTCGCCGCCACGCTCAATGAGGTGCTGCGAACCAAGAAGATGCTGCGTGTCGCCGAGGACGACATCGTCAAGGACGACGCCCTCGAGGGCCTCACCGCCGTCGTCACCGTGCGTCTGGCCGAGCCCCAGTTCGAGGGGCAGACCAAGGAGGTTCTCGGCACCTCGGCGGCCCGCCGCATCGTGGCGAACGTGGTCTCCAAGGAACTCAAGGCGTTCCTGACCTCCACCAAGCGTGACGCCGCCGCGCAGGCGCGCGCCGTCCTGGAGAAGGCCGTCGCCGCAGCCCGTACACGCATCGCGGCGCGCCAGCACAAGGACGCGCAGCGCCGGAAGACCGCTCTGGAGTCCTCCACGCTGCCCGCCAAGCTCGCCGACTGCCGCAGCGACGACGTGGAACGCAGCGAACTGTTCATCGTCGAGGGCGACTCCGCCCTCGGCACGGCCAAGCTCGCCCGGAACTCCGAGTTCCAGGCGCTGCTGCCGATCCGCGGCAAGATCCTCAACGTTCAGAAGTCGTCCGTGACGGACATGCTCAAGAACGTCGAGTGCGGTGCGATCATCCAGGTCATAGGAGCCGGATCCGGCCGGACCTTCGACATCGACGCCGCGCGCTACGGCAAGATCATCATGATGACCGACGCCGATGTGGACGGCTCCCACATCCGGACCCTGCTCCTGACGCTGTTCCACCGCTACATGCGGCCCATGGTCGAGGCGGGCCGGGTGTTCGCCGCGGTGCCGCCGCTGCACCGCGTCGAGCTGATCCAGCCCAAGAAGGGCCAGGACAAGTACGTGTACACGTACTCGGACCGTGAACTGCGGGACAAGCTCATGGAGTTCCAGGCCAAGGGCATCCGCTACAAGGACTCGATCCAGCGCTACAAGGGCCTCGGCGAGATGGACGCCGACCAGCTGGCCGAGACCACGATGGACCCGCGTCACCGCACCCTGCGCCGGATCAACCTGTCCGACCTGGAGGGCGCCGAGCAGGTCTTCGACCTCCTCATGGGCAACGACGTCGCGCCGCGCAAGGAGTTCATCTCCAGTTCGGCGGCGACGCTGGACCGGTCACGCATCGACGCGTAGCGCTGGGCTGGGCTTGGGGGCGGGATCGTCCGCCCCTCGGCTTCGCCCGCGGTCGGGTCGTTTCCACTGGCGGCGATTGCGGGCTGCGGGAGCGGCCTGATGGGTCTCCACCCGTGGGTGGACATCGCCTCTGCTCGCGGGTCCACCCATGATCCACCCCGGCTCCGATTCGCTGACCTGCGCACTTCCGTAGCGTCGAAGGCGTCGTCGGCACTCGCCGTCGGCATCCGCTGCTTCTGCGCCTACGGAGGCCGTCATGTCCGGGCTCGTCGATGCCTTGGTGATCATCACCGTTGTCGTTCTGGTGGTCGTGCGCCAGTTCCGCGTGCGCCGGATCAGCGCGGACAGGCGCTGGTGGATCGTGCCCGCGGTCCTGGTCTTCCTCGCGGTGCGTGAGCCGGGCCTGCTGGACCCCGATCACCCCACCGAGTCGGCCCTCCTCACCGGAGCCGAACTCCTCGTAGGGCTGGCCATCGGGGCGGGCTGGGCCTGGACCACGCGGATATGGGCAGAACCCGACGGCACGGTGTGGAGCAAGAGCACCAAGGCCAGTGCCGTCGTCTGGGCGGTCGGCATAACCGTGCGGGTCGCCCTGCTGGGCGTCGGCGCCCTGCTCGGCATCCGCCAGGGATCCTCCGCCCTGTTGCTCGCCCTCGCGGCCACTCTCCTCGTCCGTTCCGGACTGCTCGTGTGGCGGGCGCGGTCCCTGCACCGGACGTCCGGGACGAGCACGGCGTACGGTGACGGCGTGGCCCGCCCCTCGTGGAAGGAGCGCGTGTGACGGAGAACGCGTGGACGCGCTGGCCCACCCGAGAGGCACTCTCCCGAGCCGGAGTGAGCGCTGCCCGGCGAGCACTCGCCATGACCGCGCGGATCGTCGCGCTCGCCGTGCTCCTGTGGTCGACCTTCACGGACGACGATCTGCGGGGATGGGGACTGGCGACAGCCGTCCTCGGAGTCGTGGCGACCGGATCGGCAGCCTGGGCCTTCTTCCGGACGACGCTCCAGCACCGGCTCCTGCCCTCCCTCGCGCTTCTCGCACTGTTGCTCGCGATCGGGCTGATGGGGTGCGTGGCGGACGTACACGTCCCGGCCGCTGTCCTGTGGTGTGCCTGTGCCGTCAGCTGCTTGGAACGCATGCCGCTCATGGTGGCGGTGCCGGGAGCAGCCGTGTCCTTGGGCGCGTTCGCCACCATCAACAACGATGCCTGGCTGACCACGGTGGTCATGGTCGTGGGCATCGCCCTGACCGGGTATGTGCTGCGGCTCGACGCCGAGGCCCGGGGCTCCGCACTGCGGCTGCTCGCGCAGGAGCGGGCGGCCCGGGCGGCCGAGGCGGAGTCGGCGGCGCTCGCGGAACGGGCGCGCATCGCCCGGGAGATCCACGACGTACTGGCGCACAGCCTCTCCGCTCAGCTCGTGCACCTGGAGGCTGCCCGGTTGCTCATAGAGCGGGATGCCGGACGCGAGCAGATCCTGGAACGCGTGGTGGCCGCACGCGGGATGGCCCGGGACGGCCTCGCCGAGACCCGGCAGGCGCTCTCGGCGCTGCGCGGTGAGATGTCTCCGCTGGAGGTCTTCCTGAGTGAGCTCATCGCCACGGCGGACGGTGCGGATGTCACCGTGACGGGTGAGAAGAGGCCGCTGCCGGCCGAGGCGTCGCAGGCGGTGCGCAGGGTCGCTCAGGAGGCCCTGACCAACGCCCGCAAGCATGCTCCGGGCGCCAAGGTGTGCATATCCCTGGACTACGGCGAAGGTGAAGTGACGCTGGACGTCAGGGACTCGGGCGGTCCTCCGGGCGAACTCGCCGGGTCGGGAGGCGGGTACGGTCTGCTCGGTATGCGGGAGCGTGCCGAGTTGCTGGGCGGTTCGCTGGCGGCCGGACCGGGTGAGGAGGGGTTCGTGGTGACGCTGAAGGTGCCCGTATGACCCAGGAGGCGGGCAGGAAGCCGGCCCGGGTGCTGGTGGTGGACGACCAGACGGTGGTGCGTGAGGGCATCGTCATGCTGCTGGGGCTGCTGCCCGGTATCGAGGTCGTAGGCGCGGCCGGAGACGGTTACGAGGCGGTGGAGCGCGTGGCAGAACTCGCGCCGGACGTCGTGCTGATGGACCTGCGCATGCCCCGCTGTGACGGCGTCGAGGCGACCCGGCGGATCAGAGCCGGGTATCCCGCCACACAGGTCGTCGTGCTCACCACCTATGCGGACGACGACTCGCTGTTCCCCGCGCTCAAGGCGGGTGCCCGCGGCTATCTCACCAAGGACGCGGGTGGTGACGAGATCGTGCGCGCGGTGGAGAGCGTTCTGTCCGGGGACGCTGGGCTCTCTCCGAGCATCCAACGGAGGCTGCTGGAGCGGCTGTCGGAACCCGAGCCGGGAGAGACCGGACCTGCCGAGGCCCCGGACGGGCTCACCACGCGCGAGATCGAGGTGCTCGGGCTGATCGCCGAGGGACTCAGCAATCAGGAGATCGCCCGCAGGCTCCATGTGTCGACGGCCACCGTGAAGACACACATCAACAATCTCTTCGCCAAGACGGGTGTCAAGGACCGTGCGCAGGCGGTCCGTTACGCCTACGGGAAGGGGCTGGCGCGGCCACCTGCGGGATGAGTCACCTGATGGGGTGAAGGTGAGGGGAAGAAGAGTCGGGGATCCTACCGTTCTGTCCATCCTTGGGCATGCAGTCATGGAATGACCGGCCCGACCGAAGCGGGGGCGGGCCCGAGAGCTCGGTCGAGTACCGCGAAGGGCAGCCGGACCAGGCTTCCGTCGCCGCGGGGGCGGCGGGGCCGGTGAGGTTCGAGGACCCCTGGTACGACGCGCTGGCCTCCGGCTGGGGCGAGTTGGACGGTACGGGAGCCCCTGCTTTCGTCACACCACCCGCCGACCGGGGTGACGGAGGGCGGAGCGGGGGCGCGGTCGACATCTATCTGGAGGTGCAGCGCAGCGCGGCCTTTCAGGAGGTGCGCAGCCGGTACCGGAGGTTCGTGGTGCCGGGGGTCGCTGTGTTCTTCACCTGGTACGTGAGCTACGTCGTGACCGCGACGACCGCGCCCGGGTTGATGGCGAGGCCGGTGGCGGGCGCGGTGAACGTGGCGATGCTGGCGGGGCTCGGACAGTTCCTGACCACGTTCCTGTTCACGTGGGCGTACGTGCGGCATGCGAGGCTGCGCCGGGACCGGGCGGCACTGGATCTGCGGTGGGACACGCAGGAGCTGACGAGGGGCCTCAGAGGGGGCGAGAGGTGACCGGCAACTACCAGGCGCCGGCGTTGCTGCTGTTCAGCGCGTTCGTGGCGGTCACGCTGGGGATCACGACGTGGGTCAGCCGCAACCGGCGTGGTTCCGCGGAGGAGTTCTATGCCGGAGGGCGGCTGTTCTCTCCGATGGAGAATGGTTTTGCCATCGCGGGCGACTACATGTCGGCTGCGTCGTTCCTCGGGATCTCGGGGCTCATCGCGCTCTTCGGGTACGACGGGCTGCTGTACTCGGTCGGTTTCCTGGTGGCGTGGCTCGTGGTGCTGTTCCTGGTGGCCGAACTGGTGCGCAACTGCGGGCGGTTCACCCTTGCCGACGTGGTCGCGGCCCGGATGAGCGAGCGGCCGGTGCGGATCGCGGTGGGAATCTCCTCGGTGTCCGTGTCCGTTCTCTATCTGGTGGCGCAGATGGTGGGGGCGGGCACCCTGGTCGCGCTGTTGCTGGGCGGCACGAGTGAGGCGGCCCGGGACTGGACAGTCATCGGAGTCGGCGCGCTCATGGTCGTCTATGTGTCCCTGGGAGGGATGCGGGCCACCACGTGGATCCAGATCGTCAAGGCGGTCCTGCTCATGGGTGGGGCGATCGCGCTGAGTGTGCTCGTACTGATGCGGTTCCACGGTGATGTCGACCAGTTGCTGCGCTCGGCGGCGGAGCGCAGCGGGCACAGGGACGCGTTTCTCGCGCCCGGACTGAAGTACGGCGGGGACTGGAGCGCGCGGCTGGACTTCATCAGCCTGGGGCTCGCCCTGGTGCTGGGCACGGCCGGGCTGCCGCACATTCTGTCGCGCTTCTACACGGTGCCCACGGCACGGGCCGCGCGTCGCTCGGTGGTGTGGTCGATCGGGCTCATCGGCGGTTTCTACCTGATGACGATCGTGCTGGGCTTCGGTGCGGCGGCGATCGTCGGACCGGATGCCGTACGGCGGTCGAACGCCGCCGGGAACACGGCGGTTCCGTTGCTGGCGCTCGATCTGGGCGGTGGGCCGGGCTCCACGGGCGGAACGGTCCTGTTCGCGGTCGTCGCCGCGATCGCGTTCGCCACCATCCTCGCGGTCGTCGCCGGGATCACGCTCGCCTCGTCGGCCTCCGTGGCGCACGACCTGTACGCGTCGTTGCGGCGGCGGCGCGGGAAGCCACGCGGCGAGGTGGCCGTCGCGCGTGCCGCAGCGGTCGGGACCGGCGTGGTCGCGATCGGGCTGGGACTGCTCGCCCGGGACATGAACGTCGCGTTTCTCGTGGGTCTCGCCTTCGCGGTCGCCGCCTCGGCCAATCTGCCCGTGCTGCTCTACTCGCTGTTCTGGCGCGGATTCACGACGCGTGGTGCGGTGTGGGCGGTGTACGGGGGACTGGTACCCGCCGTGGCGCTCGTGCTGCTCTCACCGGTGGTGTCCGGGAGCCCCGAGTCGCTGTTCCCCGGCGTCGACTTCCAGTACTTCCCCCTGGAGAACCCGGGACTGGTCTCCATCCCGCTGGGTTTCCTCGCGGGATGGCTCGGCACGGTCATGTCGGCCGAGGAGCCGGACGAGGCACGGCACGCGGAGACCGAGGTGCGGTCGCTGACGGGGGCCGGGGCGGTCTGAGCGCACGGAGCGTCTCGGGAGGGGGCGCCCCTCCCACGTACCGTCCTGGCGCACGAGACCACGACCAGCACTCCACCGTCCTCAGGCGCGGGTCGCCCACACGTAACGGTGCTCGGGGCGGCCCGCGTCGCCGTACTTGAGGGTCAGCGTGGCCCGCCCCGTACGCTCCAGGAGCTTCAGATAGCGCTGGGCGGTCTGGCGGCTCAGGCCGGTCTGCTCGGCGATCTCCTGGGCCGACAGCGGGCCGTCGGCGGACATCAGGGCGCGGCGTACGAGTTCCGTGGTCGTGGCGGAGTGGCCCTTGGGAAGGTCGGGTTCGCCGCTCGCCGAGAGGGCGCCGAAGATCCGGTCCACCTCGGCCTGTTCGGCCTCGCCACCGCCGTCGAGGGTGCGACGGAGCTCCGCGTACGCCTCCAGTTTGGCGCGGAGGCCCGCGAACGCGAACGGTTTGACCAGGTACTGCAGGGCCCCCTGCCGCATCGCCGCCTGGACGGTCGAGACGTCGCGGGCCGCCGTCACCATGATCACGTCGGCCTGGAGGCCGCGTCTGCGCATCTCCTGGACCACCTCGAGGCCCGTCCGGTCCGGCAGGTAGTGGTCCATGAGGACGAGGTCCAGACGGGGCAGCGTCTCCAGCCGGTGCAGTGCCTCCGCCGCGCTCTGCGCCTGACCGGCGACATGGAAGCCGGGCACCTTGTCCACGTAGGCGGCGTTGACCTTCGCGACTCGGGGGTCGTCGTCCACGACCAGGACCTCGATCATCACGACTCCTCCTTGGTGGCCGCGGCGGCCTCGGACTCCTGCGGGGCGTCCCGCCCCCTGGTGCGGCCCGACGCTAGCGCGTCACCCCGGTCGGGGTCCCCGCCGGGCGGCTGGAGCGGATGCGGGGGCGTCCGCGCCGCCGATGCCCGACCCGCGGGCTCATGGTTCGTGGACGCCTGACCTGTCGGCCCGGGATCCGCCGGTCCCGGCTCCGTCAGCGCATCCGGCAGCACGACGATGAACTCCGCGCCCCCACCGTCCGCATCCGTGACGCGGGCGCTGCCACCCTGCCGTTCGGCCAGTCGGTGCACCAGGGAGAGACCGATGCCGCGCTTGCCGTGGGCGGGCGGCTTCTTGGTGGACCAGCCGTCCGCGAAGACCAGCTCCCGCTGTTCCGCCGGAACGCCCGGTCCGGTGTCGCGCACCCGGAGGACCGCCGTGCGCCCCTCGGACCGCAGTTCGACCTCCACACGCGCGTGAACAGTACCGGCGACGGCGTCCAGGGCGTTGTCGACCAGGTTTCCGACGATGGTGACCAGCCCCCTGGGGTCGATCAGCCGGTCCGGCAGCAGGGTCCGGTTCGAGAGCGACAGAGCCACGCCGCGCTCGGCCGCGACGGTGGCCTTGCCGACGAGAACCGCGGCGAGCAGCGGGTCGTGGATCTTCTCCGTGATCTGCTCGGAGGTCGCCCTGTGGTCGCCGACCACCTCACCCACGAACTCCACGGCGTCGTCGAACATCTCCAGTTCGAGCAGCCCCAGGAGGGTGTGCATGCGGTTGGCGTGCTCGTGGTCCTGTGCGCGCAGGGCGTCGATCAGCCCGCGGGTGGAGTCGAGTTCGCGGCCGAGCTGCTCCAGCTCGGTGCGGTCGCGCAGGGTGGCGACGGCGCCTCCGTCGTCGGTGGGCATGCGGTTGGCGACCAGCACGCGCTGGCCCTGGACGGTGAGCAGGTCGGTGCCGGTCACACGGCCGGCCAGGACATCGGTCGTACGGCTCTCACCGAGCGCCTCGTCGAGGGAGCGGCCGACGGCCTCCTCGCCGATGCCCAGCAGGCGCTGCGCCTCGTCGTTCAGCAGGCGGACGCGGCCGCCGCGGTCGAGGGCGACCACGCCCTCCCTGATGCCGTGCAGCATCGCCTCGCGCTCCGCGAGCAGCGACGAGATGTCCGAGAAGGCCAGGTCCCGGGTCTGCCGCTGTACTCTCCGGGAGATCAGGTACGCGACCAGCGACCCGATGGCGAGGGCGGCACCGGCGTAGGCGAAGAGCCCCGGGATGGCGTGGACCAGTCGAGCGCGCACACTGTCGTACTCGATACCGACCGACACCGCGCCGACGATCTTCCCTTCGGCGTTGCGCAGGGGCACCTTTCCGCGCGCCGAGCGGCCCAGCGTGCCGTTGTCGATCGCCATGACGTCATGACCGGCCAGGGCCTGCTGCGGATCCGTCGAGACGAGACCCCCGATCTGCTTCGGGTCCGTGTGGGACCAGCGGATGCCGTCCATGTTCATCACGACGACGTACTCGGCTCCGCTGGCCTTGCGGATCCGCTCGGCCTCCGCCTGCACGGGGCCGTCGACGGACGGCCTGGTCGACACCAGGTCCTTGGCGAGCTGCGGCTGGGCCGCCGTGGTCTGCGCGATGGCGAGGGCGCGGCGCATCGCCTGGTCGTCCAGTTGCTGGCTGAGCGGCGCGAGGAACAGCCCGGTCACGAGCACGGCGACGCCGGCGGCGATCGCCACCTGCATCAGCAGCACCTGCGAGAACGCCCGCCGCGGCAGACCGATGCGCAGGCGACGTGCGGGGGGAGTGGGGCTCATACCCACGAAGGTACGTGGAGGGGTGAGTCCGGCCGAAGGGGTGTGGCGTGGATCTCTTGGGAAGGGCCCGGGCAGGGCGACGCCCGTGAATCCCTGCTCAGCTCGCCAGCGGTGTGGCCGACCGTTCCTGTATCGAGACCACGTCCATCCGTGCCGGGGAGCCCAGGTGCGAGCCGCAGCTCTCCGGGCGGGGCGGCAGCGAGGTGCCCTGGGCCACGGTCACCTGCCACCGGCGGCCGTCGGCGTGGGCGACGGTCACCCTCCAGCGTGGAACCGCGCCCTCCGTGGCGACGACGGTGAGGGTGCCCGCCGCGTCCTCTCCCGTCGCCCTGCGCACGGCCAGCTCGGCCGCCTGCCCGGGCCGGTCCCAGGCGGAGCTTCCGCGGCACCCCTCGGTGACGACGCGGCCCTCCCGCACGCCGTGGAGGACCTCCTTGACGTGGTGGGCCTCGGCACGGCCGTACGCGTATCCGGACGGCAGGACCAGCAGCGTGGGGGAGAAGCGGTGACCGCCCAGGTGTGTGACCTCCCAGACGCCCTCGACTCCGGACGCGGCCAGTTCGGCGGCGAGTGGCCGGCCGAGGAGGGCGCAGCAGCGGTCGCGCTTGCCGTTGGTGCAGACGAGCGCCAGCGGGTCGCCTGTGTGGGGACGCCCTCGCAGGAGGGCGTCGAACGTGTGGTGGTCACCCCTACCGAGCGCGGAGAAGTCGAGGTCGAGCAGCTGCTGCGGATCGGTGGTCGTGGTGTGGTGCAGCCATACGTTTCCGGGAACGGTGTGGGCCGCGTACACATGGCGCTCGCGCGCATCGTGGCAGTCCGCGTGGCGGCCGGGGCGGCGGATGAGCGCCACGCGCACGCCGGTGCCCTCCACGGCGGCTTCGAGGGCACGGCCGACGGCCGGGTCCAGATGGCTGGAAGTGAGCGCCTTGGCACCCCAGGGGCCCGGCTGTTCCAGCAGCAGCCAGGTCCTCGCGGTGGCCGAGGTCCCCGCGAGGGGTTCGTCGAAGTGCCGCGACGCGGTCGTGCACGTACTCACAGAGGTGAGCCTAACCTGACTTGAGCCTCGGCGACTTCCGGACGGCCCAGGGGGCGTGAAAAGAGCGCGTGCGGGGTGCGCACAGGGCGCGCACGGCACGCGGTCCAGCAGTGTCCGGTCTCACTCCGGCAGTGGCCGGGGCGGCCGCTCGCCCACGTACTGCCCGCTCGGACGCATACGGAGCGGGCGTTCCCCGTACTCCTCCAGGGCGTGCGCGATCCAGCCCGCCGTCCGTGCGACGGCGAAGACCGTCTCACCCGCGGAGGCGGGCATGCCGGAGGCGACCGTGAGGACGGCGAGGGCCAGGTCGACATTGGCGTGCAGCGGCCTGTGGCGGGCCGTGGTGGCCTCGATGTCGCGGGCCGCCGCCAACGCCGGAGCCGCCCCGGGAACATCCTCCAGGAGCGCGAACAAAGTACGCGCGCGGGGGTCCTCGCCGGGGTAGAGGCGGTGGCCGAGGCCGGGGACGCGGCGCCCGGCGCGCAGTTCGTCGGCGATCGCGGGGACCGCGGTGCCCCGGTCCAGCACGTCGAGCAGCAGCCGGTGGGCGAGTTCGCTGGCCGCGCCGTGGAAGGGGCCTTCGAGGACGCCGAGGCCCGCGGAGACGGCCGCGTAGGTGTGCGCGCGGGCCGACGCCGCGACGCGGACCGCGAGCGTCGAGGCCGCCAGGTCGTGGTCCACCAGCAGACCGAGCGCCGTGTCCAGTACGCGCAGTGACGCCTCGTCGGGGCTGCGGCCGGTGAGCCGCGCCCAGAGGCGTTGGGCCAGTGCGCCGGAGTCGCGGTGGGTGCGCAGGACCGGCGGAAGAGCGGCGACCAGGGTCGGGATGAGGGTGCGCGCGGTGCCGAGGACGGCCTCCTCGGAGAGGTCGAACCGCAGGGGGTCCACGGTTGCCGCGGCGACCGCCACGACCCTCAGCCGGTCGACGGGCCCACTGTGCTCCGGCAACGCGGCGACGGCCTTCCGGGCGGCGGCGACCGGCTCCTCGGGGGCGGTGAAGGTGACACCGGGCCGCAGCTCGCCGGTCCACAGCCACTCGGCGACCTCTTCGTAGGAGTGACGCGTGGCGAGTTCGGTCGCGTCGACGCCGCGGTAGTAATAGCGATCCTTGTCGATCAAGGTGAGGCGGGTGCGGACGGACAGGTCTCCGGCGCCACCGAGAGCGGAACTCCCGGCCGCATCACGCCTGTTGCGCCGGGCGAGGGCCGCCACCTCCCTGGCGTCGAAGGTGCTGCCGCGCCCACCGGTTTCCCGTCGGCTGCTGAGCTGACCGCGGCTCACGTACGCGTACACGGTCTCGGGCTTCACGCCGAGCAGCTCGGCGGTCTCCTTGGTGCTGAGCCGCCGGCCTTCGCTGCCGGGGCCCGTCGTCGGATCCGCTGGACCTGACGCTTCTTGATCCCTCATGCGTACCACCGTATCCGTAGGGCTCAACATTGATGCAATCAATATTGACAGAGATCTAGTCAAGCATGGACAGTCGAATCAAGTTCAAGGAGGAAGCATGCCGATCAACAGGGCCACGTCCACCCCCGTCGACGTGCCGCGGGGACTCGCGGGCGTCGTCGTCACCGACACCGCGCTGGGTGACGTCAGGGGGCTGGAAGGCTTCTACCACTACCGCCAGTACTCGGCCGTCGAGCTCGCGCAGACCCGCAGCTTCGAGGACGTCTGGCACCTGATGGTCCACGGCGAACTGCCCGACACCTCCCGGAGCGCCGCATTCGCCGAGGAGGTCGGGCCCCTGCGCCGGCTGCCCGGCGACGTCCGGGCCGCACTGCCCGCGGTGGCGATGGCGAGTACCCGCTCGGGACCCCTGTCCGGCCTGCGCACGGCGTTGTCGCTGCTCGGTGCGTCGAAGGGCTTCCGGCCGGTGTACGACATCGACGCGGGCCGGCGGCGCGCGGACGCCCTGGCGGCGTCGGCGGCCGTACCGACCCTGCTCACGGCGCTGCACCGGCTGGGGCGGGGGCTCGAACCGGTGGAGCCGCGCGAGGATCTGCCGTACGCCGCGAACTACCTCTACATGCTGACGGGAGCGGAGCCGGACCCGGCGCGGGCGAGGGCGATCGAGCAGTATCTGATCTCAACCATTGATCACGGATTCAATGCGTCAACCTTCACGGCACGAGTGATCGCGTCGACGGGCGCGGACGTGGCGGCGTGCCTGGTGGGAGCCGTCGGAGCGCTCTCGGGCCCGCTCCACGGCGGGGCTCCGAGCCGTGCGCTGGACACGCTCGACGCCATCGGCACCCCCGACCGCATCGATCCCTGGATCCGCGAACGCGTGCTGTCCGGCGACCGCATCATGGGCTTCGGGCACCCCGTCTACCGCACCGAGGACCCTCGCTCCCGCATGCTCCGCGGTATCGCCCAGAATTTCGGCGGCCCGCGGGTCGACTTCGCGGTCGAGGTCGAACGCCAGGTGGAGGCGATCCTCGCCGAGCTGAAGCCGGGACGCGAACTGCACACGAACGTCGAGTTCTACGCGGGCGTGGTCATGGAGCTGTGTGGCCTGCCCCGGGAGATGTTCACCCCCACCTTCGCCGCGGCGCGGGTGGTCGGCTGGAGCGCCAACATCCTGGAGCAGGCGCAGGACACGAAGATCATTCGCCCGGCGGCCCGGTATGTCGGACCGGTACCTCCGGTGGCGGTGCCGGTGGCGGTCTGAGACGGCCGGTCTGGGAGCGGCGGTCCGAGACGGGCGGTCCCGGACGCCCGGTCCGAGACGCGCGTAAGGCCCGGCGTCGTTCTGGCGCCGGGCCTGGGAGGCGTTGGGCGAGCAGACGTGTCAGGTGGTGCGCTGCTCGGTCGGTGCGCCCCGGTATCGCTCATCGATGGCGTGCGGCCCGGGGGGTCTCAAGGAACGAGTCATGGGTGGACTCGCTGCCCGCGGGGTGGGCTCAAGCGTCGGGGATGTCGGCCTTCGCGCGGACGAGCGTCTCACGGCTGACGATGACGATGCGCTCGTAGTCGGCACGAGCGGCATCGGCCGGAAGCTCACGCTCCAGTGTTTCGGTGGCGTCGGTGCCGATGACGGCGAAGTTGCCGTCACTCAGTTCGAACACGTCTGGGCAGGTCGCTCCAGTGGCACTGCCGCGGGCACTCGGAGGCACACCGATCCGGCGCACGATCTTCAATGGGGTACCGGTCCTTAGCGATCATTGAGGGAAGGGTTGGTGGCGGCAACAATAGTGGGACCGGTGCGCCGCGTGTGGCTTGACTCCCTAAAGATCACTCTGGCGTGTGTGGCCGGTTGCGCGTTGCCTTGGGCTAGTCGGTCGGGGGGTTGCCCACGACCCACCACTCCTCCGTGTCCGCCTCGTCCAGGTCGTGCAGCAGACCGTCGACCATGCGCCCGATCCTGGCCTCCTCGGACTGGCCTTCCATTGATGCGCGCTGGTGCTTCGACGCCTCCCAGTACTCGCACATGAGCGGGCTCCGGAACAGTTCTCGAAGGTGCCCGTACAGCTCCTGCTGGTCGAGGATTCCCGACCTGTAGAGGTGGAAGACGCTGGTGTACCAGGCGTTCGCGTACAGGAACTGACGCCGTTTCGCCGCGGGAATGCTCTGGTCGTAGGTGTCGATCACGGCGGCCAGCGAGGGGTCGTCGATCGCCTTCGCCAGCAACTCCCAGTGCATGCGCTGCTGGTGCGCCAGCGCGCGGCGGCGCTGGGCGAGTTCCGCGAGCTCCAGTTGCCTGGTCTGGAGCCGCGTCAGTTCCAGTCGTCGTTGGTGTGCGGCGATCACCAGGGTGGTCGCGGCCACACACAGCCCCGCCGCGGCGGAACTCAATTTACGCAGCCGTGTCTTGCGAGCGGCCATGTCAACCCCCCGGATTCGGGCGACCAGCCACCGGTCGGCGAGGTGAGTCGATGGGAACGGACCGGCGAGTGGTGGGCGGTGCGCTTGCCGTCTCCCAGTGTCACCGAGCGGCTCTGATCGGCTGGGAGGCGGAGAGGAGGCGCACGGAGGGAAGTGCGGGTCGCGTAAACCGGCGCCATGCCCAACGTGTGCCCCGCGAGCGCCGCGAACAATCGTTCACCTCGGGGGGATTCGACCCGCTCGTATCCTGGGGCGGCATTGTGGATCAGTGGTGGGAGAAAGGGCACGTGTTGAGCCAGTCGAGCCGGGCCAGCCAGTGGGGCACGTCGTCGAGTTCGGATCTGCGGCGGATCCCGGAGCCGGAGCGGTCACAGAATCCGGAGCCGGGCCGGTCACGGAATCCGGTGCTTGACGGGTCGCTGAATCCGGTGCCTGACGGATCGCGGAGTCTGGTGCGGGGCGGGTCGCAGATCCCGGTCGTCGTCCTCGCCGGGTTCCTGGGCTCGGGCAAGACGACGTTGCTCAATCACCTGCTGCACCGCAGTGGAGGCAGCCGCATCGGGGCCATCGTCAACGACTTCGGAGCCATCGAGATCGACGCGATGGCCGTGGCCGGGGCGCTCGGCGACTCCACCGTGTCCCTCGGCAACGGCTGTCTGTGCTGCGCCGTCGACGCGAGCGAGCTCGACCTGTATCTGGAGCGGCTGACCAGTCCCTCCGCCCGCATCGACGTCATCGTCATCGAGGCCAGCGGGCTCGCGGAACCCCAGGAACTCGTGCGCATGGTCCTGGCCAGCGAGAACCCGCGAATCGTGTACGGCGGGCTCGTCGAGGTCGTCGACGCCGCCGAGTTCGACGCGACCCGCCAGAAGCACCCCGAGATCGACCGGCACCTCGCGCTCGCCGACCTCGTCGTCGTCAACAAGCTCGACCGGGCCCCGGACGGCGACCGTGAACGGGTGCTGGAACGCGTTCGTACCCTGAGCGACCGTGCCGCCGTCGTGCCCGCCACGTACGGCCGTATCGACCCGGAGTTCCTCTTCGACTGCAGGCCGAGCCAGGAGCGGGTCGGGCAGCTGTCCTTCGACGACCTCTCCCGGCAGGACGAGGGCGAGGGAGGCGACGGGGACCAGGGACACGATGACCACGGGCACGGCGGTCACCACGGCCACCTGCACACCGCCTACGAGTCCCTCTCCTTCACCTCCGAAGTGCCCCTCGGACCGCGCCGGTTGATGGAGTTCCTCGACAGCCGGCCCGAGGGGCTCTACCGCATCAAGGGGTACGTCGACTTCGGGTCCCACGACCGGCGGAACCGGTACGGCGTGCACGCCGTAGGGAGGTTCCTGCGCTTCTACCCCGAGCCCTGGACGCCCGGCGGCCCCCGCCTCACCCAGCTCGTCCTCATCGGGGCCGGCATCGACACCACGGCACTCGGCAAGGAGCTCCGGGCATGCGAGGAGGACGCCCCACACGCCGACGAGCACAGCATGTGGGGCGTCCTCCGCTACGTACAGGACCCCGACCAGCAGAACCCCGACCAGCGGACCGACGAGGCCGGTGAGGCCTAGACCGGCCCCGCGACGACCGCCACCGTCTTCTGCAGTGACACACCCGAACCGTCGCGGCGCGGGTCGGGCTCGGGCAGCTCGGCCGGTGTGCCGTTCTTCTGGGCGGCCCGGGCCGGGACCGCGCCCGCCCAGGCCAGCGACAGGCAGTCCTCACCCTTCAGGAACCGCTGGCAGCGCACACCGCCCGTGGCGCGGCCCTTACGCGGGTACTGGTCGAAGGGGGTGAGCTTGGCGGTCGTCTGGACCGAGTCGTCCAGGGTGCCGCGCGAGCCCGCCACGGTGAAGACGATCGCGTCCGATGCCGGGTCCACCGCCGTGAACGAGATGACCTTCGCGCCGTCGGTGAGCTTGATGCCGGCCACGCCGCCCGCCGGACGGCCCTGCGGGCGGACCTGCGAGGCCTGGTAGCGCAGCAGCTGGGCGTCGTCCGTGATGAAGACCAGGTCCTCCTCGCCCGTGCGCAGCTCGACGCCGCCGACGATCCGGTCGCCCTCCTTGAGCGTGATGACCTCCAACTCCTCCTTGTTGGACGGGTAGTCGGGGACCACACGCTTGACGACACCCTGCTCGGTGCCGAGCGCCAGGCCCGGCGAGGACTCGTCGAGCGTCGTCAGGCAGACCAGCGTCTCGCCGTCCTCCAGGGAGAGGAACTCCGACAGCGGTGCGCCGCCCGAGAGGTTCGGCGACGTCGTCTCCGGGAGCTGGGGCAGGTCGATGACGTTCAGCCGCAGCAGGCGGCCCGACGACGTCACGGCGCCCACCTCGCCCCGGGCCGTCGCCGGGACGGCGGAGACGATCACGTCGTGCTTGGCCCGCGGCCCGTCCTCCTCCTGCGCGAAGGGCTCGCCGTTCGCCGTGCGCGCCAGCAGGCCCGTCGAGGAGAGCATGACGCGGCACGGCGCGTCCTCCACCTGCAGCGAGACCGTGGCCGCGGGCGCGCCGGAGGCCTCGAGGAGCGTTGTGCGACGGGGGGTGCCGAACTTCTTGGCCACCGAGGCCAGTTCGCCCGACACCAGCTTGCGCAGCTCCGCGTCCGAGTCCAGGATGCGGGTCAGTTCCTCGATCTCCGCCTTCAGCCTGTCCCGCTCCGACTCCAGCTCGATGCGGTCGAACCTGGTGAGGCGGCGCAGGGGCGTGTCGAGGATGTACTGCGTCTGGATCTCGCTCAGCGAGAAGCGCTCCATCAGGCGCTGCTTCGCCTCCGCCGAGTTGTCGCTGGAGCGGATCAGACGGATGACCTCGTCGATGTCCACCAGCGCCGTGAGCAGGCCCTCGACCAGGTGCAGACGGTCGCGCTTCTTGCCGCGGCGGAACTCGGAGCGACGCCGTACGACGGTGAAGCGGTGGTCGAGGTAGACCTCCAGGAGCTCCTTCAGGCCCAGCGTGAGTGGCTGGCCGTCGACCAGCGCCACGTTGTTGATGCCGAAGCTCTCCTCCATCGGCGTCAGCTTGTAGAGCTGCTCCAGAACCGCCTCCGGCACGAAGCCGTTCTTGATCTCGATGACCAGGCGCAGCCCGTGCTGGCGGTCGGTGAGGTCCTTGACGTCGGCGATGCCCTGCAGCTTCTTAGAGCCGACCAGGTCCTTGATCTTGGCGATCACCTTCTCCGGGCCGACGGTGAAGGGCAGCTCGGTGACGACCAGGCCCTTGCGGCGTGGCGTCACGCTCTCCACGGACACCGTGGCGCGGATCTTGAACGTGCCGCGGCCCGTCTCGTACGCGTCCCTGATCCCGGAGAGGCCGACGATCCTGCCGCCTGTGGGGAGGTCGGGGCCCGGCACGAGCTTCATCAACGTGTCGAGGTCGGCGTTCGGGTGGCGGATCAGGTGGCGGGCCGCCGCGACGACCTCGCCCAGGTTGTGCGGCGGCATGTTCGTGGCCATGCCGACGGCGATGCCCGACGCGCCGTTCACCAGCAGGTTCGGGAACGCGGCGGGGAGCGCGATCGGCTCCTGCTCCTGGCCGTCGTAGTTGGGCGCGAAGTCCACCGTGTTCTCGTCGATGGACTCGGTCATCAGGCTGGTGGCGTCGGCCATACGGCACTCGGTGTACCGCATGGCGGCCGGCGGGTCGTCGTTGCCCAGCGAGCCGAAGTTGCCGTGGCCGTCGACCAGCGGCACGCGCATGGAGAAGGGCTGCGCCAGGCGCACCAGGGCGTCGTAGATCGACGCGTCGCCGTGCGGGTGCAACTTACCCATGACCTCGCCGACGACGCGGGCGCACTTCACGTAGCCGCGGTCGGGGCGCAGGCCCATCTCGTTCATCTGGTAGACGATCCGGCGGTGCACCGGCTTGAGGCCGTCGCGGGCGTCCGGCAGGGCTCGGGAGTAGATGACCGAGTACGCGTACTCCAGGAAGGAGCCCTGCATCTCGTCGACGACGTCGATGTCGAGGATCTTCTCCTCGTACGCGTCGTCGGGCGGAGTCTTCGTGCTGCGGCGGGCCATCGCTGCTGCGGCTCCTTCACAGTCTTGCCGGGGCATGAATCGGGATCTGACGCGGTCCATTGTGGCCCGACCCACTGACAACCCGGACCACGCCCCTTCGCACGGGCCTGCCTCCGGCCCCTCCGCAGGGCGCCGGGACACCCCGGGCGCCCATGTGCGAGTCGGGGAAACGCGAGGGCGACAGGGTCGGGAGACATGGCCGAAAGAGGCACACCGGCACGGCAGGCGGGGGCATCGCCGGGCGACCGCGTCAACATGGCGCCGTGCCCGCTCCCCCTGCCCGCGTGCGCCCTGCCCGCGCCCGCCCATGCCGTTGTGTCCGCGCGCAGGGCGGGTACCGGCCGTGACCCCGCACCCCGGCGCGGGGAGGAGTCCGTGGCCGAGGGCTCGCGGCCGCGTATCCGGACTGCCGCACGCCTCTGACGAGCCCGGATACACGCCCGTCCCGGGCTGCCGGCCTGCTCGGAGGAAGGGCGCCGGGTCCTGGCGGGAGGCGGTCTCCCCGCTGTTCCCGGCGTCGGCGGCGGCAGCCCCGGGCCCGGGCCTGCGTCGGCGGCGGCAGCCCCGGGCCCGGGCCTGCGTCGGCGGCGGCAGCCCCGGGCCCGGGCCGACCGGCGTGCCGTGGGTCCCCGAGCCGTCCCCGCGGTGGACGCGCGACGGCCACGGACCCATGTCTCTCCGCGGCGCGCGGCCGCCTCGTGCGCCACCCCGCCCACGGGCCTGCGCGCGTCCCCCTCCGCCGTCCGGGAGTCTCGCTCTGAGCGGACGGGAACCGGGAACTTCGCCAGCCGTCCGCACGCTTGCATACAGTGGCAGGACCGGCAGGACATACGCGGTTTTCCATGACAGCTTCCACGACAGATTCCGCGATTGAAGGGACGTACATGCCCATGGGTCACACGGCCACAGCCGAGGCAGGCTCCGGGGGCCTGACAGCGACCGAGCACCGCCTGGCCAACGGTCTGCGGGTGGTGCTCTCCGAGGACCACCTGACCCCGGTCGCGGCGGTGTGCCTCTGGTACGACGTCGGCTCCCGTCACGAGGTCAAGGGCCGCACCGGCCTCGCCCACCTCTTCGAGCACCTGATGTTCCAGGGTTCGGGCCAGGTGAAGGGCAACGGCCACTTCGAGAAGGTCCAGGGCGCGGGCGGCTCGCTGAACGGCACGACGAGCTTCGAGCGCACCAACTACTTCGAGACCATGCCCGCCCACGAGCTGGAGCTCGCCCTCTGGCTGGAGGCCGACCGCATGGGCTCGCTGCTGGTGGCGCTGGACGACGAGTCCATGGAGAACCAGCGGGACGTCGTCAAGAACGAGCGCCGCCAGCGCTACGACAACGTCCCCTACGGCACCGCCTTCGAGAAGCTGACCGCCCTCGCCTACCCGGACGGTCACCCCTACCACCACACCCCCATCGGTTCGATGGCCGACCTGGACGCGGCCACGCTGGAGGACGCGCGCGCGTTCTTCCGCACCTACTACGCGCCCAACAACGCCGTGCTCTCCGTGGTCGGCGACATCGCCCCGGAGCAGACGCTCGCCTGGGTGGAGAAGTACTTCGGGTCCATCCCCGGGCACGACGGCAAGCCCGCCCCGCGCGACGGCTCCCTGCCTCAGACCATCGGCGAGCAGCTGCGCGAGGTCGTGGAGGAAGAGGTCCCCGCGCGCGCGTTGATGGCCGCCTACCGGCTCCCGGAGGACGGCACGCGCGAGGCCGACGCGGCCGACCTGGCGCTCACGGTCCTCGGCGGCGGCGAGTCGTCCCGCCTCTACAACCGGCTCGTACGGCGCGACCGCACGGCCGTCGCCGCCGGGTTCGGCCTGCTTCGGCTGGCCGGGGCGCCCTCCCTCGGCTGGCTCGACGTGAAGACCTCCGGTGACGTCGAGGTCCCCGTCATCGAGGCCGCCGTCGACGAGGAGCTCGCCCGGTTCGCCGCCGAGGGCCCGACGGCCGAGGAAATGGAGCGCGCCCAGGCCCAGTTGGAGCGCGAGTGGCTGGACCGGCTCGGCACGGTCGCGGGCCGCGCCGACGAACTGTGCCGGTACGCCGTCCTGTTCGGCGACCCGCAGCTCGCCCTGACCGCCGTCCAGCGCGTGCTCGACGTGAGCGCGGAGGAGGTCCAGGCGGTCGCCCAGGCACGGCTGCGGCCCGACAACCGCGCGGTGCTCGTCTACGAGCCGATCACCGCCGAGGGCGGGGACGCCGAGATCGCCGCCGAGACCGCCGAAGCCGCGGTGACCGACGAGAACGAGGAGTCGGCCAAGTGACCGAGCTCGCGACCATGGACTTCCATCCCCAGCCCCAGTCCGGCGACGCAAGGCCCTGGGCGTTCCCGGCCCCCGAGCGCGGCACGCTCGACAACGGCCTGACCGTGCTGCGCTGCCACCGCCCCGGCCAGCAGGTCGTCGCCGTCGAGGTGCTCCTCGACGCGCCCCTGGAGGCCGAGCCCGCGGGCCTCGACGGCGTCGCCACGATCATGGCCCGGGCCTTCTCCGAAGGCACCGACAAGCACTCCGCCGAGGAGTTCGCCGCCGAGCTGGAGCGCTGCGGCGCCACCCTCGACGCGCACGCCGACCACCCCGGCGTACGGCTCAGCCTCGAAGTTCCCGTATCGCGGCTCCCCAAGGGGCTCGGTCTGCTCGCCGACGCCCTGAGGGCCCCCGCGTTCGACGACAGCGAGGTCGAGCGACTGGTGCGCAACCGGCTCGACGAGATCCCTCACGAGACCGCCAACCCGGGCCGCCGTGCCGCCAAGGAGCTCTCCAAGGAGCTCTTCCCGGCGACCTCGCGCATGTCGCGCCCGCGCCAGGGCACCGAGGAGACGGTCGAGGGCATCGACTCGGCTGCCGTGCGCGCCTTCTACGAGAAGCACGTCCGCCCCGCCACGGCCACCGTGGTCGTCGTCGGAGACCTCACCGGCGTCGACCTGGACACGCTGCTCGGCGACACACTGGGCGCCTGGACCGGCTCGTCCGCCGAGCCGCGCCCCGTGCCTCCGGTGACCGCGGACGACACGGGCCGCGTCGTCATCGTGGACCGTCCCGGCGCCGTCCAGACGCAGTTGCTCATCGGCCGCGTCGGCGCCGACCGGCACGACCGCGTGTGGCCGGCCCAGGTGCTCGGCACCTACTGCCTGGGCGGCACCCTCACCTCCCGCCTTGACCGCGTCCTGCGCGAGGAGAAGGGCTACACCTACGGTGTGCGGGCGTTCGGGCAGGTGCTGCGCTCGGCGCCCGACGGCTCGGGTGCCGCGATGCTCGCCATCAGCGGCTCCGTCGACACGCCGAACACGGGCCCGGCTCTGGACGACCTGTGGACCGTGCTGCGGACCCTCGCCGCCGAGGGCCTGAGGGACGACGAGCGCGACGTCGCCGTGCAGAACCTCGTCGGGGTCGCCCCCCTCAAGTACGAGACGGCCGCCGCCGTCGCGAGCACCCTCGCCGACCAGGTCGAGCAGCACCTGCCGGACGACTACCAGGCGACGCTGTACCGGCAGCTCGCCGCGACCGGCACCGTGGAGGCCACCGCGGCCGTGGTGAACGCCTTCCCGGTGGACCGCCTGGTGACCGTCCTCGTCGGCGACGCGGCGCAGATCGAGGAGCCCGTCAGGGCCCTCGGAATCGGCGAAGTCTCCGTCGTACGCGCCGAGTAGAGCGCCGACGGGCGACCCGAGCCGATTCACGGGCCGACCACGAGCCGGCTCACGGACCGCCACACGGACCGAGTGGAGCCCGCCCGCATCCGGGGGCCCTGGTGACGAAAGCGTCACCAGGGCCCCCGGATGTCCGTATTGCGGGAGAGGTTGTGTGTCTGCCCTGTGGCATGCGCTACAAATCCCGTGATCCGTTTGTGATTTCAAAGAGGGCCCACTTAGCGTCGGTCCGGCTGTTCGTCAGCACTACGCCGCACCCGCGGCACCGGACAGCCATCGCCGAGTCCCCGTACGGCGCGAGCCAGGGGAGCCGGGGACCCACCGCAGTCCCTGGGGTGAATCGGATGCCCTTCACCAGGTGGAGGGGGCCCGTAGGAGACCTTCCTTGCTCCGAACCCGTCAGCTAACCCGGTAGGCGAGAGGGAAGGAAAGGACCAGCCACTTCATGGCGTACACCTGCGCCACCGGGAAGCACCGTCGTCCCAGTCGCATGAAGCGCGCGACCACGAAGGCCGTCGGCGCCGCCGCGCTCACCACCACCGGCGTCTTCGGCGCCCTGTCCGCGTCCGCCCCGGCGTTCGCCGCCGACAACTCCGTCGAACAGACCGGCTTCACCCAGGCGATCGAGATCGGCGACACGGTGGCCGAGCAGATCGACGCCCAGGCCGCCGCCCAGCAGCAGGCCGCCCAGGAGGCCGCCGCGCAGAAGAAGGCCGAGGCCCTCGCGAAGCAGCGCGCGGAGGAGGCGGCGAAGAAGGAGCGCGAGGCCAAGGAGCGCGCCGCCCGCGAAGCCGAGCGCAAGCGCCTCAACACCTTCGTCGCCCCGGTCAGCAACTCGTACGTCTCGACCGGCTACAAGTCCGGCGGAGCCGTCTGGTCCTCCGGCAGCCACACCGGCATCGACTTCCACGCATCCTCCGGCACGGCCGTCCACGCGGTCGGCTCCGGCACCGTCGTCGAGGCGGGCTGGGGCGGCTCCTACGGGAACAACATCGTCATCAAGATGCACGACGGCACGTACACGCAGTACGGCCACCTGTCGTCCATCGGTGTCTCCGTCGGCCAGACGGTCACCCCCGGCCAGCAGATCGGCCTGTCCGGGGCGACCGGCAACGTCACGGGCCCGCACCTGCACTTCGAGGCCCGCACGTCGCCCGAGTACGGCTCGGACATCGACCCCGTCGCGTACCTGCGCTCGCACGGCGTGAACGTCTGACCCACGGCGACGGCACAACGGACAACGGTCACACGAGGCCCCGGCTCACCGAGCCGGGGCTTTCGTCGTCGTGACGCCTCCTCCGTCGTGACGTACCTCCTGTCGTGACGCACCTCCTGTCCAAAAAATATCCCTGGATTCCGGCCCGGCATCGGAAATTCCGGCCGACTGCAATAGAGTCGCTCGAACACACGTCAATCAAAGGCGTTTCACGGGGATTAAGGCGGAGGTCGGGTCATGCGTATTCCGGCACACTCGGTATGCACGGCGATCCGTGATGACATCGTCGCGGGTGTCTACGAGCGCGGCGGCCGGCTCACCGAGGAACTCCTCGCCCGCCGGTACGGCGTCAGCCGCGTCCCCGTGCGTGAGGCGCTGCGCACGCTGGAGGCCGAGGGCTTCGTGGTCACCCGCCGGCACGCGGGCGCGTGCGTCGCGGAGCCGACCGAGCAGGAGGCCGCCGACCTGCTGGAGATGCGCATGCTGCTGGAGCCGCTGGGCGCCGCGCGCGCCGCCCAGCGGCGTACCGAGGCCCACCTGAAGGTGCTGCGCGGCCTGGTCAGGCTGGGGCAGGAGCGGGCCAGGCGGGGCAGCAGCGACGACCTGCGCTCACTCGGCGGCTGGTTCCACGAGACGCTCGCCCAGGCCTCCGGCAGCCCCGCGCTGACCTCGACGCTCGCCCAGCTGCGCCACAAGATCGCCTGGATGTACGCGGTGGAGGCGCCCTCCAGCCCCGTCGAGTCCTGGGCCGAGCACGGCGGCATCGTGGACGCCGTCGCGCGTGGTGACAGCGAGCGGGCCCGGACGATCACGGCCCTGCACACCGAACACGCGACCGCCGCGCACCGGCTGCGATTTCCCGGTCAGGCCGACCGTTTCCCGGCCAGGCCGACGGCTCGGAGTGTGTGAGGACTTCGCAACATCCCGTAAACATCGCGAGCCTGCGGCATTAACACGAGAGCCGTATACAAAGAAGGTGGAATTCGCGGGGGATTATTTCTGCTGCCCGTGAAGAGGAAATAAGAAGGGCCCGCCCGATAATTCGGACGAGCCCTTCGAAGTGTGCGCGGGTTACCTTCCGGAAGGTTTACCGCGTTACTCAGACGGTCTCGGGAAGTTCCTCGAGTCCCTCGGCGACCAGCTTCGCCAGCCGGTCGAGCGCGGCGTCCGCGCCCTCGGCGTCGGAGGCGAGCACGATCTCCTCGCCGCCCTGGGCGCCGAGGCCCAGCACCGCCAGCATGGAGGCCGCGTTGACGGGGTTGCCGTCGGCCTTGGCGATCGTCACGGGGATACCGGAGGCCGTGGCGGCCCGGACGAAGATGGAAGCGGGGCGGGCGTGGAGGCCCTCGGCCCAGCCGACGTTGACGCGGCGCTCAGCCATGTGTTGCTGCCCTTCAGGTGTGTCAGATGTATCGAGTCTCACTGGTCTAGACCGGGTTGTCTAGACCAGTGTCCCAGAATCTGTGAAGCGGGTCCGGATCGGGCCCACGGCCTGACCGCGATCCGGTTGTCGTGTCCCAGAGTGCCCCGCGCCGTTGCCGTACGCGAGACCGCCCGCGCCGCTTTCGTGCGCGGGACCGCCCCGCGTCGTTGTCGTACGCGAGCCGTACTCTGGGGCCCATGCAGACCTCGTCGGACCGGCACGAGTACCCCGCCCACTGGGAGGCCGACGTGGTGCTGCGCGACGGCGGCACCGCGCGCATCAGGCCCATCACCGTTGATGACGCCGAGCGCCTGGTCAGCTTCTACGAGCAGGTCTCCGACGAGTCGAAGTACTACCGCTTCTTCGCGCCGTATCCTCGCCTGTCCGCCAAGGACGTCCACCGCTTCACGCACCACGACTTTGTGGACCGGGTGGGACTCGCGGCCACGGTCGGCGGCGAGTTCATCGCCACCGTACGCTACGACCGGATCGATGCCGAGGGCATGCCCGCCTCCTCCCCGGCCGACGAGGCCGAGGTCGCCTTCCTCGTCCAGGACGCCCACCAGGGGCGGGGCGTCGCCTCCGCCCTCCTCGAACACATCGCGGCCGTCGCCCGGGAACGCGACATCCGCCGCTTCGCCGCCGAGGTGCTGCCCGCCAACAGCAAGATGATCAAGGTGTTCACCGACGCCGGGTACCAGCAGCAGCGCAGCTTCGAAGACGGCGTGGTCCGCCTGGAGTTCGATCTGGAGCCCACCGACCGCTCCCTCGCCGTCCAGCGCGCGCGGGAGCAGCGCGCCGAGGCCCGGTCCGTGCGGCGGCTGCTCACCCCCGGCTCCGTCGCCGTCATCGGCGCGGGACGCAGCCCCGGCGGCGTGGGCCGCGGCCTGCTGGCCAACCTCAGGGACGCGGGCTTCACCGGCAGCCTGTACGCGGTGAACAGGGCCGTACAGGAGAAGGAGCTCGACCACGTCCCGGCGTACCGCTCCATCCGCGAGATCGCCGAGCCCGTCGACCTCGCGGTCGTCGCCGTCGCCGCCGAGCACGTCCCCGAGGTCGTCGCCGAGTGCGGCGAGCACGGCGTGCAGGGCCTCGTGGTCGTCTCCGCCGGGTACGCCGAGAGCGGCCCCGCGGGGCGCGAGCGCCAGCGCGCACTGGTGCGCCAGGCCCGGACGTACGGCATGCGCATCATCGGACCCAACGCCTTCGGGATCATCAACACCTCGCCCGACATCAGGCTCAACGCCTCCCTCGCCCCCGAGATGCCGCGCCCCGGACGCATCGGCCTGTTCGCCCAGTCCGGCGCCATCGGGATCGCCCTGCTGTCCCGGCTGCACCGGCGCGGGGGAGGGGTCACCGGCGTCACGGGCGTGTCCACCTTCGTGTCGTCGGGCAACCGCGCGGACGTCTCCGGCAACGACGTGCTCCAGTACTGGTTCGACGACCCGGACACCGACGTCGCCCTCATGTATCTCGAGTCCATCGGCAACCCGCGCAAGTTCACGCGCCTCGCGCGCCGCACGGCCGCGGCCAAACCGCTGGTCGTGGTCCAGGGCGCGCGCCACGGCGGAGCCGCCCCCCAGGGGCACGCCGTCCGGGCCACGCGGCTGCCGCACGCCACCGTGTCCGACCTGCTGCGACAGGCCGGTGTGATCCGCGTGGACACGATCACCGAGCTCGTCGACACGGGCCTGCTGCTGGCCCGCCAGCCCCTGCCCACCGGCCCCCGCGTGGCGATCCTCGGGAACTCGGAGTCGCTGGGCCTGCTGACGTACGACGCCTGTCTCGCCGAGGGGCTCAGCCCCCTGCCCCCGCTGGACCTCACGACCGGGGCCTCGGCGGAGGACTTCCACGCGGCCCTGGCGCGGGCGCTCACGGACGACACCTGCGATGCCGTGGTCGTCACGGCCATACCGGCGGTGGGCGAGACGACCGCCGCCGACGAGGCCCTGGCCGAGGCGCTCCGCTCCGCGGCGGCCGCCGCCCCGGCCAAACCGGTCCTCGTGGTCCACGTGGAGCTGGGCGGACTCGCGGACGCCCTCTCCCGGGCCACCAGCACGGCACCCCACGCGGTACCGCCGTCCGATGAGCGGCCGGCACGCGCGCGCGTGGACGAGGTCCGACCCCCGGAGGACGCCCACCTCATCCCCGCCTACCCCGCCGCCGAGCGTGCCGTCCGGGCCCTCGCCGAAGCCGTGAGGTACGCCCAGTGGCGCCGTGACGCCGCGGACCCCGGGAAGGTGCCCGAGTACGAGGACATCGACGAGAAGGGCGCCGCCGACCAGATCGACACGCTCCTCTCGCGCGGGGAGGGGCTCACACTCGGCTCCGACCAGACGTGCGAGCTCCTCGCCCGGTACGGCATCGCGGTGCGCGAGGCCCGGCCCGCGCCCACACCCGACGAGGCCGCGGCGGCGGCGCGCGCCGTCGGCTACCCCGTGGCCCTGAAGGCCACCGCACCGCACCTGCGTCACCGCGCCGACCTCGGCGGCGTCCGGCTGGACCTGACCGACGAGGAACAACTGCGCCGGGCGTACGCCGAGTTGACCGGTCTCTTCGGCAGGCCCGAGGAGCTGCGGCCCGTCGTGCAGGGCATGGCGCCACGCGGCGTCGACACGGTCGTACGGGCCGTCATCGACCCGGCCGCCGGAGCGGTCGTCTCCTTCGGGCTCGCCGGGGCCGCTTCGCAGCTGCTCGGTGACACCGCGCACCGGCTGATCCCGGTCACCGACCGGGACGCGGCCTCACTGGTCCGGTCGATCCGGACGGCACCCCTCCTGTTCGGCTGGCGGGGCTCGGCGCCTGCCGACGTCGGCGCCCTCGAAGAGCTCCTCCTGCGCGTGTCCCGGCTGGTCGACGACCATCCGGAGGTCGTCGCGGTCTCCCTGGAGCCGGTCGTCGTCGCCCCGCGCGGCCTGAGCGTCCTCGGCGCCACCGTGCGGCTCGCGCGCCCGCCCGCCCGCGACGACCTCGGCCCCCGGACGCTTCCGGTGTACTGATCCGTCCCCGCCCGTCCCGCGACAGTCCACGACAGTCCCGGCAGAGCGGTCCCTCGCAGTCAGTGCGCCCCCGTAGGATGGACGTCATGGCCAAGACCAGTACTTCGACCCAGGGGCTGCGTGCGGCGATCGAGCGCAGCGGCTACTACCCGGCCCTCGTGGCGGAGGCGGTGGAGGCCGCCGTCGGGGGCGACCCCATCCGGTCGTACCTGGTCCATCAGGAGACGACGTTCGACGCCAACGAGGTGCGCCGGCATGTGACCGTGCTCGTCCTCACCGGCAACCGCTTCATCGTGAGCCACACGGACGAGCAGGCCGCGGACAGCACGTCGCCGACGCCGTACGCCACGACGTCCACCGAGTCCGTGAAGCTCGGCCGGATCTCGTCGGTCGTCGTCAGCCGGGTGGTCGCCAACCCGGAGTCGTACGCGCCGGGCACCCTGCCCCGCGAGGTCGTCCTGACCATCGGCTGGGGCGCCGTCTCCCGCATCGACCTGGAGCCCGCGGCCTGCGGCGACCCCAACTGCGAGGCGGACCACGGCTACACGGGCAACTCGACGGCGGACGACCTCAGCCTGCGCGTCAGCGAGGCCGGGGACGGCCCGGAGACGGTGCGCCAGGCCCTCGCCTTCGCGCAGTCCCTCTCCGAGGCGACCGCGGACACCGCCCGCTGATGTCCCACGCCTCCCCGCCCGCCGCCCCGGACTCAGGGCGCTCGGTGCCCGCCCCGTCCGCTCCGCACTGGGACCAGCCGGACGCCCTCGCCGTGAGCTCGGCCCCCGTGCCCGAGTATGGCACCGGCTCGCTGGCCGACCTCCTGCCGACCCTCGCGGCAGGAATGGAGGTCCCCGGCACGACCGCCGCCATAACGGAACTGACCGCGGCCGACCGGAACTGTGTCTTCCTGATCGACGGGCTGGGCTGGCAGCAGCTGAAGGAGCACCCGGACGAGGCCCCCTTCATGACCTCGCTGCTCGCGTCGTCACGGGGCGGCACCGGCCGCGCGATCACCGCGGGCTACCCGGCCACCACCGCGACCTCCCTGACCTCCGTCGGAACGGGCCTGCCCCCGGGCGCACACGGACTGCCCGGCTACACGGTGCGCAACCCGGAGACCGACGAGCTGATGAACCAGCTCCGCTGGATCCCCTGGACCGCCCCGCGCACCTGGCAGCCGTACCCCACGATCTTCCAGCTGGCCGCCGAGGCGGGCGTCCACACCGCCCAGGTCTCCTCCCCGACCTTCCAGACCACGCCGCTCACCCAGGTGGCGCTGAGCGGCGGCACGTTCCACGGCCGGCTCTCCGGCGAGGAGCGCATGGACCTGGCCGCCGAGCAACTGGCCGCCGGAGACCGCTCCCTGGTGTACACGTACTACGCCGAGGTGGACGGCAAGGGCCACCGCTTCGGCATCGACTCCGACGCCTGGCGCGGGCAGTTGATGTACGTCGACCGGCTGGTCCAGCGCCTGGCGGAGCAACTGCCGCCGCGTACCACCCTGTACGTCACCGCCGACCACGGCATGATCGACATCCCGTTCGACGAGCAGCACCGCATCGACTTCGACGAGGACTGGGAACTGCGCGCCGGGGTCGCCCTGTTGGGCGGCGAGGGGCGCGCCCGCCACGTGTACGCGGTGCCGGGTGCCCAGGCGGACGTCCTGACCTGCTGGCGCGAGGTGCTGGGCGAGCAGTTCTGGGTGGCGTCCCGCGACGAGGCCATCGCCGCGGGCTGGTTCGGTCCCGCGGTGGACGAGCGGGTGTACTCCCGCATCGGTGACGTCGTGGCGGCGGCCCGCGACGACGTCCTGATCATCGCGTCCGAGCGGGAACCGAAGGAGTCCGCGATGGTCGGCAACCACGGTTCGATGATGCCCGTGGAGCAGCTGGTCCCGCTCCTGGAAGTACGCACCTGAATCCCGCCGTGCTCCGCCCGGCACCTCCGCCCCGCGCACACACACGCCCCGAACCCATCTGAAAGGTCCTCAACTCCCCATGCCCGAGCTGGTGTTCTTCTCCGGAACGATGGACTGCGGGAAGTCGACGCTGGCTCTCCAGATCGAGCACAACCGCTCGGCACGCGGCCTGACGGGCATGATCTTCACCAGGGACGACCGCGCCGGCGAGGGCAAGCTGTCGTCGCGGCTCGGCCTGGTCACGGACGCGGTGGAGGTCGCGGACGGCCAGGACCTGTACGTCCACCTCGTCGACCACCTCTCCCAGGGCCGCCGCGCGGACTACGTGATCGCGGACGAGGCGCAGTTCCTCGCGCCCGAGCAGATCGACCAGCTGGCACGAGTGGTGGACGACCTGGACATCGACGTCTACGCCTTCGGCATCACCACGGACTTCCGCTCCAAGCTCTTCCCCGGCTCCCAGCGCCTCGTGGAGCTCGCCGACCGGGTGGAGGTCCTCCAGGTCGAGGCCCTGTGCTGGTGCGGCGCCCGCGCAACCCACAACGCCCGCACCATTGGCGGCCACATGGTCGTCGAGGGCGCCCAGGTCGTCGTCGGTGACGTCAACCAGCCGGACATCGGCTACGAGGTCCTCTGCCGCCGCCACCACCGCCGTCGTATGACGGCGGTGGCGGCGCGTGCGAGCGCGTTGTCACCGGACGTGCTCCCGGTCGAGACGGCCTGACCTCCGGCGAATCGATCCGCCTCCCCTCGGCGACCCGGCCAGGCCACCGCTCAGCGGTCCGTGTGGACCATGGAGAACACCGCGCCTTCCGGGTCCACGACCGTGGCCACACGGCCGTGCGGTGTGTCCCGGGCGGGTCTGAGGAGATGCCCCCCGAGGTCGGTGACGCGGACGACCGCCTCGTCGGTGTCGGCGACCTCGAAGGAGGTCAGCCAATGGGCCCCCCGGTCGCGGGGGAGTGCCCTGCCGACGCCGTGGATGCCGGCGACCGGCCGGCCCTCGACACGCAGGGTCACGTAGTCGGCGTCGCCGGAGGCGAGTGGTTCCTCCTCGTAGCCGAAGACGCTCTCGTAGAACTTGGCGACGCCGACCGTGTCGCGGGTGAAGAGTTCGTTCCAGGCGGGCGTGCCGGGAACCCCCGTGACGGTGGTGCCGGGATGGACCGCGGCCTGCCAGATCCCGAAGACGGCGCCCGAGGGGTCCGAGGCGACGGCCAGGCGGCCCGCGTCGGCGGCGTCCAGAGGGCCCACGCCGACCGTGCCGCCGCAGTGCCGCACCATCTCGGCGGTCAGGTCCACGTCGGTCGAGGCGAGGTAGGGCGTCCACGCGATGGGCAGATGGCGGTCGGGTGGCAGCTCACCGATCCCCGCCACGTCGTGTCCGTCGAGCAGAGCCCTTACGTACGGGCCCAGTTGCCGTGGGCCCGGCCGGAACTCCCAGCCGAACAGAGCCCCGTAGAAGTCCTGGGTGGCGGTCAACCCGTGCACCATCAGACTCACCCAGCATGGTGTGCCGGGCGGGTACGCCTGCCCGCTCAGGCCGGCCGAACCCCGCGCCTCGGTCATCACTCACTCTCTCCTCGGCCCCTCGCGGCGACCGTGTCACGGCCGCTCACCGTACGTGCGTACCGCGTTCACGCGCGTGCACGTCCCGTGCTGATGCTCGCACCACCCGTGCACCGAACGGCCCAGCCGCGCCGCCGTGATGCGGCGAATCGCACGGAACTGCGGGGAAGGATGCCCGAATTACCGCTTCCCGTCCGTTTACGTGCCATTGCCGTGTGGTGTCCTGTGGATGTACAGCATGTGCCCGATCCCGTACGCCTCGTGATCGGGTCCGTTCGGCGGAGGAGAGTAGCCGGACCCGGGCGATGCGGCCACCCCGTGCGCGAGGATGGGGTGCATGAACGCCATCATTTCCCCAGCCGAACTCACGAGTGAGCTCGCGGGCCCGACCCCGCCGGTCCTCCTCGACGTCCGCTGGCAGCTGGGTGGTCCGAACCTGCGGCCCGAGTACGACAGGGCCCACATCCCGGGCGCCGTCTTCGTCGACCTGGACTCCGAACTCGCAGGTCCCGCGGGTGCAAGCGGGCGGCATCCGCTGCCCGACACGGAGGTCTTCGGCGCGACGATGCGGGAGGCCGGGGTCTCGGCGGACCGGGACGTCGTCGTGTACGACGGCGGACTCGGCTGGGCGGCGGCCCGCGCGTGGTGGCTGTTGCGCTTCACGGGACACCCGTCGGTACGCGTCCTCGATGGCGGGCTGGCGGCCTGGGACGGCCCGTTGACGGATCGGGTCACGGAGCCCGTTAGGGGAACCTTCACACCGGCTCCGGGCGCCCTGCCGCTGCTGGACGCCGACGGTGCCGCCGCGCTCGCCCGTACAGGGCTGCTCCTCGACGCGCGGGCGGCCGAGCGGTACCGCGGTGACGTCGAGCCCATCGATCCGGTCGCCGGACACATCCCGGGCGCGGTCTCGGCACCCACCACGGAAAATGTGGCCGAATCCGGTCGCTTCGTGCCCGCCGCCGAACTCGCCGACCGCTTCAAGGCCCTGGGCACCTCAGGTGCCTCCGAGGTCGGTGTCTACTGCGGGTCGGGCGTCTCCGGCGCCCACGAGGTCCTCGCGCTGGCCGTCGCGGGCATCCCGGCCGCCCTGTACGTCGGCTCGTGGTCGGAGTGGAGCCACGACGGCAACCGTCCGGTGGCGACGGGTGCGGACCCCCAGTGACGTGCGGGAGCGTCCGGTGACGTCCGTCGGCGCCCACTGACGCCGGACACGGCGTGGGGCCCGCATCTGAACGATGCGGGCCCCACGGACGTACCTGTGACCAGTCGACTGGTCCTGCTTCCTTCACCGTGCTTCTTCTGGTCCTGCTTCCTCTAGTCCGTGTTCAGCCGTCTAGTCCTTGTTCTTGCGCCTCGTACCGAACACGATCTCGTCCCAGCTCGGCACCGCCGCGCGTCGGCCCGGGCGGACGCCGTCCGCCTCGGCCTGGCGGTCGGTGGCGCCGACCAGGCGCTCGCGATGGCTGGCCACCGCGCGCGGCATGAGCACGTCCGCGTACGCGGAGCCGGCCGAGGCCGCGGGAGCCGGGGGCTCCTCCGCCTCGGGTTCCTGCTCGGGCTCCTCCTGCGGCGTGTCCGCAGGGCGCTCGGGCACCACCAGGTCGCCCCGGTAGCTGGGCACGGCCTCCAGGATGCTGGTGAGCGAGTCGCGCTCGTCCGTGCTCTCCTCGGCGGGCTCGGACGCCTGGGCGGGCAGCATGGGCCGTTCGGCCGGGCGGTCCAGGGGGCGGTCCCGCGGCAGCCGGGCGATCCGCGGCACGAACGGGAAGCTCGGCTCGGCCGTCCCGAGGTCGTCGGACTCACCGATCAGCGAGCGCGCCTCGTCGTCGACGGCCTGGACGAGCCGCCGGGGCGGGTCGTACGTCCAGATCGCCGAGTGCGGCTCACCCGCGACCCGGTAAACGAGCAGCACCTCCCAGGTGCCGTCGTCGCGGCGCCAGGAGTCCCACTGGACGGTGTCCTTCTCGGCGCCGCGCAGGAGCAGCCGTTCCTGGACGGCCTCGCCGAGCTGGGGGCCCGCCGAGTTCTCGCCGGGACGCCGGACCGGAGTCTTCCTGGCGCGCTCGGCCATGAAGGCGCGCTCGGCGAGCACGGGACCCTCGAAGCGGCGTACGCGGTCGACGGGGATGCCCGCGAGCTGCGCGACCTCCTCGGCCGACGCACCCGCACGTATACGCGCCTGGATGTCACGGGGGCGGAGATGGCTCTCCACCTCGATCTCGATCTGGCCGAGGCGCGGACGGTCGCCGCGCACCGCGGCGCGCAGTCGTTCGTCGATCGGGAGCGTGTACTCCGTTGCGTCGGCAGCCTTCAGCACCAGCCGTGTGCCGTCATTTGAGACGGCCACGACACGCAGTTCGGGCATGGGGACCTCCCGGGTGGTGCCTGCCGACGTCACGTGCGTCGCTGCTTCCGCTAGTCGAGTGTGGCCTGCCCGGGTGCAGCCTGCCACAACCTTGCCGAGTTGCCCGGCGTGTCGGGCGTGGGCCCTGGGTCGCCGTTATGGCACGGTTATCTTTTCGCAACGCTAAGTGACGAACTTCATCACCCTGTGCAACGATCCCCCTCCCGGCGGTCCTCTAAGGCCCCGGACACCCTGGCGGGAGTCCGGATCCAGGGCTCGCAACAGTACTCCATTCGGGCCACTTGCGTGGATCGGCACGCCGCCCAACTTCTCACAGGGGGTGGGAGTTGGCTGAGCGAAGCGCCGTTTTTGTGACCATGGGGCTCGGCGTACCGTGTGAAATCTGCGGAAACGGGACGAATTGCCTCGCTCGTGCGTCCCGTTCTCGTACGGCCGGGCGGGCGGAGGGATGAGAGGGGCGACTAGGAGCCCAACACCCTCCGCAGGTAGTCGTTCTGGAAGCGGCGATCGGGATCGAGCCGGTCACGCAGCGCGGTGAACTCACCGAAACGGGGGTAGACGCCGGAGAAGTAGTCGGCGTCGCGCGTGTGCACCTTGCCCCAGTGCGGGCGTCCCTCGTGCGCCGTGAAGATCCGCTCGGCCGCGGTGAAGTACCCCTGATAGGGGGTGCCCTTGAACATGTGGACGGCGACGTACGCGCTGTCGCGGCCCGACGCCGTGGAGAGCGTGATGTCGTCGGCCGGCGCCGTGCGGACCTCCACGGGGAAGCTGACGCGCAGCGGCGAGCGGTCGACCATCGCCTTCAGTTCACGCAGTGTGTCCACCAGCGCCTCGCGCGGCACCGCGTACTCCATCTCCACGAAGCGCACCCGGCGCGGAGACGTGAAGACCTTGTAGGGAATGTCGGTGTAGGTGCGTGCGGACAGGGCGCGGCTGGAGATCTGGGCGATCGCGGGGATGCTGGCGGGAGCGGCCCGGCCGACCCACTGGGCCACCTGGAAAACGCCGTTGGAGAGGAACTCGTCCTCGAACCAGCCGTTGAGCTGGGGGACGGGCTTCTCGGGGCCCGCGCTGCGGTTGTTGCGCTTGGTGTTGGTGTTGCCGGTGTGCGGGAACCAGTAGAACTCGAAGTGCTCGTTCTCGGCCCAGAGTTGGTCGAACTCGGCGAGGACTCTGTCGAAGGCCATCGGTTCCTCGCGGGCCGTCAGCAGGAAGACGGGCTCCACCGCGAACGTGATCGCGGTGACGATGCCCAGCGCGCCGATGCCTATTCGGGCGGCTGCGAAGACCGCGCGTTCTTCATCGGTCCCCTTCTCCGAGCAGGTGAGGAGCGAGCCGTCGGCGGTGACCAGCTCAAGTCCCTTGATCTGCGCGGCGATGGAGGCCGACTCGCGGCCGGTGCCGTGCGTGCCGGTGCTGGTCGCGCCCGACACCGTCTGCTCCATGATGTCGCCCATGTTCGTGAGCGACAGTCCCTCGCGGGCGAGAGCCACATTGAGTCGCTTGAGCGGGGTGCCGGCCTCGACGGTGACTGTCATGACATCACGGTCGATCTTGCGTATGCCGGTCAACAGTTGAGGGCGGATCAACACGCCGTCGGTCGCGGCGGCCGCCGTGAAGGAGTGCCCGGTGCCGACGGCCTTCACCCTCAGCCCGTCCTCGGCGGCCTCGCGTACGGCCGCGGACAGTTCCTCCACCGAAGCGGGCGTGACCTCCCGGACCGGCCGGGCGGTGACGTTCCCGGCCCAGTTACGCCACACTCCGCTCCTCCTGCTCGTCGTCCCGCTCGCTGTGCTGCTCATGGGCTCCTCCCCGCTGCGCAGCCGGCCTGCGCAGCCGGCGGTACCCCAGGAAACCGACCGTGACCGCGGCGACCCCGGACACCGCCGGAACCCCGTACCCGGCGTCCGCGCCGGCGGCGTCGATCACCCAGCCGGACACGGAGGCGCCCAGCGCGACCCCGACCGCGAGGCCGGTGCTCACCCAGGTCATGCCCTCGGTCAGTTGCGCGCGTGGTACGTGCTCTTCGATGAGGGACATCGTCGTGATCATCGTGGGTGCGATGGACAGGCCCGCGACGAAGAGCGCCACGGCCAGAAACGGCAAGTTTCCGACCAGTAGGAGGGGGATCATACTCACGGCCATGGCGCATACGCCCAGCAGCCACCGGCGTTCCGGGGCTCCCGCGAAGCGCATGAGCCCGAAGACGACCCCCGCGACGCAGGATCCCGCCGCGTACACGGCGAGGACGAGGCTCGCGGCGGCCTTGTGGCCCTGTTCCTCGGCGAAGGCCACGGTGACCACGTCGACGGCTCCGAAGATCGCCCCGGTCGCCACGAAGGTGCCCACCATGACCCTCAGCCCGGGCGAGCGCAGCGCCGACCGTCCGCCGCCGCCGTGATGCTCGCGCGGGTGCGGTGCGGGCTCGGTGGCGCGCTGCGCCGTCAGCGAGAAGACGCCGACCCCGAGGAAGACGGCGGCGAGCAGCGGCCCGGCCTCCGGGAACCAGGCCGTGGACAGTCCGATGGAGATGATCGGCCCGAAGATGAAGCAGATCTCGTCCACCACGGACTCGAAGGAGTACGCGGTGTGCAGATGCGGGGTGCCCCGGTACAGGGCCGCCCAGCGCGCGCGGACCATCGCACCCACGCTCGGCGTGCAGCCGACGCCCGCCGAGCAGACGTACAGCACCCAGTCCGGCCACCCGTAATGGGTGGCGAACAGCAGCCCGGCCGCCGCGGTCAGCGTGAGGAGTGCCGCCGGGCGCAGCACCCGGCGCTGCCCGTACTGGTCCACCAGACGCGAGACCTGCGGGCCGGCCACGGCGGCGGACAGGGCGATGGTCGCCGACAGCGCGCCCGCGAGCCCGTACCGGCCGGTGATCTGGGAGATCATCGTGACCACGCCGATGCCCATCATCGACACCGTCATCCGCCCGAGGAACCCCGCGGCGGAGAAGCCCTTGCTGCCCGGGGCGGCGAACAGGGCGCGGTAGGGGCTCGGCACGGGGGTCTCCGGGATTCTGCCGTGGGGCCGGGGCGTCGGAATCTGACGATCCGGTAAGGCGCGAACGCAACCGACACAGCTTACGGGCAGAGGTGATCCTCACGCACCCGAATATGCGGCCCGACCATGGGCCGGGATCTCCGCCGTCACCCGTGGGTGGCAGGATCGGAGACATGCCCGACGCACGCGACGCCACCCCCTACGACGCCCTGTTGCTCCTCTCGTTCGGAGGACCCGAGGGCCCGGACGACGTGGTCCCCTTCCTGGAGAACGTGACACGGGGACGCGGCATCCCCAAGGAGCGCCTCAAGGAAGTGGGGCAGCACTACTTCCTGTTCGGTGGGGTCAGCCCCATCAACGACCAGAACAGAGCACTGCTCGACGCCCTCCGCAAGGACTTCGCCGAGCACGGCCTGGACCTGCCGGTCTACTGGGGCAACCGCAACTGGGCGCCGTACCTGACGGACACCCTGCGCGAGATGGTCAACGACGGCCGCCGCCGCATCCTGGTCCTCGCCACGAGCGCGTACGCCTCGTACTCGGGCTGCCGTCAGTACCGCGAGAACCTCGCCGACGCGCTCGCCGCCCTGGAGGCCGAGGGTCTGGAGCTGCCGAAGGTCGACAAGCTGCGGCACTACTTCAACCACCCCGGCTTCCTGGAGCCCATGATCGACGGCCTCCTGGAATCCCTCGCCGATCTCCCCGAGGACGTACGTGACGGCGCCCACATCGCCTTCTCGACGCACTCCATCCCGACCGCGTCCGCGGACACCTCCGGCCCGGTCGAGGACCACGGGGACGGCGGCGCGTACGTCGAGGAGCACCTGGACACCGCCCGGCTGATCGCCGACGCCGTGCGCGAGCGGACCGGCGTCGACCACCCCTGGCAGCTGGTCTACCAGTCGCGTTCCGGGGCACCGCACATCCCGTGGCTGGAGCCCGACATCTGCGACCACCTGGAGGAGCTGCACGGCGCCGGGGTGCCGGCCGTCGTGATGGCCCCCATCGGGTTCGTCTCGGACCACATGGAGGTCCTGTACGACCTCGACACGGAGGCCAGGGCCAAGGCCGAGGAGCTGGGCCTGCCCGTGCGCCGCTCGGCCACCGTGGGCGCGGACCCGCGGTTCGCCGCCGCGGTCCGCGACCTCGTCCTGGAGCGCGCCGCGACCGAGCGGGGCACGGACGTGACCCCGTGTGCCCTCGGGGCCCTCGGCCCGAGCCACCATCTCTGCCCGGTGGGCTGCTGCCCGGCCCGCGCCCCCCGTCCCGCCGCCGCGGGCGCCGACAGCCCGTACGCGTGAGGAGCATCGTGACCGACCAGTCAGAGCAGCGGGACCCCCTCCGGACGGAGCTGCTGGAGGTCGCGCTCGACGCGGCCACCCGCGCGGGCGCCTTCCTGCGCGACGGCCGACCCGAGGACCTCGGCGTGACCGCCACCAAGAGCAGCGCCACCGACGTCGTCACCGAGATGGACATCGCCTCCGAGAAGCTGATCACCGGCCTGCTGGCCGAGCGCAGGCCGGACGACGGCGTGGTGGGCGAGGAGGGGGCCAGTTCCGAGGGCAGCAGCGGCGTCCAGTGGGTGATCGACCCGCTCGACGGCACCGTCAACTACCTGTACGGCCTGCCCAGCTGGGCGGTGTCCATCGCGGCCCGCCTGCACGGCGAGACGGTCGTCGGCGTGGTCCACGCCCCGCTGCGGGGCGAGACCTTCCGGGCCGTCCTGGGGGAGGGGGCGTACCTGAACGACCGCCCCGCGCGCGTGCGGCCCGCCGCCGCCCTGGAGGCGGCCCTCCTGGGCACCGGCTTCGGCTACCGGGCCGACCGCCGGGCCAGGCAGGCCGAGGTGCTCCGCGAGCTGCTCCCGCAGGTGCGCGACATCCGGCGCGGGGGCTCGGCCGCGATCGACCTGTGCGACGTGGCCGTGGGCCGCATGGACGGGTTCTTCGAGCGCGGACTGAACCCCTGGGACTACGCGGCGGGCGACCTCATCGCCCGGGAGGCGGGCGCCCTGACCGGTGGCCGGCCGGGAGAGCCCCTCTCGCCGGACCTGACCGTCGTCGCCCCGCCCGGTCTCTTCGAGCCCCTCCAGGCCCGCCTGGACGCACTGGGAGCCTGGCACGACTGACGGGCCCACGGCGCGGCGCGCGGCAACACCAAGCGGGGCCCCGGCACTGGATCGATGCCGGGGCCCCGCTCGGGCGAGCTGATCAGACGCGTGACGCGCCGACCTCCACACCGTGTTCGGCAGCGAGGCGGTGCAGGTCGTCGAGCTCGCCCTGCTCGACCTCCACGAGGAAGTCGTCGCCCGTCTCGCGAGCCCGCGTCAGGTCGGACTCGGTTGCCCTTATGCGCTGCAGAAGTCCTGCGGTGAAAGCGTCCATGCTGCGCCCCCTCGTCCTGGGTCGTGGGTCGATGGCACGGGGGTGTGCCGTTCGGAAGGGGCGATCACGTCTCCTGTGGATGCCCAGCGCTGCCCGTGCTGGGCGGCGACGGTGCCGGACACCCACGCCCGCTCTGCGGAAAGCGGATCGTGACGTACCACATGGTTGTGCGGCACAAGCAGAGTGTGATCGCGGGGTGTAAAGCCGTCCTCCCCCCGCGCCGTTCCGGGGAAACCTCAACCGAACGAGATTTTCTCGCTTCCCTCGACCCCCGGCCCCTCACGGGTGGCCCCGCCCGTGACTTACTGCCGACTTATGGCCGAAAAGGGCAGGATGGAGGTCACACACCCACGAAGACCCTGCCCGCGTGCGCCGAGAGGCCGCTACGCGGGTGGACAGAGGAAGGACAAGCGACGTGCGCGTACTCGTCGTCGAGGACGAGCAGCTGCTCGCCGATGCGGTGGCCACCGGACTGCGCCGGGAGGCCATGGCCGTCGACGTCGTGTACGACGGTGCGGCCGCCCTGGAACGCATCGGCGTCAACGACTACGACGTGGTCGTCCTCGACCGCGACCTGCCGCTCGTGCACGGCGACGACGTCTGCCGCAAGATCGTCGAGCTCGGCATGCCCACGCGCGTGCTGATGCTCACCGCCTCCGGCGACGTCAGCGACCGTGTCGAGGGCCTGGAGATAGGCGCCGACGACTATCTCCCCAAGCCGTTCGCGTTCAGCGAGCTCACCGCGCGCGTGCGCGCCCTGGGGCGCCGGACGAGCGTGCCACTGCCACCCGTCCTGGAGCGCGCCGGCATCAAGCTCGACCCCAACCGCCGTGAGGTCTTCCGCGACGGCAAGGAGATCCAGCTCGCGCCCAAGGAGTTCGCCGTCCTGGAGGTGCTGATGCGCAGCGAGGGTGCCGTCGTCTCCGCCGAGCAGCTCCTGGAGAAGGCCTGGGACGAGAACACGGACCCGTTCACCAACGTCGTGCGCGTCACCGTGATGACCCTGCGCCGCAAGCTCGGCGAGCCCCCGGTCATCGTCACCGTGCCCGGCTCCGGTTACCGGATCTGATCCCGATGGCCACGACACCCGCTCCGCCCAAGGCGCCCCCGAAGCCCACCTGGGACCCGAGAGGGCCGGAGCCGCCGTTCCCCTGGCTGCGCCCGACCATCCGCATAAGGCTCACGCTGCTGTACGGCGGCATGTTCCTGATCGCGGGGATCCTGCTGCTGTCGATCATCTATCTGCTGGCGGCCCAGGCCATCCACGAGGGCAGCGGCCAGTCGTTCCAGATCTCCGGCAGCGGCGTCGAGATCCGCAGCGACACCTGCCCGGAACTGAACGACGCGACGACCGACGACCAGCGCAACGCCGCGCTCAAGGCGTGCAACGACGCCCTGAAGCAGCACGCCCTGGACGGTCTGCTCAGCCGCTCCCTGCTGACCCTGCTGGGCCTCGCCGTGATCGCCTTCGCCTTCGGCTACGCGATGGCGGGCCGGGTGCTCACACCGCTCGGCCGGATCACCCGCACCGCGCGCGCGGTGGCGGGCTCCGACCTGTCGCGGCGGATCGAGCTGGACGGCCCGGACGACGAGCTCAAGGAACTGGCGGACACCCTCGACGACATGCTCGAACGCCTGGAGAGAGCCTTCACGGCCCAGCAGCGGTTCGTCGGGAACGCCTCGCACGAGCTGAGAACCCCGCTCGCGATCAACCGCACGCTCCTGGAGGTGCATCTGTCCGATCCGGGTGCCCCCGCGGAGCTCCAGCAACTCGGCAGGACGCTGCTGGCCACCAACGAACGCAGCGAACAGCTCGTCGAGGGCCTGCTGCTGCTCGCCCGCAGCGACAACCAGATCGTCGAGCGCAAGCCCGTGGACCTGGCGGAGGTCGCCTCACAGGCCATCGACCAGGTGCACGCCGAGGCGGAGGCCAAGGGCGTGGAGATCCGCGGCGAGCGTGCTCCGGCGGTCGTCCAGGGCAATGGCGTCCTGCTGGAGCGGATCGCCCTGAACCTCGTCCAGAACGCCGTCCGGTACAACGTGCAGGAAGGCGGCTGGGTGGAGGTGACGACGGAGTTCCAGCACGGTCAGGCGGTCCTGGTGGTCACGAACACCGGGCCCGTGGTCCCCGCGTACGAGATCGACAACCTTTTCGAGCCCTTCCGGCGGCTGCGTACCGAGCGCACCGGGAGCGACAAGGGCGTTGGCCTCGGCCTGTCGATCGTCCGCTCGGTGGCCCGCGCGCACGGCGGCCACATCGCCGCCCGGCCGCGCGAGGGAGGGGGGCTCGTGATGCGGGTCACTCTGCCGACGTGAGAGGCGTGTGGCCGCATGGGCTCAGGAGGCACGAGAATCCGGCCGACCTGAGGTGCGGGAAACCGTGAGGATCTGAGATCATGCCGCCGACACACGACCGTGTTCGCTTTGCGCGGAATTTTCCCTGCGCGCAACAGTGAAGATCGTGTGTGATCGATCACAGGGGCGAATTTCCAGCCATATACTCTCCGTGATCATGCGGACTGTCGGAAAGCCGGGAAAATCCGGGTTTTCGGTAGTCTTGATCACGGGAAGTACACGGTGAGACGCCTTTGAAGTGCGCCCTTCGGACCGTGTACGGTCCCGTTCGCCATCCAAGCCGATCACTCTTGAGGGGTCTGGTTGGGTGTCGATTGAGTAACAGACCTTGATGTGAGGCAAAATCTCCGCCTCGGGTCGGGCACAAGTCCGGCCTCTCACGCGTTACGTGCGCTGGAGACACCTAGACACCCAGAGGGGGAGAGCGACAATGGCAACGGATTACGACACCCCACGCAAGACCGACGACGACGTCGACTCGGACAGCTTGGAAGAACTCAAGGCCCGGAGGAACGACAAGTCGACCTCAGCGGTGGACGTCGACGAGTTCGAGGCCGCCGAAGGCCTCGAGCTGCCGGGCGCCGACCTCTCGAACGAGGAGTTGGCCGTCCGGGTGCTGCCGAAGCAGCAGGACGAGTTCACCTGCATGAGTTGCTTCCTGGTGCACCACCGCAGCCAGCTGGCCCGCGAGAAGAACGGCCAGCCGATCTGCCGCGACTGCGACTGAGGCCGGGTCGGCCGTGACTGGCTCGACCCCACCTTGGAAGCGCCGCTTCCGCAAGGGAGCGGACGAAGGGCCGCAGGACGGCTCTCACGGCGTGCGTGACGACGGGCGGGGCTCCTCCGAACCCGGAGCGGCCTCGCTCGACGGTACGTCTGGTACGGCGTCGGGGGGCGCCCAGGACGCGAACACAGCGGACGCGCAGCCGGGCCTTCCGGTCCCGGCGGACTCTCCGGCGCCGGTCGCCAGGCGCCGCACGGCGGTCGTCGCGGGCGCGGTCGCGCAGGGCGTCAAGGCCGGCGCCCGCAAGGGCGGCAGCCGGGCCAGGGCGGCCCTGGCGCAGCTCGCCGACCGCATCATCGACATAGCGCCGCGGATTCCCGTGCGGGACCTCGCGACCCTGCGCAGGCAGTTCCCCGGCCTCGGGCCGGAGGAGATCGCGGACAAGCTCGTCGCCGGCGCGGCCAACGCCTCGTCCACGGTGGGTGCCGGGATCGGGGCCGCCGCGATGCTGCCGGTGCCGCCCGCGATGCCCACGGAACTGGCCGCCGAGATCACCGGGGTCGCCGCGATCGAGCTGAAGCTGATCGCCGAGCTCCACGAGGTGTACGGCGTACGACCGCCGGGGAACCTGAAGCAGCGCAGTACCGCCTACCTGAGCTCCTGGTCCGGAGAGCGCGGGATCGACGTGGCCAAGCCGGCGACGATCAACGCCGCGCTGGGCAGCCAGATGAAGCGGGAGCTGCGCCAGCAGATCATGAAGCGCACCGTGCGCAATCTGCCCAACCTGATGCCGTTCATGGTGGGAGCGGCCGTCGGGGCCGTCATGAACCGCCGCGACACCAAGCACCTCGCCGAGCGCATCCGCAAGGACCTGCGCAGACTCCAGGTCCCGTGGGGCGCGCTGCCCGAACTGCCGCCGCTGGAGAAGCCGGCCGATCCGCTGCAGGTGGGAGAGATCCCCAAGGAGCTCGGCCCCTGACGGCGGATCCACCCCGCGGCCGGACCACGACGACTACGCACGACTGCCTGGAACGGCTCTGTGCCCGCGCAGAGGCCCGCGTGAGGCGCCGCCGCACGAGAACCCCGGGCGTACCGCCCTCGGCGCCCTACGCCCTGGCGCGAGCCGTTTCCAGGGCCGCTGACAGGCGTTCGGGCTCCCTTGTCGAGAGGTACACATACGGCGTGGGGTCGGCCGGGTCGGTGACCGGGATGCGCAGAGCCGTGGGGATGTAGGCGCGCAGGAGCATGAAGGCGCGCGTATCGGCCTTGTACGTGCGCCAGGCGCGAGCCTCCTCCGGGTCCAGGATCTCGGCGTCGCCGAGTGCGCTCACCGGGATCTTCGCCTCGCCCGCGACGAGGGCGCCGCCGACCACGCGGATGCGGACCGAGCCGTACGAACTGGCGACGACCGCGGCGACCGCCGTGCCCCCGACCAGCCCGCCCAGCAGCGGAAGCGTGCCGAAGGGCAGCAGGATCAGGGCCATGGCCACGCCGACCAGGAAACAGATCAGCCACCAGGTGCGGGGCGCGGTGAGACGTTCTTCGTACGGCGACGCGGAGGGCTGCATGGCGACAAGCTTGGCACGGTGCCCGACTCGTGGGTGCTGCCAGGTGGGGCGGGCGGCCCGCATGAAGCGCCGCCGGGTAAGGCGATGGTGAGAGACGGGCGGCTGGGCGCGGCCCGTGCGGGGTGCTCTCGGGCAGGGCGCCGGTTCGGGGCGGACGGGCGGGTAAGGTCTGCGGCTGTGAGTGGTAGTTCCGCAGCCCTGAAGCCGCCGGCCGACGCTTCGGCGCCCGTGCGGCACCCCGACGCACCCGCCCCCGGCGAGCTGCTCGGGGCACACTACGACCAGTGCTTCGGGTGCGGGGGCGAGCAGCCGCACGGGCTGCTCCTGGAGGCCAGGGCCGGCGAGGGCGTTTCGCTGACCGCCGAGTTCACCGTGCAGCCCGCCCATCAGGGCGCCCCGGGCCTCGCCCACGGCGGTGTGCTGGCGAGCGCGCTCGACGAGACCCTCGGCTCGCTCAACTGGCTGCTGCGCACCATCGCCGTGACCGGGCGGCTCGAGACGGACTTCGTGCGGCCCGTGCCCGTCGGCACCGCGCTGCACCTCCGGGCCCGGGTCGTCGCCGTGGCCGGGCGGAAGATCTACTCGACCGCCACCGGGCGCATCGGCGGCCCCGACGGCCCCGTCGCCGTCCGCGCCGACGCGCTCTTCATCGAGGTGAACGTCGACCACTTCGTCGACAACGGGCGCCCGGAGGAGATCCGGGCCGCCATGGACGATCCGGACCAGGTACGGCGTGCCCGCGCCTTCGAGGTGAACCCGTGAGCCGTACACCTGTGAACGTGCTGATCCGGCGCATCGACCCGGAGGTTCCGCTTCCGGAGTACGCGCACCCCGGTGACGCGGGCGCGGATCTGCGCACCACCGAGGCCCGCGCACTGGGGCCCGGAGAGCGGGCTGTTCTGCCCACGGGGGTGTCGATCGCCCTCCCCGAGGGGTACGCGGCCTTCGTGCACGCCCGTTCCGGTCTCGCGGCCCGCTGCGGTGTCGCCCTCGTGAATGCCCCGGGGACGGTTGATGCCGGGTACCGTGGGGAGATCAAGGTGATCGTGGTGAATCTCGACCCGCACGAGCCGGTGCGGTTCGAGCGCTTCGACCGGATTGCCCAACTGGTCGTCCAGCAGGTCGAGAAGGTGCGCTTCCAGGAGGTGGCGGAGCTTCCCGACTCGGCTCGGGCCGAGGGGGGCTTCGGGTCCACCGGCGGTCATGCCGCAGTGGGCGGACCATGGGCGGCCACGGGTGGGAATCGATACGCTTCGGTCGTATCCGACCGGGAAGGACAGTGACGTGTTCGGACGTCGCAAGAAGAAGGGTGCCGCCGAGGACGCGGCCGGCGAGGCCGAGCAGGTCGTCGACAGCGTCGACACTGAGGCGGACGAGGAAGGCGAGCGCGAGCGCGTACGGCTGGAGCCCGAGCCGCGCCCCGACGGACCCTGGGACGGCTCCGAGGTGCGCGAGCCCGGCGAGGGCCGCGTCGACCTGGGCGGCATCTTCGTGCCCGGGGTCGACGGCATGGAGCTGCGGGTCGAGGTCGCGGGCGACGCGATCGTCGCGGCGACCGTCGTGCTGCGCGACAGCGCCGTGCAGCTGCAGGCCTTCGCCGCGCCCAAGCGCGAGGGCATCTGGGGCGAGGTGCGCGAGGAGATCGCCACCGGTATCACCCAGCAGGGCGGTGTCATCGACGAGGTCGAGGGCCCGCTGGGCTGGGAGTTGCGGGCCCAGGTGCCGGTGCAGCTGCCGGACGGGACGGGCGGCTTCCAGGTCGTCCGGTTCATCGGTGTGGACGGGCCGCGCTGGTTCCTGCGGGGTGTGATCTCCGGCCGGGGCGCGGTGGAGCCGGGGACCGCGGGTCTGCTGGAGCAGATCTTCCGGGACACGGTCGTCGTCCGCGGTGAGGGCCCGATGGCCCCGCGCGACCCGATCGTCCTGAAGCTGCCCAACGACGCGCAGATGGTCCCCGAGGGCGTCCAGCAGGAGGAGCAGGGCTCCCGCTTCGCCGGCGGCATGGGCCAGCTGCAGCGCGGACCGGAGATCACAGAGGTCCGCTAGCCGCAGACGCCGAGTGGCTTGGGCCGTACCCCGACAGGTACGGCCCATTGTCATGTCCGGGCTCTCGATGGCTCCGGGAGACCGAACGCGTGGGAGGGGGCCGGAGAGCAGGGGAGGGGGCCGGAGAGCGCGGGATGCGGCCGGAAGGCGCGGGTCGAACCATTGATCGACGCGTGGCCGGTGACCATACTGGTCGTTCGGTCGACGGGGAGGGCTGGGGGCCATGGGGGACACGATGGTGCGCGTCGAGAACGTGCACCGCTCGTACGGGAGCGGCGCGGCCGCCGTGCACGCGCTGCGCGGCGTCTCCTTCGACGTGCCGCGCGGTGAGCTCGTCGCGCTCAAGGGCCGTTCCGGATCGGGGAAGACCACCCTGCTGAACCTCGTCGGCGGGCTCGACGAGCCCGACGGCGGGCGGATCACCGTCGACGGGCTCGACCTGTCCGGACTGGGCGAGAACGGGCTGCTGGAGCTGCGCAGGGACCACGTCGGCTTCGTGTTCCAGTCCTTCGGGCTGATCCCCATCCTCACGGCCGCCGAGAACGTGGGCGTGCCCCTGCGACTGCGCCGGACCGAGCCCGCAGAGCGGGAGGAACGCGTCGAACTGCTGCTCTCCCTCGTGGGTCTCGCCGACCACGCCGAGCAGCGGCCCGGCGAGCTGTCGGGCGGCCAGCAGCAGCGTGTGGCCATCGCCCGCGCGCTCGCCAACAACCCCTCGCTCCTCATCGCCGACGAGCCCACCGGTCAGCTCGACGCCGAGACCGGCCACGCCGTCATGGAGCTGTTGCGCGCCGTCGTCCGCAGCGAGCGGGTCACCGCGCTGGTCGCCACGCACGACGCGACGCTGCTCGACCTCGCCGACCGGGTCATGGAACTGCGGGACGGGGAGATCGTGGAGCACTGAGGGCTCGGCGGCTCCGGTCACCACGAGCCCCCGCCTTCGCCACACTTCCTGGTCATCGCCGCGTCAGAGTTGCGTCAAAGACCGTTCACGGCCCGACGGGGACCCCCTTTGTCGTGATTGTTGGCCGTAAGGTCGACGCTGCGTGCACAGCTGTGACGGGAAGACAATGAGGCCATGGGACGCGGCAAGCTTCGGATCTACCTCGGTGCGGCACCGGGCGTAGGCAAGACGTACGCCATGCTCTCCGAGGCGCACCGACGCGTGGAGCGCGGCACCGACTGCGTGGTCGCCTTCGTGGAGCACCACGACCGGCCCCGCACCGAGGTGATGCTGCACGGCCTGGAGCAGGTGCCGAGACGGGAGCTGGCCCACCGGGGCGCCCTCTTCACCGAGATGGACGTCGACGCCGTCCTGCGGCGCGCCCCGGCCGTCGCCCTGGTCGACGAGCTCGCCCACACCAACGTCCCCGGCTCCCGCAACGACAAGCGCTGGCAGGACGTCGAGGAACTGCTCGCGGCCGGTATCGACGTGGTCTCGACCGTCAACATCCAGCACCTGGAGTCCCTCGGTGACGTCGTCGAGTCGATAACCGGCGTACGGCAGCGCGAGACCCTCCCCGACGAGGTGGTGCGACGGGCCGACCAGATCGAACTCGTCGACATGTCCCCGCAGGCGCTGCGCCGTCGCATGGCGCACGGCAACATCTACAAGCCGGACAAGGTCGACGCTGCCCTGTCGAACTACTTCCGGCCGGGCAACCTCACGGCGCTGCGCGAGCTGGCGCTGCTGTGGGTGGCCGACCGGGTGGACGAGTACCTGACCGAGTACCGCAGCGAGCACCGGGTGTCGGCGATCTGGGGTTCGCGCGAGCGGATCGTGGTGGGGCTCACCGGCGGGCCGGAGGGGCGGACGCTGATCCGCCGGGCCGCGCGGCTGGCCGAGAAGGGGGCCGGCGGTGAGGTGATGGCCGTCTACATCGCCAGCAGCGACGGCCTGACCTCCGCCTCACCCAAGGAACTCGCCGTCCAGCGCACCCTCGTCGAGGACCTCGGCGGCACCTTCCACCACGTGGTCGGGGACGACGTCCCGATGGCGCTGCTGGACTTCGCGCGCGGGGTCAACGCCACCCAGATAGTGCTCGGGGTGTCGCGGCGCAAGAGCTGGCAGTACGTCTTCGGACCCGGAGTGGGAGCCACCGTCGCCCGGGACTCCGGACCCGACCTGGACGTCCACCTGATCACGCACGACGAGGCGGGCAAGGGACGCGGGCTCCCCGTCTCGCGGGGGGCGCGCCTGGGCCGGGCCAGGATCCTCGCGGGCTGGCTGGTCGGTGTGCTCGGCCCGGTGCTCCTCGCGCTGCTGCTCAACACCGTCGACCTCGGCCTCGCCAACGACATGCTGCTCTTCCTGGCGCTGACCGTGGCGGCCGCGCTCCTCGGCGGTCTCTACCCGGCCCTCGCCTCGGCGGCGTTCGGCTCACTGCTGCTGAACTACTACTACACGCCGCCCCTGCACCGGCTGACCATCGCCGACCCCAAGCACATCGTCGCCCTCGCGATCTTCGTCGGTGTCGCCGTGTCGGTCGCCTCCGTCGTCGACCTGGCGGCCCGCCGCACCCATCAGGCCGCCCGGCTGCGCGCCGAGTCCGAGATCCTCTCGTTCCTCGCGGGCAGCGTGCTGCGGGGCGAGACCAGTCTTCAGGCGCTGCTGGAACGCGTCCGGGAGACCTTCGGGATGGACTCGGTGGCCCTGCTGGAGCGCGAGAGCGACGTCGCGCCGTGGACCTGCGCGGGCAGCGTGGGCGGTGGACGGCCGGTCGAGCGTCCGGAGGACGCCGACGTGGACATGCCGGTGGGCGACCACATGGCGCTCGCGCTGTCCGGGCGCGTCCTGCCCGCGTCCGACCGCCGGGTGCTCGCCGCGTTCGCCGCGCAGGCCGCCGTCGTACTGGACCGTCAGCGGCTCCGGCACGAGGCCGAGCAGGCCCGCGCGCTGGCCGAGGGCAACCGCATCCGCACCGCGCTGCTGGCCGCCGTCAGCCACGACCTGCGCACCCCGCTGGCCGCGATCAAGGCCGCCGTGTCCTCCCTGCGCTCCGACGACGTGGCGTGGTCGGAGGAGGACCAGGCCGAGCTGCTCGAAGGCATCGAGGACGGTGCCGACCGGCTCGACCACCTCGTGGGCAACCTCCTCGACATGTCCCGCCTGCAGACCGGCACCGTCACGCCGCTGATCCGGGAGATCGACCTCGACGAGGTGGTGCCGATGGCGCTCGGCGGGGTGCCCGAGGGCAGTGTGGAGCTGGACGTCCCCGAGAGCCTGCCCATGGTCGCCGTGGACGCCGGACTGCTGGAGCGGGCGGTCGCCAACCTCGTCGAGAACGCCGTGAAGTACAGCCCGCCCGGTGTGCGCGTCCTGGTGGCCGCGAGCGCGCTCGCGGACCGCGTGGAGCTCCGCGTGGTCGACCGCGGGCCGGGCGTCCCCGACGACGCCAAGGACCGCATCTTCGAGCCGTTCCAGCGCTATGGCGACGCCCCGCGCGGCGCGGGCGTCGGCCTGGGCCTCGCCGTGGCGCGTGGTTTCACCGAGGCGATGGACGGCACGCTGAACGCCGAGGACACCCCCGGCGGCGGACTCACCATGGTGCTCACCCTCCGGGCCGTGGACACGCTCCACGCCCCCGACCGACTCGCAGAACTCGCAGAACCGGAAAGGCAGGCTTCATGAGCCCGGCTGAGGGGACTCCCCAGAGCCCCACGAGGGTGCTCGTGGTCGACGACGAACCGCAGATCGTGCGCGCCCTCGTGATCAACCTGAAGGCACGCGGATACGAGGCCGACGCGGCCCACGACGGCGCCACCGCGCTCCGCATCGCCGCCGCCCGCCACCCCGACGTCGTCGTCCTGGACCTCGGCCTGCCCGACATGGACGGCGTCGAGGTGATCAAGGGGCTGCGCGGCTGGACCCGTGTGCCGATCCTGGTCCTGTCCGCCCGTCACTCCTCCGACGAGAAGGTCGAGGCGCTCGACGCGGGCGCCGACGACTACGTGACCAAGCCCTTCGGCATGGACGAGCTCCTCGCCCGCCTCCGCGCCGCCGTCCGCCGGGCCGAGCCCACCGGGGGCGGCGGGGACGACGTGCTGGTGGACACGGGGGAGTTCACCGTCGACCTCGCCGCGAAGAAGGTCAACAGAGGCGGCAGGGACGTACGCCTGACCCCCACGGAATGGCATCTGCTGGAGGTCCTGGTCCGCAACACCGGCCGCCTGGTGAGCCAGAAGCAGCTCCTGCAGGAGGTGTGGGGGCCGTCGTACGGAACGGAGTCGAACTACCTCCGGGTCTACATGGCCCAGCTCAGACGGAAACTGGAGGCGGACCCCTCGCACCCGAAGCACTTCGTCACGGAGCCGGGGATGGGGTACCGGTTCGAGAAGTGAGCGGGTGTCGGCCGGGGGTCCGGGGGTTGGCCCCGGGGGGATGCGGTACTCGAAAGCGCACACGCGAACGTGCGGGTTCATACCGTGTCGGTGGCCCCCGGTAGGCTTTCGGGTATGAGTGCTGTTCCTCGCTCCGAAAAGCCGGTGGGCCGTTTCCGGCGCATGCTCGACCGGCTCTCCTCGTCCCAGGAGGACCTGGAGTCCGAGGAGCTGCGCGAGGACGCCGCCGACACGGAGGGCTGTACGCGCATCTGTGACTGTCACGACCGACAGATAGTGACGGTTACTGGTACCTTGCGCACGGTCACGCTGCGTCCGCGGGCCGGAGTCCCGGCCCTGGAGGCCGAGCTGTTCGACGGTTCGGCCGCCCTGGACGTGGTGTGGCTCGGCAGGCGCTCCATCGTCGGGATAGAGCCGGGGCGCAAGCTGATCGCATCCGGCCGGATCTCGATGAGCCGGGGCCGTAGGGTGCTGTTCAATCCGAAGTACGAACTGAGACCGCTCGGACGGGAGTAGCCGGTGACGTCGCTCGACAAGCCGACCGAAGACGCCCAGCAGGATTCGAGGGCGGTGACGGAGGCCGCGCTGTTCGAGGCGTTCGGTGGCGTCCGTGGCATGGTCGAGACGGTCGTGCCCGGCCTGCTCTTCGTCACGATCTACACGATCAACAAGGACCTGCACTCGGCGGCCATCGCGGCCCTCGCCGTCTCCCTGTTGCTCGTCGTGGTCCGGCTGGTGAAGAGGGACACCATGAAGCACGCCTTCAGCGGCGTCTTCGGTGTCGCCTTCGGCGTGGTCTTCGCGATGATGACCGGCAACGCCAAGGACTTCTACCTGCCGGGCATGCTCTACACGCTGGGCCTGGCCCTCGCGTACATCATCACGACGCTCGCGGGTGTGCCGCTGCTCGGTCTGATCCTCGGCCCGGTCTTCAAGGAGAACCTCTCCTGGCGCACGCGTAACCCCGGCCGCAAGAAGGCGTACGCGAAGGCCAGTTGGGCCTGGGGACTGATCCTGCTCGCCAAGTGCGCGATCCTGTTCCCGCTGTACTGGTGGGCGGACACGACGCAGCTCGGCTGGGTGCTGGTCGCGTTGAAGATCCCGCCGTTCCTGCTGGCCGTGTGGCTCACCTGGGTGTTCCTGGCGAAGGCGCCCGCGCCGATCGACGTGTTCGCGGAGATGGAGGCGGAGGAGCGCGCGGCGGAGGAGCGGAAGGCTGCTGCGGCCTCCGGCGAGTAGGCGCGCCCCGGGTGGGGGCGCCGTCCCTGGGGGCTGCGCCCCCAGACCCCGCTGTCGGCCTGAACGGCCTCGTCCTCAAACGCCGGACGGGCTAAAAATGAGGGGGCGCCCCGGGATATCCCGGCGCCCCCACATCTCGTATACCCCCCGCTCAGCACGTCGCGTCCACGCGCCCCACCGACACCAGGTCCAACAA
>NZ_JBEYXP010000072.1:0-53456 GCF_040704615.1 Streptomyces sp. NPDC046862 | reverse complement strand
GGTTGGGGGGGGCCGGCGGGGGGGTGGGGGTGGGGGGGGGGGGGGTGCAACACCCCCCCCCCCCCCCACCCCCCCCGCCCCGCCCCCGCAGCCCCGCGGCAGCGCCCCGCACCCCTCACCAACCCGGCCGGAACCGAAACGCAACACGGAACCCCATTGACCTCCGATGAATTCTGGTCCACCTTTTCATCAATCGGAGTCGAAGTTGGTGAATTGAACCAGCAACGAGTGCAGCAACCTGGCCGCAGGAGGGCAACAACAATGCGCGCAAGAAGACTCACCGGATCCCTGACCTGTCTGGTCGTCCTGTCACTGACGGCCGCGGGCTGCGGCCTGTCGGGCGGCGGCGGCTCCGGAGACGGGGACGCCACCGTCGGCAACTGCAAGGTCGACAAGGGCAACGTCGGCTCCGGCAAGCTCTCCGGCGACATCAAGGGCAAGATCACCTTCCAGACCACGAACCTGAAGAAAGACTTCGGGGGCTTCTTCAACGGAGTGATCAAGGACTTCGAGAAGGCCAACCCCGGCACCTCGGTCAAGTGGATCGACGACCCGGGCGACAACACGTTCACCCAGCGCAACGTCGCCGACGCCCAGGCCTGCACCCTCCCGGACGTGATCAACCTCAACGCCCCGACCGCGACACCCCTCACCAAGTCCGGCTTCCTCCTCAACCTGGGCGCCAAGGACCCCTCCGCAGCCAAGCCCTTCGTCAAGACGTTCTGGGATGCCAGCGCGATGAAGGACGCCAAGGGCGCGTCGGTGCACACCGTCTTCCCCTGGTACACCGGCGGCGTCCTGCTGACGTACAACACCAGCATGCTGAAGAAGGCCGGCATCGACCCCGCGAAGCCGCCGACAACCCTCTTCGGGCTGTTCGCCGACTACGAGAAGGTCGCCAAAGCGGGCAAGGGCAAGTTCTACGCGACGATGGCCAACCCAGTCTGGCGGATCCCGGCCGACTGGGACCAGATGAACATCAAGACGCTGTCCGCCGACGGCAAGACGGCCACCTTCGCCGACGACCCGAGGACCACCGAGTGGGTCGCCTGGATGGCGAAGCTGTACAAGGAAGGGGCCATGCCGAAGGACTCGCTGTCCTCCAACAACGACCCCTCCACGCCGTACAGCCAGGGCCAGGTCGCCTACGGCTCGACGAACCCGAGCTTCGTGCGCTTCGTGAAGCAGAACAGCCCCTCGGTCTATGCCAAGACCGGCGTCGGCCAGCAGCCCTACGACGCGCTCGGCCACGCCAGCACCGGTGCCCCGCAGTACATCGGGGTCGCCTCGACCAGCAAGAACGCCCCCACGGCGCTCGCGTTCGCCAAGTTCCTCACCAACGCCCAGAACCAGACGGCCTGGTGCAAGGACCCGAACGTCGTGATCTTCCCGACGACCTCGGCCTCGCTGAACGACCCGTTCTTCCAGAACGCCACCGGTGACGACCCGTTCGCGCAGTCCCGCAAGCTCGTCGCCGAGCAGCTCAAGACCGCCAATCCCAACCAGACCAACCTCTCCCCGGCGGTGCAGAACGCGATCGTCTCCCAGGTGCAGCTGGCCATGCAGGGCAAGAAGAGCCCCGAGCAGGCGGTGAAGGACGCCCAGGCCAAGGCGAACGAGCTGCTGAAGCAGGGCAGCTGACTGTGGTGACCGACACCGCGAAGCCGGTGTCCGTGCCCGGCGCGGGGCGCACAGCCTCCGCGCCGGGCACGGCCCCGTCCCGCATACGCCGACTCGGCCGGGCCCTGCGCCCCGGCCCCGCCCCCGGCGCCAACGGCGCCGCGCTGTACCGCCGCTGGTGGCTGCCCTGGCTGTGGACCGCGCCCGCCGTCGTCTGCGCGGCCGTGTTCGGCGTGTTCCCCTTCCTCAACACGCTCCTGCTGTCGTTCACCGACGCCAAGCCGCTCGGCGGCGCCGCGGGCTTCGTCGGCTGGTCGAACTACACGCGGATGCTGGACGACCCCGACTTCTGGCTGGCGACCCGCAACAGCCTGCTGTACGCGGTGATCGTGGTGCCGCTGATGGTGCTGCTGCCGCTGATGCTCGCCGTCCTGGTGGAGAAGAAGCTGCCCGGCATCGGGTTCTTCCGTTCGGCCTTCTACACCCCGGTGCTCGCCTCCAGCGTGGTCGTGGGTCTGAGCTGGCAGTGGCTGCTGGCCGACGAGGGCCTGATCAACACCTGGCTGGAGAAGGCCCATCTGATCAAGGACGCCATCCCGTTCCTGTCCGACTCGTGGCTGATCCTGTTCTCCGCGATGGGCCTGACGCTGTGGAAGGGGCTCGGCTGGTACATGATCTTCTACCTGGCCGCCCTGGGGAACGTCCCGCAGGAGCTGCACGAGGCGGCGTCCATGGACGGAGCCGGCGCGATCCGGCGCTTCTGGCACATCACGGTGCCGGGCGTGCGGCAGGCCATGATGCTGGTCGGCACGCTCACCGGCATCGGCTCCCTGCGGGTGTTCACCGAGATCTACATGCTCGGCAGCTACACCGGAGGCCCCGGCGGAGCCGACCGCACCCTGCCCTTCTACATCCGCGACGTCGGCCTTGACCCGATGACCGGCAACGCCGGTTACGGCTCGGCGGTCAGCGTGGCCCTGTTCCTGCTGACGCTGGGGCTGACCCTGCTGGCGCAGCGCCTGACGAAGGAGGACGAGTCATGACGACCGTCGCCATGACGAAGCGCCGGCGCCTGATGCCCCGCTGGCGGGACTACGGCCGCCCCCGGGAACTGGTCGTCCGCTACCTCCTGCTCCTCTTCGTGCTCGCCATCACCGTCGGCCCTCTGGTCTGGCAGTTCCTGGCGTCGCTGAAGGGCACCAACGAGGACGTGTTCGGGGCGAACGCCTCGCTCCTGCCCCACGACCCGACCCTGCGGGCCTACCGGGCCGTCTTCGAACAGGTGCCGGTGGCCACATACATCCGGAACAGCGTGATCGTGGTGATCCTGTCGGTCACCAGTCAGCTGCTGTTCTCCACGACGGCGGGCTACATGCTCTCCAAGCCGGCCTGGAAGGGCCGCAGGACGGTCTGGGTCCTGCTGGCCGCCTCCATGATGTTCCCCTTCGAGTCGATCATGGTGTCGCTGTTCCTGAGCATCCGTGACCTCGGCCTGGTCGACAACCTGGTGGGCGTGTGGCTGCCCGGGTTCGTCGGCGCCATCAACGTCCTGCTGATGCGCGGCGCGTTCCTCGCGGTGCCGCGCGAGATCGAGGACTCGGCGATGATCGACGGCGCGAACGAGTGGCAGCGCTTCCGCCACCTCTATCTGCCGTCCGCGTGGGGCGCGATCATGGTGGTGGTCATCAACACGTTCATCAGCGCCTGGGACGACTTCCTCTGGCCGCTGATCGTGCTGCGCTCCGAGAACCAGATGACGCTGACGCTGGGCCTCTCACGGCTGCAGAGCTCGTCGTTCGGCTACGACCAGCGGATCGTCATGGCCGGGTCGGTGATCTCCGTCGTACCGGTGCTGGTGCTGTTCGTCATCACGCAGCGCTGGTTCTACAAGGGTGTCTCCGCCGGTGCCGTGAAGTTCTGACCATCGGCCCTCAGCACCAGGGCTACGGCGGTCAGGGCCGCCCGCGACGACTCGGCGACCCGGATCTCCAGGGTCCCCGGCAGCACGGCCGTCTCCAGGCCGGCGCCGACCTGCGCGAGCTGGTCGGCGCCGAGGGGGAGGGCGACCGTACGGCACTCCCCCGGGGCCAGCTCGACACCGAGGAAGGCCCGCAGTTCGAGGACGCGCGGCCACACCGGCGTCAGCAGACGGCGTATGTAGAGCTGGGCGACGCTGCGGCCACGGCGCCGCCCCGTGTTGGTGATGTCGACCTCCACGGTCTGCCCGGCGAGGCGCGGCGGGCCGTACGCGAAGGCCGTGTACGTCAGCCCGTGACCGAAGGAGTAGAGCGGCTCGGCACTCTCGTCGACGTACCCCCGGTACTCGGTGTCCTTGTGGTTGTAGTGGACGGGCAGCTGGCTGACCGAGCGCGGCACGGAGACGGGGAGCCGTCCGCCGGGTTCCGCGTGCCCGAGCAGCACCTCGGCGATCGCGTCGCCGCCCCAGGGGCCGGGGTACCAGGCGGTGAGCAGGGCCGCCGCGCGGTCCGCCGCCTCGGGGACGGCGTGCGGGCGCCCCTGGACCAGGACGACCACGGTGGGCGTGCCGGTGGCGGTGACGGCGTCCAGCAGCGCGTGCTGGGCCCGTCCGAGCCGTAGCCGCGCGAGGTCCACGCCCTCTCCGCAGGTCATCTCGGAGACCGCCGAGCGCGCGGCCCCGTTGGCGGCGAAGTCCGTGTCCGGCGTACGGGCGCTGCTGCCGCCGAGCACGAGGACGGCCAGGTCGGCGGCGCTCGCCGCGGCGACGGCCTCGGGGATGCCCGAGAGATCGTCGCCGGTGAGGGCGCAGCCGCGGGCGTGACGGATCGCGAGGCCGGGCGGGGCGAGGCGGCGCAGTCCGTCGAGGACGCTGCTGCCCGTGCCGGGGCGCTGCGGGGCGGTGTAGTCCCCGAGTTGGTGGACGGTCGTGTCGGCGTGCGGGCCGAGCACGGCGATGCGCGCGACCTCGGGCCGAACCGGCAGCACCTGGCCGTCGTCGTGGAGGAGGGTGACCGCGCCGCGGGCGAGAGCGGTGCTCAGGGCGCGACCACGACCGGGAGAGGGCGCGGGCGCCGGCCGGTCGGCGGTGTACGGCCGGTCGAAGAGCCCGAGGCGGAACTTCAGGCTCAGCACGCGGGCGACGGCGGCGTCCAGGACGTCCTCGCCGACGAGACCGCACTCGACCGCCTCCTGAAGGCGGGTGAAGCCCTCGTCCCACAGGCTCAGGTCGACGCCCGCGGTCAGGGCGAGGGCACCGGCGGACACCGCGTCGCCCGTTATCCGCGCCAGCCGGTCCACGGCGAGCCCGTCGGCCATGACGAGGCCCTCGAACCCCCAGCGTTCGCGGAGCAGTCCGTGGAGCAGGGCGCGGTTGCCGGAGCAGGGCATGCCGTCGACCTCGTTGTACGCGGCCATGACGGCGGCGGCGCCGGCCCGGACTCCGGCGCGGGCGGCCGGGAGGTGGATCTCGTGCAGTTCCCGGAGTCCGAGTTCCGACTCGGCGGAGTTGCGGCCGCCGACCGTGGCGCCCTGTCCGGCGAAGTGCTTGAGCACGACGGGGGCCTTGTCGTCGGCGAAGAGGCCGTCCCGCGTGGCCCCGGCCTCCCCCTGCATGCCCCGCACCAGCGCCTCGGTGAGCCGGGCGGCCAGGTACGGGTCCTCCGCGAAGCACTCCTCGGTACGGCCCCAGCGGGGGTCGCGGGCGATGTCCAGCGCGGAGACGAGGGCCACGTGGCCGCCGCGGGCGCGCAGTTCGGCGGCGGCGTGGGCGGCGGCGCGCTCGTACAGCTCGGGGTCCCAGGTGGCGCCCACGGCCAGGTTGACGGGGAGGACGGTGCCGTCGAGGGCCATGTGTCCGTGCGGGACCTCCTCGACGAGCAGGGCCGGGATGCCGAGGCGGCTGGAGGCCACGACGTGACGCTGCACCAGGTCGGCGAGGGCCGGGCCGTGCGCCGCGCCCGCTCCGGTGGCGTGGTCGACTCCGGACCAGGCGTCGGCCCGGAAGAGCCCGTACAGGGCGCCGAGCCCCGCGAAGCGCTCGGTCTCCGCGTACAGGGCCTCGGTGAGCTCGAACTCGCCGTCGGGCGTGCGGCGGTAGGCGTCCCAGCCGTACATGCGCTGGTTGAGCTGGCCGGCCTTCTCGCGCAGGGTCATACGGGAGAGGAGGTCGCGGACGCGGGTGTCGACGGGAGCCGTGGGGTCGCGGTAGACCGGGCGAGCGGCCTGCTGGGGGTCGTGCCGGGTGTCGCTCATCAGCCGCGACCGCCGTGCGCGAGCCGGGCGAGGGCCACGGCCCCCCGGCAGCCGTCCGCCACCCGGTCGAGCGTCAGGCCGAGGGCCTGGAGCCTGCCGGTCAGGGGTGCCGTCAGAGGGCCGTCGGGGCCGAGCAGGCCGCCGGTGGCGACGATCCGTTCGCCGGGCCGGGGTTCCAGCGCGCGGACGGTTTCCGTCAGTCGCTCCGCCGCCCGGTCGAGGATGGCCCCTGCGACGGCGTCCTGGCGGCCGGCCGCTTCGGCCACCAGGGGCGCGAGCCCGGCCAGCCGGATCGGCGGTTGCGCCATCACGGTGGGCAGCAGGTGCATGCGGAAGGCCTCGCGCCGCTCTCGGGACCACTCGTGCGCGGCGGCGCCTTCCGTGTCGTACGACGCCTTCCCCGGCTCGTACGGCAGGACCTCCTCCGGCAGCCCCAGCGCGCGTCCGACAGCGGCGGCCAGCAGCGTGGGCCGGCCGCGTCCGTCCGCCATGCGCAGGGCGGCCCGTGCCGCGCCTCGGCCGATCCAGAAGCCGCTCCCGTCGTCGCCGAGGAGCCAGCCGTCGCCGTCGACGGTGGCGGCGCAGTGGCGACCGGCGATCCGGGCCGCGACCGCGCCCGTGCCCGCCACCAGGGCGAGGCCGTCGGCGGGGGCGCCGGGCGCGGAGGCGAACGCGGCCTCGATGTCGCTGCAGACCTCGACCGGCTCGGTGCCGATGCCCAGGCCGCCCAGCGCCGCGGTCAGGGCGGCCAGCGCGTTGAGCCGCCCGGGCTCGTCCGGGGAGGCTCCCGTGGCGCCCGCGAAGCCGCCGGCCACGGCCACGACCCTGCCGCGCGCCCCCTCCGGCACCGCCCGGCCGACGGCCTCGGCGAGGTGCTCGGTGAGTTGCGGCACGGGGACGGTCAGGGCGTTGCCCGGACCGGCCACGCCCTCGCCCAGCGGGCGTCCGTCCCCGGCGGTCGCCAGGACGGCGCGGGTGCGGGTGCCGCCCGCGTCCAGACCGACCACGAGATCCTGGTTCAATTCATTGTTCATCGGCGACTATGGTGGTTGATACATTCGCCGAGGACAAGACCCGATCACCCGTTCGGGGCACGCCATGCATACCGCGCATGCATCGAGGAGGACCCCATCAGTACTCCCCCCGCGCCCGCACCGTCCCCCGACCGGCCTCTCCGGTTCGGCGTCAACTACACCCCGCGCCGCGGCTGGTTCCACTCCTGGCAGGACTTCGACGAGGCGCACGCCCGCGAGGACCTGGCGCAGATAGCCGGGCTGGGCCTGGACCACGTCCGGGTGTTCCACCTCTGGCCGCTCCTGCAGCCCAACCGCACACTGATCCGCGCCGCGGCCGTCGACCAGCTGGTCCGGCTCGTCGATCTGGCGGGCGAGGCGGGCCTCGACGTCATGGTGGACGGCGTGCAGGGCCACCTGTCGAGCTTCGACTTCTATCCGGAGTGGACCCGCAGCTGGCACCACCGCAACGTGTTCACCGACCCCGACGCCGTCGAGGCCCAGGCACGGCTGCTGAAGGTGCTCGGCGGAGCCCTCGCCGGCCGCACCAACCTCATCGGCCTCCAGCTCGGCAACGAACTCAACAACCTGGTCGAGCACAACCCGGTGACGCCCGAGCAGGTGGACCACTACCTCGACACGCTCCTGGCCGCCGCCCGGGACGGTCTCGCCGGTGACGCGCCCGGGCGCCTGGTCACGCACTCCGCGTACGACGCGGCCTGGTACGGCGACGACCACCCGTTCACCCCGGAGGCCTCCGCCCGCAAGGGCGACCTGACCACGGTCCACCCCTGGGTCTTCTCCGCGAACTGCGCCGGCCGCTACGGGCCTCGTTCCCCGCAGGTCCACCACCTCGCCGAGTACGGCGTGGAGCTCGCCAAGGCGTACGCCGTGGACGTCGACCGGCCGGTCTGGGTCCAGGAGACGGGCGCGCCCGAGCCGCACATCCCCGCGGCCGACGCCCCGGAGTTCGCCCGCGCGACCGTGCTCAACGCGGCCGGGTGCACCGGACTGTGGGGCGTGACGTGGTGGTGCTCCCACGACGTGGACCGCTCCCTGGCCGACTACCCGGAACTGGAGTACACCCTCGGCCTGTTCGACTCCTCCGGCCGGACCAAGCCGATCGCCACGGCCCTCGCCGACACGGTCGCCGAACTGCGCGCCAAGGCGCCCGCTCCCGAGCCCCGCGCCATCGCCCTGGTCCTGGACTGCGCACCGGGTACGCGCTCCGTCTCGGGTCCGGGCGGCGCGTACTTCGAGACGTGGATGCGGCTGCGCACCGAGGGCACCCGCCCGGCCGTGGTCCTCGCCGAGCGCGCGGACGACTCCGGGTACCTCGCGGCCAGGGGGATCACGGAGCTCGTACGGATCGAAGGGGCCGCGGGAGGATGAAACCCCGGGAGCGGGAGGGTGGATACGGGAAGGGGAACGAGCGTGGGCGGGGGCGCACCGGGCGTTCTCACGCGCCCGTGAGCGCCTCCGCCACCGCCCGAAGGTTCACGCGCCCCCGCCCGTAGGAGCACAGGCCGACTGCCTCGCCTTCAGTGTCTCCCGGGTCCGGCAACCCCGTCGCCACCCGCACCGCGTCCGGCCGCCCGGCCAGCAGCGCGTCACGGAGCCGGAGCTGCCAGGGGTGCAGCCCGGCGTCGTACGTGGCGACCACCAGCGGCGATCCCTCGGCACCCCGCAGCACCTCGGCGATGAGTCCGGCCGGGTCCGCGGGATCCTCGGTGACGGCCGTTCCCGTGGCCGTGGGGTCCAGGGCGCGCACCTCGGTGAGCAGGTCCTCACCGCCCCAGTTGAGGGCGGGGTGCGGTGGCGGGAAGAGGTCGACGACATGGGCGCCCCGCATGGGCCCCGGCAGGCCCTGGCCGCTTACGGCCCGGCGTGCCGCCGCCAGCCCCGCGTCGGCGTCCCACGGGCCGGTTTCGGCAGGGGCGGTGTACCGCTCGGCCAGCCGCCGGACCCGGCCCGCGGCCTCCAGCACGCGTTCGGCCGGCAGTTCGCCGTCCCGCAACGCCTGGAGCACCGCGTCCCGGCAGGCGAGGGTGACGTCCAGGTCCGCGACCGCGACGATGACCTGGTCGGCCCCGGCGGCGAGGGCGAGTCGCGCTCCGGCCGCCTCGCCGTAGCGGTCGGAGATCGCCTTCATCTCCAGGGCGTCGCTGACAAGGACGCCGTCGAACCCGAGGTCCCCGCGGAGCAGTTCACCCAGGATGCGCGGGCTCAGGGTGGCGGGCCGTTCGGGGTCCAGCTCCGGGTAGACCACGTGGGCGCTCATGAGCATGGGCACGCCCGCGGCGACGGCCGCCCGGAACGGCTCGATGTCCTGGGCGAGTTCGTCGTACGGGCGCGGGTCGACGGCCATGTCGTGGTGGCTGTCGGTCTCGGTTCCGCCGTGCCCGGGGAAGTGCTTGGCGCAGGAGGCGATGCCGCGCGCCTCGGTGGCGGTGATCCAGGCGCGCAGCTGACGGGAGACGAGCGCGGGGTCGGCCCCGAAGGAGCGGGTGCGCACGATGGGGTTGCGCGACTGGTGCTGGAGGTCGGCGACGGGGGCGTACGAGGCGGTGATGCCGAGGGAGGCCAGGTGCCCGGCGAGCGCGTCGGCGCAGCGTGCGGTCAACTCGGTGTCGTCGACCACGCCGAGCGCGAAGTTGCCGGGGACGTCGGGTGCGCCGGCGCCGACCAGGTGCCCGATGCCGCCGCCCTCGTTGTCGATGGCCACGAGCAGGTCGGGGCGCAGTGCCCGCAGTCGCTCGGTGAGGCCGCGGAGCTGGTCGGCGTCGCGCACGTTGCGGGTGAAGAGGATGACTCCGCCGAGTCCGCGGTCGATGAGCCGCTTCAGGGGGTCGGGGACGGCCGTGGCGCCCCCGAACCCGGCGACCAGGCATCGGTGGGCGGCCTCGTCCAGGTCGGCCGGCAGGTCCGGACGGTCGTGCACGTGCTCGGGGTGGGCCACCTCAGGAGTCCTCTGGTCGCTGCGGCACTGAACTCGGATGATACGAGTCACCAATTACACCGCACAAGGTGAATCATTCAACCGAAACGAGAGTCCCCCCTTCCCCCTCTCTACCCTTTCCACCCTTGACTCCGCAGCACCCCCGACACGTCCGGCGCCCGATAGTGGTCTCCCTTGAGGACCTTGCCGTCCGCGCGGCGGGCGACGCTGCCGTCCGGGCCCAGCTTGGTCATGTTGGAGCGGTGGATCTCGGCGATCACCGCGTCGAGGTCGATCCCGTGGACGAGGGCGGTGCCGTACGCCACGTACACGACGTCCGCGAGTTCGTGCGCCAGCCGGTCGAGCGGGCCCGCCACGGCCACTTCGTCGACCTCGGCGGCCTCCTCGGCGAGCAACCGGCCCCGGTGGGCGGCGAGTTCCGGCGCCACCTCCGTCGGCTCGCTGCGGGTGTCGAGCCCGAAGGCGCGATGGAACTCACGGACGAGGTCGGCTGGAGAGCGGTGCATCCGGCGACCCTACCGGTGCGCGACCAGGGGCCCGCCCTGCGCGGATTTCCCAACTCACCAGTAGCAGGGGGTCGGTGTGTGGCAAGGTGACCCGCCCCCCTTACTCTCCCTTGAGTCTTCAAGCTCGGCCGGCGCGCATCCCCGGCCCGCTCCGCCCTGCCGTCACGGCCGGGCGATCGCCCGCGCCCGCCAGTCGTCCCCACGGCCAGGACAAGCACGACAAGAAACGTTGAGGACCCCACCGTGACAACTCCCCCCACTCCCGCCACTCCCCCCACCTCCCCATCGCACCGGGCGAAGTCCAAGGTGACCCGGCGCTCCATGATCGGCGCCGCGGGCGCGATCACGGCCGCGGCCGTGATCACACCGACCGTGATGGCCACGACCAACGACTCGGACGACGCCTCCATCGACACCGCCGACACCAAGGCCGGCACGACCTCGGAGACGTTCCCCAAGACCCGCGCCAAGTCGGCCACCGGCGAGGCCCCCGTCGAGGCGGCCTTCCCCATCGGCTACGTGGGCGTGCGCTGGGAAGGCACGTCCGACGCGTCCGGCGGCGGCATCCGGCTGACCGACGCGGACGGCGGCCAGGGCTCCTGGCAGAAGTTCGGCACCGGCGGCTGCTCGGAGACCAACGGCGGCGCCCTGCTGATCTCCACCGACAAGGCGTCCGGCTACGAGCTGAAGGCGCCGGACGGGTCCACCGAACTGCGCTCGCTGGCCCTCGACACCCAGGAGGGGCCGGGGCGCAAGGTCGCCGTTCCGTCCGACCCCACCCGCGTGCGCGGTGTCGCCTACCTGTCGCGGCCGGCCTGGGGCGCGGACGAGAAGCTGCGCTTCAAGGCGGACGGCACGGAGAACACACCGACCGCGTACTACCCGTTCCAGACCATCACGGTCCACCACACCGCCACGGTCAACGACGACCCGGACCCGGCGGCCACCGTGCGCGCGATCTACCAGCTCCACGCCATCACCAACGACTGGGGCGACATCGGCTACCACTTCCTCATCGACGAGGCCGGCAACATCTACGAGGGCCGGTACTCGGGCGACGACGGCATCCCCGCGCACGACAAGGACGGCAACCTGGTCACCGGTTTCCACGCCGTCGGCTACAACATCGGCAACCTCGGCATCGCCCTGCTCGGCACCCTGACGGACCAGGGCCCGACGGACGCGGCCCGCGAGTCGCTGACCCGGCTGATCCGCGTGCTGACGCGCTTCCACGGCGTCGACCCGAAGGCCACCGTCACGTACAAGAACCCGGTCAACGGCAACGTGAAGGAGGTCCCGGAGATCACCGGTCACCGGGACTGGTTCGACACGGAGTGCCCGGGCCAGACGATGTACGACGAGCTCGACCGACTCCGCGACGCGGCGGCGGCCCGCGGCTGACCCGAGGGTTCCTCGCGCTCCTAAGGGCGCGCCCCTTAGGGGCGCGGGGAACTGCGCGACCAGCCAGGACGCACCCGCAGGTTTCGCACGAGCCCTCAGCGACCCGCGTACGCACACGGCCCTTGGCCACCACGCGCCGACCTGGCAGGATCGCGCGCATGTTTCAGGCACTCCACCGCATCGGCGCCCACCGCGTGCTCCTGGCCTCGACGGCCGGGCTCGTGGTCCTCGGGCTGCTGGCGTGGTGGCTGTGGCCGCGCGAGGAGCCGCCCACCGGCACGATCTCGGTCAGCACCGGATCGTCCAGCGGCGTCTACCAGGACTACGGCAAGCGGCTGCGCAACGCCGTCTCCAAGGACATGCCGGGCCTGAAGGTCGAGCTGAAGACGAGCGACGGCTCCCAGCAGAACGTCGCACGTGTGGCCACCGGACAGGCCGACTTCGCCATCGCCGCGGCCGACGCGGTGGAGACGTACCGGTCGGTCGACCCCAAGGGTTTCGAGCGGCTGCGGGGACTGACCCGTCTGTACGACGACTACGTGCAGATCGTCGTCCCGCACGACTCGACCATCGAGAGGATCCAGGACCTCAAGGGCAAGCGGGTGGGCGTCGGGCCCAAGGACTCCGGCGTGCGGCTGATCGCCCAACGGGTGCTCCGTGCCTCCGGCCTGGACCTCGACAAGGACATCAAGCCGGAGAACGACACCATCGGGACGGCCCCGAAGCGGCTGCGGGAGGGGAAGATAAACGCCTTCTTCTGGTCGGGCGGCCTGCCGACCCAGGGGCTGGTCGACCTCGCCGAGGCGTACGACTTCCGGTTCATCCCGATCAGCAGCCGGACCGTCGCCGACCTGCACGCCCAGGGCGAGGCCTACCGCTACTACCGGTCCTCGGTGATGCCGGCCGACGCCTACCCGTCCGTCCAGAACGGCCGGCCGGTACAGACGCTCACCGTGGCGAACCTGCTCATCACGCGCGAGGACCTGGACCCCCGCCTCACCGAGTGGCTCACCCGCACCGTCATCAACAGCCGCGACAACATCGGCTCGCACGTCCACGCGGCCCAGCTCGTGGACCTGCGCACCGCCATCTACACGAACCCCCTGCCCCTGCACGAGGGCGCCCGCCGCTACTACCGCTCGGTCAAGCCGTAGGGGGCCCAAGGGGGCGGCCAGGAGCCTTCAGGGGGTCGGGCCCGTCCTCGGGACCGTGACGGTCACCCGCAGGCCGTGGGGCTCGTGGTGGGCGTACTCGATCGAGCCGCCGCTCGCGGCGAGGAGGGCACGGGTGATGGACAGGCCCAGTCCTGAGCCCTTGATGTTCTGGTGGCCCGGGCTGCGCCAGAAGCGGTCGCCGATGCGGGCCAGCTCCTCGTCACCGAGACCGGGCCCGCCGTCGGCGACGACGACCGAGGAGACCGTGCCGTTGGAGGCGACCCTCACCTCCACGCCCTTCCCCTCGGGCGTGAACTTCAGGGCGTTGTCGATCACCGCGTCCAGGGCGCTGGACAGGGCGACGGGGTCGGCCCAGGCGGTGGTGGGCGGGCAGGTCCCGGTCAGCGTGACGCCCTTGCTCTCGGCGACCGGCTCCCACGCGGCCACGCGCTCGGCGGTCAGCTCGCCGATGTCGGTGAGCCTGAGGTGCGCCTCGACGTGCTCGGCGAGCGCCAGGTCCAGCAGGTCGTCGAGGACCTGGGCGAGGCGCTTGCCCTCGGTGCGGACGGAGGCGATCTCCTCGTTGCCCTCGGGGAGTTCGAGCGCGAGCAGGTCGATGCGCAGCAGCAGCGCGGCGAGGGGGTTGCGCAACTGGTGCGAGGCGTCGGCGACGAAGGCGCGCTGCTGCTCCAGGACGTCCTCGACGTTGTCGGCCATCTCGTTGAACGAGCGGGCCAGCCGCCTGAGTTCCGGCGGGCCCCCGGCGACCGCGACCCGCGACTTCAGACGCCCGGACGCGATGGCGTGGGTGGTGGTGTCCAGGACGCGCACGGGCTTGAGGACCCAGCCGGACAGCCGCAGCGCGGCCCCGACGGCGAGGAGCATCGCGGCGACCAGGCCCGCGGCGATGACCAGCCAGCCGCGCAGGATCTCCGACCGCATCTTCCCGGTGGGCGAGTCGGTGACGACGACGGCCACGACGTCCCCGTCCCGGATGACCGGTGACGCCACGACGAGCCAGTGGCGCTGCCAAGGCCACACCTGCTCCGGGTCGTGGCTGCGGCGGCCCGCCCTGGCCTCGTCGAACGCGTCGCGGCCCTCGCCCCGGTTCGGCACGTACCAGTTGCGCGGCGCGTTCACCGTGGGCTGCGCGTAGCGGTCGAAGACGCCCGCCCGGATGCCGTACACCTTCTCGTAGCGGTCGATCTCCTTCTGCAGGGTCTCGTAGCGCTCGTCGGCGACGTCGATCCGTGAGCCCGAGGGGCGTTCGGTGACCCACTGAGCGAGCGCCGCGAACCGGGCGGTGTCGTCGATACGGTCGACGACCACCTTCTGCTGCTCCGCGGCGGCCAGGCTCACCCCCAGCGGGATGCCGAGTGCGAGCAGCACGGCGGCCATGAGGACGATGAGCAGCGGGAGAAGACGAGTGCGCACGCGGGCACGCTATGACGCGGGGGTGACGAGCCGGTACCCGACTCCGCGTACTGTCTCGATCAGTGCGGGCATGCGCAGTTTGGACCGCAGGGACGCCACGTGCACCTCCAGGGTGCGCCCGGTCCCCTCCCAACTGGTGCGCCACACCTCGCTGATGATCTGCTCCCTGCGGAAGACCACCCCGGGCCGCTGGGCGAGCAGGGCGAGCAGATCGAACTCCTTACGCGTCAACTGCACCACCGAGCCGTCCACGCTGACCTGACGGGTCGGCAACTCGATGCGCACGGACCCCAGATGGAGCGCGCTGTCGCCTGCCTCCGACGCGTCGTCAGGGACGCTGCGCCGGCTCACCGCGTGGATACGGGCGAGCAACTCCCCGGTGTCGTACGGCTTGACCACGTAGTCGTCGGCGCCGAGGTTCAGGCCGTGGATCCGGGACCGTACGTCGGAGCGGGCGGTGACCATGATCACCGGGGTGCCGGTGCGCTTGCGGATCTTGCCGCAGACCTCGTAACCGTCCTGGTCGGGCAGGCCGAGGTCCAGCAGCACGACGCCGAACCCGTCACTCTCGGGGACCAGCGCCTGGAGCGCCTCCTCGCCGCTGCGGGCGTGTGTGACGTCGAAGCCGTGCCGCGCCAGCACCGCGGACAAGGCGGCCGCGACGTGGTTGTCGTCCTCGACGAGGAGCAGTCTCATTCCGGCCCCCTCCTGTGCGTTCTCCTGGGCGTTCTTCTGGGCGTTCTTCTGTGCGTCGGGTCGTTCGTGCCCCATGGCAGTCACGCCGATGAGTCAGGACCGCGTCAAGTGTGGTGCCCCCGGCGTTACGCAGCCGGTACGCTGCATGACCCGGCCACTACGGTAAGTGTCGGTTCCGCTACCGGATCGTGATGCTCAATTCTCGCTCAGATGTAATGACGCTGGTCGCGGCCTGTCATTACTGTCCTCCGAAACCGAGGAGGACGGAGCCAGAAAGCGATGACCGAAGTATCGGTGGCCAAGGACGCCGTGGCCGAGACGAACGACCTGGTCGTCCTGAAGAGCGTCAACAAGCACTTCGGCGCGTTGCACGTGCTCCAGGACATCGATCTGACCATCGCCCGGGGCGAGGTCGTCGTGGTGATCGGGCCCTCGGGGTCCGGCAAGTCCACCCTGTGCCGCACCATCAACCGCCTGGAGAGCATCGACGACGGTGCGATCCTCATAGACGGCAAGCCGCTGCCCGCGGAGGGCAAGGAGCTCGCCCGGCTCCGCGCCGACGTCGGCATGGTGTTCCAGTCCTTCAACCTCTTCGCGCACAAGACGGTGCTCGAGAACGTGATGCTGGGACAGATCAAGGTCCGCAAGGCCGACAAGAAGAAGGCCGAGGAGAAGGCGCGCGCCCTGCTCGACCGCGTCGGTGTGGGCACGCAGGCCGACAAGTACCCGGCGCAGCTCTCGGGCGGCCAGCAGCAGCGCGTCGCGATCGCCCGTGCACTGGCGATGGACCCGAAGGTCATGCTCTTCGACGAGCCGACCTCGGCCCTCGACCCGGAGATGATCAACGAGGTCCTGGAAGTCATGCAGCAGCTCGCCCGCGACGGCATGACGATGGTGGTCGTCACCCACGAGATGGGCTTCGCCCGCTCGGCCGCCAACCGCGTGGTCTTCATGGCCGACGGCCGCATCGTCGAAGAGGCCGTGCCGGACCAGTTCTTCAGCAACCCCCGCAGCGACCGGGCCAAGGACTTCCTGTCGAAGATCCTTCACCACTGAGCCACCACTGAGCCACCCCTGGGCGCTGTTCCGGGGCCCGTGTTCCCCGGCCTCAACCGCCCGCGCCACCCGCATCCGACGGCCTGCGCCCCACTTTCCGCACCGACGGCCCGCATCTCTTCACCACACAAAGGATGTGCTCCATGAAGCTCCGCAAGGTCACCGCCGCCTCGGCCACCGTCCTCACCCTCGCCCTGGCCGCCACCGCGTGCGGCTCCGGTGACGGCGGCGACAGCGGCAACGGCGGTGGCAAGAAGATCACCGTCGGCATCAAGTACGACCAGCCGGGCATCGGTCTGAAGGAGCCCGACGGCTCGTTCTCGGGCTTCGACGTCGATGTCGCCACCTACGTGGCCAAGCAGCTCGGTTACGACGCGAAGAACATCGAGTTCAAGGAGACGCCGAGCGCCGACCGCGAGAACGCGCTCAAGCGCGGAGACGTCGACTTCATCGTCGCCTCCTACTCGATCAACGACGAGCGCAAGAAGCAGGTCGACTTCGCCGGCCCGTACCTTCTGGCCCACCAGGACCTGCTGGTCCGCGCCGACGAGAAGGGCATCAAGGAGGGCACGGACCTCAACGGCAAGAAGCTCTGTTCCGTCACCGGCTCGACCTCGGCGCAGAACATGAAGAACGAGATCGCCCCGAAGGCCAATCTGCAGCAGGTCGGCACGTACTCCGAGTGCGTCGACGGGCTCGCGAGCGGCGCCGTGGACGCGCTGACCACGGACGACTCGATCCTCGCCGGCTACGCGGCGCAGGACCAGTACAAGGGCAAGTTCAAGCTGGTCGGCCTGAAGCTGAGCAACGAGAACTACGGCATCGGTGTCAAGAAGGGCGACACCGAGATGGTCGACAAGATCAACAAGGCCCTGGAGAAGATGGTCAGCGACAAGTCCTGGGACAAGGCCGTCCAGGACAACTTCGGCTCGAGCTACAAGAACGAGCCCGCCCCGAAGATCGGCAACGTCGTCAAGTAAGGCAGGAATCGGCGGTGGGCCGCTCGGCGGACCGGCCCACCGCCGCCCTCGGCACACGCGGAAGCGCGGGAGATCGTGTTCGACTTTCTTGAAGGCTACGACGTCCTAGGGGCGTTCTGGACGACAGTGCAACTGACACTGCTCTCGGCCGTCGGGTCCCTGGTCTGGGGCACGGTCCTGGCCGGTATGCGCGTCAGCCCCGTACCCCTGATGCGCGGCTTCGGCGCCGCCTACGTCAACATCGTGCGGAACACCCCGCTGACCGTCATCATCGTGTTCACCTCGCTCGGCCTCGCCAACATCTTCGGCGTCACGATGGGAGCGGAGGACAACTTCGACACGAAGTTCTTCCGGCTCGCTGTCCTGGGTCTGACGGCGTACACCGCGGCCTTCGTGTGCGAGGCCCTGCGCTCCGGCATCAACACGGTGCCCGTCGGGCAGGCGGAGGCGGCGCGCGCCATCGGGCTGAGTTTCACCCAGGTGCTGACGCTCATCGTGCTTCCGCAGGCGTTCCGTACGGTGATCGGCCCGCTGGCCAACGTACTGATCGCGTTGACCAAGAACACGACGGTCGCGGCCGCCATCGGTGTGGCGGAGGCCGCGCTGTTGATGAAGGAAATGATCGAGAACGAGGCGCAGCTCCTCGCCATCACCGCGATCTTCGCGCTGGGCTTCGTGGTGCTGACGCTGCCGACCGGCCTCCTCCTCGGCTGGCTGAGCAAGCGACTGGCGGTGAAGCGATGAGTTCCGTTCTGTACGACACTCCGGGCCCCCGGGCCAAACGGCGCAACGTCCTCTACTCGGTGGTGTTCGCCGCCCTGCTGGTGCTCCTGCTCTGGTGGGCCTGGCAGACCATGTCCGACAAGGGCCAGCTCGACTGGGCCAAGTGGAAGCCGTTCACCGAGTCGCAGGCGTGGACGACGTATCTGCTGCCCGGCCTCGGCAACACGCTCAAGGCAGCGGCTCTGTCGATGGTCATAGCCCTGCCGCTGGGTGCGGTCTTCGGCATAGCGCGGCTGTCGGACCACAAGTGGGTGCGCGTCCCGGCCGGCGTGGTCGTCGAGTTCTTCCGCGCCATCCCGGTGCTGATCCTGATGGTCTTCGCCAACCAGTTCTACTCGGACTACTCGGACTTCAGCAGTGACGTCCGACCGCTGTACGCGGTGGTCACCGGCCTCGTCCTCTACAACGCCTCGGTGCTCGCCGAGATCGTCCGCGCGGGCATCCTGTCGCTGCCCAAGGGCCAGACGGAGGCCGCCCAGGCGATCGGTCTGCGCAAGACGCAGGTCATGACGTCGATCCTGCTGCCGCAGGCCGTCACCGTGATGCTGCCGGCGATCGTCAGCCAGCTCGTCGTGATCGTGAAGGACACCGCCCTCGGCGGCGTGATGCTGAACTTCACCGAGCTGCTCAACGCCCGCAAGACGCTGGCGGCGAACTTCGCGAACGTCATCCCCAGCTTCATCGTCGTGGCGGTCATCTTCATCGTCCTCAACTTCATCCTGACCAGCTTCGCCAGCTGGCTGGAGCGCAGGCTGCGCCGCAGCAAGAGGAGCACGGGCGCGGTCCTCGGAGCCGAGGACCTGGAGGGTCTCAACGCTCCCGGTGAGGTGGTCGGCGTGCACGGCATCGACCCGGGAACGACCGGCGGAGGCGGCACGGGGAAGACACCCTGAACGGCTCGAACATGCCGAACAACTGACGACATGGGGACATTCGGAGGCAGTGGCCCGCGCGCCGCTGCCTCCGTCACTTGACGCAAACACCAGCAGTGGGTTGCATACGTTCTGTGATCGTGCACCCCGCTCCATCTGGCTGTTCCCGAACGTTCCGCAGGACACCGCTCCAGGCTGGGGGCACCGCGCCGTGGATCCGGTGATCATCGTCGGGGCGGGGCCCGTCGGGCTCACGCTCGCCCTCGCGCTGGCACGCCAGGAGGTCCCGTCCGTGGTGCTCGACGAGGGCCCCGGCAAGGACGAACAGCGGCTGGCGCGCACGGTCGTCCTGCGCGAGGACACGACCGCGCTCCTGACACGGCTGACCGGGTTCCCGCTGGCCCGGGCCGGACTCCTCTGGAGCGGCTGGCGTTCCGTGCGCCGCCGGCAGGTGATGCGGAACGTCCGCTTCGACGACATGCCCGGCGAGGCTGCCGCCGGATCCGGGCGCGAGTCCGGGGCCGGATCCGGGCGCGGGTCCGGGCGCGGGTCCGGAGCCGGGGCCGGGGCCGGGGCCGGGGCCGGGGCCGGGGCCGGGGGCGATGCCCGGGGTTCCGCGGAGGGTCTTCCGGAAGCATCCGCGGGACCGGCCCCGCTGCACCTCGCCCAGCACGTGCTGACGGGCGCGCTGCGCGACGCCGTCGCGGAGGAGCGGCTGGTCAAGGTGGCCGTGGAGAGCCGCCTCGACGCCGTCGAGCAGGAGCCGTCGGGCGTCACGGCGCACACCCGCGGCCCCAAGGGCACCTGGTGGCGGGGCAGCTACCTCATCGGCTGCGACGGCCCCCGCTCGACGGTGCGCAAGCTCCAGGACATCCGCTTCCCCGGACGTACGGCGGTGGAACGGCACGCCGTGGCGGCGCTGCGGACGGAACTCCCTTGGCCGGGGGAAGCGTTGCTGCACCGGGCGCCGCCGTGGCGGACGTCCGGGCCCGCGGCCGGGGAGATCACCGCGCGTCCCCTCCCTGACGGCGTGTGGCGCCTGGACTGGCTGCTGCCGCCGGGCAAGGACCTGGTCACACCGGACGTGCTGGTGGCGCGCATCCGGGAGACCCTCGCGGGCTGGACCTCGGGCCCGACCCCTCCGTACGACCTGCTGGACACCGGAGTCCACACCGTCCACCACCGTCTCGCCCGTCGCTGGCGGGCCGGCCGGGTCTTCCTCGCCGGGGACGCCGCGCACCTGCTGGGCGCGCTCGGCACCCAAGGCCTCGACGAGGGCCTGCGGGACGCCGACAACCTCGCCTGGAAGCTGGCGCTCGCCTGGCACCACGGCCCCCACGAGGCGCTGCTCGACAGCTACCAGACGGAACGGCGAGGGATGGTCGCCGCCCGGCTGCGTGCCGCCGACCAGGCACTGCCCCTGCTGCGCGGCGGCAAGGGCCTGCGGTCGTACGTCCCCGGCTCGTCCCGCGGTCATGACGCGCTGCTCACGGACGGGCACTTGGGGCGCGGCCCGCTGGGCGCGCCCGGGGCGTACGCCGATTCACCGCTCGCGCCTCCACGCGCCGAGTCGGAGACCGCCGTCGAGACCTCCCCCGGTTCTCAGGTCGTCGACGTGCGGGTGACCGCCGAGGACGGCACCTTCGTGCGCCTGCGGGACCGGCTTGGGCGCGGAGCGCTGCTTGTCCTGCTGATCGCACCGGGTACGGGGGTCTGGGCCCGCAAGCACTGGGTCAGCGCCGGGATCATGCCACGACTGGCCGCCGCGGTGACCGCGCTGCCGCACCCCGCCGAACTGCTGGTCGCCGAGAGCTACCCGGGCGCGGCCGCGCACACGGTGCTGCTGATCCGGCCGGACGGCCACCTGGTCACCGCGCTCAGCGGGGTACGCCCGGCGGACCTGTACGCGGCGGCGGAGGCGACCCTGGGCGGCTCGGGCGGCTCGGGCGGCTCGGGCGGCTCTGGGAAGCCGAAGGCAGCCACGGGAACGGGAGCGGGGGCCGGAACGGGAGAGGAGGCCGGGACCGGTGCGGGGAACGGGACCGGCAAGGGTACGGCCGGCTGAGCCGGCGGGTCGAACTCACGGTCACCGTCAGGTCCACATAGTGACTGTGAGTTGACCCGTTTCCGCGACCATGGTGTACTCCGGATCGTGACCGACACCTGTGTGCGCCTGTGGCGGAGGGTCCATATGGACCTCGTCCGCTATGCGGGCTGCGTGTGTCGTCCGTCCTGCTGAATTCGCATCCCTTTTTCTTCTCCGCGCGCCCGTTCTCGGTCTGCGCGCCTCCACGCGAACGCTCATCAGCTCCTCAGGACGGTACCCGTGTCTGTTTCCCGCACCGCGCCCTCCGCTGCCCCCACGTCCACCGCCTCCGACTCCCCTTCCGCCGCGTCCGCCCCGACCCAGGCGGAACTGCTCGACTTCGCGCGCCGTGCCGCCGCAGACGCCGATTTGATCGCCGCTCTCCCCCTCGACCCCGAGGGCCGCACCTGGGTACGTCTCGACGGCCCCGGCGGCAGCGAGGCGTGGCTGATCGGCTGGCCGCCCGGCACCGGGACGGGCTGGCACGACCACGCCGACTCCGTGGGCGCCTTCGTCACCGCCTCCGGTGAGCTGACGGAGAACTCGCTCACCGCCCGGCTGCCCACCGACGGCTGGAAGACGCTGGAACTCGCCGAAGACGTGGACCGCGTACGGCAGTTGACGGCCGGCAAGGGCCGGGCGTTCGGCCGGCACCACGTGCACGAGGTCCTCAACGTGTCCACCGAGCAGCACGCGATCTCCGTCCACGCCTACTACCCGCCCCTCCCCCGGATCCGCCGCTACAGCCGTACGGGTCCGGTACTCCGTCTGGAGCAGGTCGAGCGCCCCGAGGACTGGCAGTGAGCACCACCGAGCGCGACCCGGCCGTCGAACGCCCCGTCGGTATCGACGAGTTGCTGGAGCGTGTCCGCGAGGGGCTCGAGCGGGTCGAACCGAAGGACGCGTACGACGCCGCCCGGACAGGCACGGCTCTCCTGGTCGACATCCGCTACGCCGCCCTGCGCGACCGCGACGGCCTCATCCCCGGCGCCCTGGTCGTCGAACGCAACGAGCTGGAGTGGCGGCTCGACCCGCAGGGCAGCCACCGCGCGCCCGAGGCCACGAGTCACGACCTCCACGTCGTGGTCGTCTGCAACGAGGGCTACGCCTCCAGCCTCGCCGCCGCGTCCTTGCGGCAACTGGGGCTGCACCGGGCGACCGACCTCGTGGGCGGCTTCCAGGCGTGGAGGGCTGCCGGGCTGCCGGTGGCGTCCTAGGAGCCGAGCCCTGAGGGAGCCCACTGCGGGCTCCCTCTTCTCCGTCCCTCTTCCGTCCTGCCCATCCTCTTCCGGCCGCCGGTCCAGCGGCCACATCCCGAGCCCCGGTCAGAACCCGTCGTCCCCCAATCCCTCCGTGTCCTCCCCCTCTTCCTCCAGTGCCTGCCGCACCACCCGAAGGGCCATGCCCTCGGAATAGCCCTTGCGGGCGAGCATGCCGGCCAGGCGCCGAAGCCGTTTGTCGCGGTCGAGGCCACGCGTGGAACGCAGCTTACGGGCGACGAGCTCGCGCGCCGTGGCCTCCTCCTGCTCGGAGTCGAGCTGGGCGACGGCCTCGTCGACGAGCGCCGAGTCCACCCCCTTGGTCCGCAGCTCCCGGGCGAGGGCCCGCCTGGCCAGCCCCCGGCCGTGGTGCCGGGACTCCACCCAGGCGTCCGCGAACGCGCTGTCGTTGATCAGGCCGACCTCCTCGAACCGTGACAGCACCTCGTCCGCCACGTCCTCGGGGATCTCCCGTTTGCGCAACGCGTCCGCGAGCTGCTTTCGCGTGCGCGGAGTCCCGGTGAGCAGGCGCAGGCAGATCGCCCGCGCCTGCTCAGCCGGGTCCCCTGGGGGCTCCCTCTTCTCGGCCCTCGACGAGAAAGGGGAGCCTCCGTCCTGTGGGCCCCCGGACGACTCGCCGGTGCCCCGTCCGCGGCGCCCACGGCCACGCCCGCCGCGCGGCCCGGCATCGCGGTCCGGTCGGCCATCGTGCCCGCTGACGCCTCCGTCTCCCCTGAGCCCCTCGTCCTCAGGGGGGAGCGGGTGGGTGTACTCCGTCCGTTCCGTTCGCCACGCTTGTGAGTCAGGCACTGTACGGGTCAGCTCTTGGCGGTCGAGGCCTTGGACTTGGGAGCCTTGGCAGCCGCAGCGGGTGCCGTCTTAGCGGCCTCGTCCGCGGCGGTGGCCGAGATCGCCGCGTCCGTGCCCGGCTCGGCGGCGGGCTCCTCGGGCCGGACCCCGACGCCCAGCTTCTCCTTGATCTTCTTCTCGATCTCGTTGGCGAGGTCGGGGTTGTCCTTCAGGAAGTTGCGCGCGTTCTCCTTGCCCTGGCCGAGCTGGTCGCCCTCGTACGTGTACCAGGCGCCGGCCTTGCGGACGAAGCCGTGCTCCACGCCCATGTCGATCAGGCCGCCCTCGCGGCTGATGCCCTGGCCGTAGAGGATGTCGAACTCGGCCTGCTTGAAGGGCGGCGCGACCTTGTTCTTGACGACCTTGCAGCGGGTGCGGTTGCCGACCGCGTCCGTGCCGTCCTTCAGGGTCTCGATGCGGCGGATGTCGATGCGCACCGAGGCGTAGAACTTGAGCGCCCGGCCACCGGTCGTGGTCTCCGGGGAGCCGAACATGACGCCGATCTTCTCGCGGAGCTGGTTGATGAAGATCGCGGTGGTCTTGGACTGGTTGAGCGCGCTGGTGATCTTCCGCAGGGCCTGGCTCATCAGACGGGCCTGCAGACCCACGTGCGAGTCGCCCATCTCGCCCTCGATCTCCGCGCGAGGGACGAGCGCGGCGACGGAGTCGATGACGATGAGGTCGAGCGCGCCGGAGCGGACGAGCATGTCCACGATTTCCAGCGCCTGCTCACCGTTGTCCGGCTGGGACAGGATCAGGTTGTCGATGTCGACGCCGAGCTTCTTCGCGTACTCGGGGTCGAGGGCGTGCTCCGCGTCCACGAAGGCGACCTGGCCGCCGGCCTTCTGCGCGTTCGCCACCGCGTGCAGGGTCAGGGTCGTCTTACCCGAGGACTCCGGGCCGTAGACCTCCACGACACGGCCGCGGGGCAGACCGCCCACACCGAGGGCCACGTCGAGGGCGGTCGACCCGGTCGGGATGACCTCGATGGGCTCCATCGTCCGGTCGCCCATGCGCATGACCGCGCCCTTGCCGAATTGCCGTTCAATCTGTGCGAGTGCGGCGTCGAGCGCCTTCTCGCGGTCGGTTCCTGCCATGGGTTCCACCCGATTTGCTTGAGTCGATCGCTTCACGTGAAAGACGCTAACGCCTGCCACTGACAATGGGCCCCGACGCCCGTCCCGCCTGTGGATAACTCGGGTACATCTCCGCGAAAATCGTGCTGAAATCCCCGCCGGGGCTCTCGCCGAGGTTCCCGCCGGAGCCTCCATAAGAACGGATGTTCGATTTTGGTGTCAAGCGCAGCCGCGCGAGCGCCGACGGCGCGTCACACACGCACCCCGGCCCCACGGGACCCGCGTCAGGAAGCGCCGCTCTCCGGCTGCTGCTCCAGTTCCCGCTCCGGCTCCCGCTCCGGCTCCCGCTCCGGCTCCCGCTTCGGCTCGAGCAGCCGGCGCGCGCGGGCGAGGACGCTGCCCGGAGTCCGCTTGCGGTGCCCGTGCACCCGGGGGTCGTCCGTGACGTCGTACCGCTTCACGTACGCCCCGAGGAACGCCTGCAGTGTGGCGACCGCCGGGATGGCGATCAGCGCGCCGACGGCGCCGAGGAGCGCGGTGCCCGCGATGACCGACCCGAAGGCGACCGCAGGATGGACGTCGACCGTCTTGGCGGTCAGCTTGGGCTGCAGCACGTAGTTCTCGAACTGCTGGTAGATCACGACGAAACCCAACACCCACAGCGCGTACCACGGGTTGACCGTGAAGGCGATCAGCATCGGCAGGGCACCCGCGAGGTAGGTGCCGATGGTGGGGATGAACTGGGAGACCAGGCCGACCCAGACGGCGAGGACAGGGGCGTAGTTCACCCCGAGGTACTCCAGCAGGATGTAGTGGGCCACCCCGGAGATCAGCGCCATCAGGCCGCGCGAGTACAGATAGCCACCGGTCTTGTCGACCGCGATCTCCCACGCGCGCAGCACCTCGGCCTGCTTCGCGGGCGGCAGCACGGAGCACAGGGCGCGCCGCAGCCGGGGGCCGTCGGCGGCGAAGTAGAACGAGAACAGCGCGATCGTCAGCAGCTGGAAGAGGCCACCGAGGACCTGCGCGGAGACGTCCAGGACACCGGTGGCGCTGTTCTGCACGTACTTCTGGAGCCAGTCGGAGCGGAGCAGGCCTTCCTGGATGTCCACCCGCTTCAGCTCGGTGTGGAACGTCGTGTTGACCCAGCTGATGACGGAGTCGAGGTACTCGGGGAAGCCCTCGATCATCTTGATGATCTGGCCCGCGAGCATCGAGCCGAGCAGTGTGACGAATCCGGCGGCCACGATCAGCGTGCCGAAGAAGACGAGGAAGGTGGCGAACCCTCTGCGCAGGCCCTTCGAAGCCATCCAGCTGACCGCGGGCTCTATGGCGAGCGCCAGGAAGAACGCGATGAGGATGTTGATCAGCAGCCCGATGAGCTGGTGGAACGCCCAGTTGCCCAGCTGGAACACGGCGACGAGCGCGAGCGCCAGCACCATGGCGCGCGGCAGCCAGCGCGGCATGCGCTCCCGCCCCGCGGCGTCACCTGACGGGGGGCGGGTGGTCGGCGTGGTGCCGACCGGGGATGCGTGCTGGTCGACCTGCGCGGTCTCGTCCGCGCGAGCCGCGGTCTCGTCTGTGGGAGCCACGGACCAAGTCTCACCCACGCCGCCGACAATCGGCCGCCGCCCCCGAATCTTCACGCCCGCGACCGCCGTCCCGCCCGATGCGTTCGGGCGGGTTCAGCGCCGTTCGTCCGGAACGTCCATGGACGCGCACACCACGCGCCACACGTCCCTGGCCTCCCAGCCGGAGTCGAGCGCCTCGTGCACGGTCCGTCCGCCGAGTTCGGACATCACGTGGTCGCGCGCGAAGGTGTCGGCGTACCCCGCGCCGAAGTGATCCGCCATCCGCTGCCAGAAGACCGTCAACCGCATGCCTCCAGTATCCCGCCCCAGGGGGTGGGCCGAGCCGGGACGGCTTGCCGAGACCGCTTTCCGCCCTACGGTCTGACGCATGGCCGAAACCGGAGCATCCCCACTCCCCCCGACGCCCCCGGCGCCCAGCCCGCTCGCCCGCGCCGAACAGTTCGTCTGGCTCACCGCGCGCGTGCTGGAGCAGCGCCGCTTCGCGTACCACTTCCTCGGCGGGAGCGCCGACGCGGTGGAGACCGCGCTGACCGCCTACCGCAACGAGGACGAGGGGTACGGCCACGCGCTCGAGCCCGATCTGCGCGGGCCGGTGAGCCAGCCGCTGCACACCGGGCACGCGCTGCGCGTCCTGGACTCGATCGGGCGCTGCGGCGGTCAGCGGGCGGAACGCGTGTGCCGCTATCTGACGTCCGTGTCGACCCCGGACGGTGCCCTCCCGGCGATCCATCCCGCTCAGCGGGGCTACCCCGCGGCACCCTTCATCAGCGTCGTCGACGACCCGCCCAGCGATCTCCTGGCCACCGGCCCCGTGGTGGGCATGCTGCACCGCAACGAGGTGTGGCACGCGTGGCTGTTCCGGGCCACCGACTTCTGCTGGCAGGCGGTCGAGTCCCTGGCGAAGTCACATCCGTACGAGATCGAGGCGGCCGTGGCCTTCCTGGACTCGGTTCCCGACCGCTCGCGCGCGGAGGCGGCCGCCGACCGGCTCGGCCGCCTGGTCCGCGAACACCGCCTCGCCGCGCTGGACCCCGACCATCTGGAGGCGTACCCGGTGTCGCCCGGGTACGCGCCGGGCGAGCACCACTTCCCGCACGACTTCGCCCGCACTCCCGGCTCCCTCGCGCGCGGGTGGTTCACCGACGAGGAGATGACCCGCTCGCTGGACTTCCTGGTGAGCGAGCAGCGGGAGGACGGCGGCTGGCCCATCCGGTGGCGCCAGTGGGCTCCGACCACCACCCTGGAGAGCCGCCCGATCGTCACCATCGAGGCCTTGCGCACACTCGACGCCTACGGACGGCCGCGCCCCTGAAAGACCCGGGCTCACCCGGCGCCACAGCCACTCGACACTCCGAGGGGGACGCGCCCCGAAAGGGGCGCGAGGAACCGCGCGACCAGCCGCACACAACCCCGCAGCCACCCCCGAACAGAACCCGGCAGAAGAGAACGCCCCGCCCAACCGCCAGAGGCACTGTCAGTGGTCGGGTGCACCATGGGCACATGGTCAGTTCCGCGCTCGACGCCTTCTCCCCCGCGACCCGCGGCTGGTTCACGGGGGCCTTTCCCGCGCCCACCGCGGCCCAGTCCGGCGCCTGGCGGGCGATCGCCGAGGGCTCGGACGTGCTGGTCGTCGCCCCCACCGGCTCCGGCAAGACCCTTGCCGCCTTCCTCGCCGCCCTCGACCAGCTGGCCTCCACCCCGCCCCCCGCCGATCCGAAGAAGCGCTGCCGCGTCCTTTACGTGTCCCCGCTCAAGGCCCTCGCCGTCGACGTGGAGCGCAACCTCCGCAGCCCGCTGACCGGCATCCGCCAGGAAGCCGTCCGACTGGGCCTGCCCGAGCCCGAGGTCAAGGTCGGCATCCGGTCAGGCGACACCCCCGCCGCCGAGCGCCGGGCCCTGTCCACCCGCCCCCCGGACATCCTGATCACCACCCCGGAATCACTGTTCCTGATGCTCACCTCGGCCACGCGCGAGGCGCTGACCGGCATCGACACGGTGATCCTCGACGAGGTGCACGCCGTGGCGGGCACCAAGCGCGGCGCGCACCTGGCGCTCTCGCTGGAGCGCCTGGACGAGCTCCTGCCGAGGCCGGCCCGCCGCATCGGCCTCTCCGCGACGGTCCGTCCGGTCGACGAGGTCGCCCGCTACCTGTCCCCCCGCCGCAAGGTGGAGATCGTCCAGCCGACGTCCGGCAAGGAGTTCGACCTCTCCGTGGTCGTCCCGGTCGAGGACCTGGGCGAGCTGGGAGGCTCCCCGGTCGCCGACGGCTCCGAGGGTGCCGAGCGCCCGTCGATCTGGCCGCACGTCGAGGAGCGGATCACCGACCTCGTCCAGGCCCACCGCTCGACGATCGTGTTCGCCAACTCCCGCCGCCTCGCGGAGCGCCTCTGCAACCGGCTCAACGAGATCGCGTACGAGCGCGCGACAGGCGAACCCCTCGACGAGCACCACGCCCCCGCCGAGCTCATGGGCGGCTCGGGCGCCGCCCAGGGCGCTCCCCCGGTGATCGCCCGTGCCCATCACGGCTCGGTCTCCAAGGAGCAGCGCTCCGTGGTCGAGGAGGACCTCAAGGCCGGGCGCCTCCCGGCGGTGGTCGCCACCTCCAGCCTGGAGCTCGGCATCGACATGGGGGCGGTGGACCTCGTGGTCCAGGTGGAGTCGCCGCCCTCCGTGGCCTCCGGCCTGCAGCGCGTGGGCCGCGCGGGCCATCAGGTGGGCGCGGTCTCCCGGGGCGTGGTCTTCCCCAAGTACCGCGGCGACCTCGTCCAGTCCGCCGTCGTCACCGAGCGGATGCGCACCGGCTCCATCGAGTCCCTGAAGATCCCCGCCAACCCCCTGGACGTGCTGGCGCAGCAGCTCGTCGCGATGACCGCCCTGGACACCTGGCAGGTCGACGACCTGCTGGCCATGGTCCGCCGCGCGGCCCCCTTCGCCTCGCTGCCCGAGTCGGCGTTCACCGCCGTGCTCGACATGCTCGCGGGCCGCTATCCGTCCGACGCCTTCGCCGAGTTGCGCCCGCGCGTGGTGTGGGACCGCGTCGCCGGCACGATCACCGGCCGCCCGGGAGCACAGCGCCTGGCCGTCACGTCGGGGGGCACGATCCCGGACCGCGGGCTCTTCGGGGTGTTCCTCGCGGGCGCCGACCCGAAGAAGGGCGGCGGCCGGGTCGGCGAGCTCGACGAGGAGATGGTGTACGAGTCCCGCGTCGGCGACGTCTTCACGCTGGGCACCAGCTCCTGGCGCATCGAGGACATCACACGCGACCGCGTCCTGGTCTCCCCGGCTCCCGGCGTCCCCGGGCGGCTGCCCTTCTGGAAGGGCGACCAACTCGGCCGCCCGCTGGAACTGGGCCGTGCGGTGGGCGCGTTCCTGCGCGAGGTCGGCTCCCTGCCTCAGGACGACGCCCGCCTGCGTCTGCTCGCCGCCGGCCTCGACGCCTGGGCCGCGGACAACGTCCTGTCGTACCTGGCGGAGCAGCGCGAGGCCGCCGGTCACGTCCCCGACGACCGCACGATCGTCGTCGAGCGCTTCCGCGACGAGCTGGGCGACTGGCGGGTCGTCGTGCACTCACCGTTCGGCGCCCAGGTCCACGCCCCCTGGGCCCTCGCCCTCGGCGCGCGCCTGTCCGAGCGGTACGGCATGGACGCCCAGGTGATGCACGCCGACGACGGCATCGTGCTGCGCCTCCCCGACGCCGGGCTGATGGACCTGGACCTGCTCGACCAGGAGCCCAGGCTGCATTCTCCCGGGGGACAACCCCCGGACCCCCGGCCGGGAAAGCGTGGCACGGAGTACGACGCCGAGCGGGCGCCCGTGAGCGCCGCGGACGTCGTGTTCGACAAGGGCGAGGTCGACCAGATCGTCACCGACCAGGTCGGCGGCTCGGCGCTGTTCGCGTCCCGGTTCCGCGAGTGCGCCGCCCGTGCGCTGCTGCTGCCCCGGCGCAACCCCGGCAAGCGCACCCCGCTGTGGCAGCAGCGCCAGCGGGCGGCCCAACTGCTGGAGGTGGCTAGCGAGTTCGGCTCGTTCCCGATTGTCCTCGAGGCGGTCCGCGAATGCCTCCAGGACGTCTTCGACGTACCCGGCCTCACCGAGCTGATGGGTGACATCGAGTCCCGCAAGGTGCGGCTCGTCGAGGTCACCACACCGGAGCCGTCGCCCTTCGCCCGCTCCCTGCTCTTCGGGTACGTCGCCCAGTTCCTGTACGAGGGCGACTCCCCGCTGGCCGAGCGGCGGGCCGCCGCCCTGTCGCTGGACTCGCGGCTGCTGGCCGAGTTGCTGGGCCAGGCGGAGCTGCGGGAGCTGCTGGACGCCGAGGTCCTTTCCGAGCTGGAGCGCGAGCTCCAGTGGCTCACGGAGGACCGCCGCGTCAAGGACCCCGAGGGCGTCGCGGACGTGCTGCGGCTGCTGGGCCCGCTCACGGACGCGGAGTTGACGGAGCGCGGCGCCGAGCCGCAGTGGGCCCGGGAGCTGGCGGGGGCGCGCCGCGTCATCCGGGTGCGCGTCGCCGGCGCCGACCACTGGGCGGCGATCGAGGACGCGGGCCGCCTGCGCGACGCGTTGGGCACGGCTCTGCCCGTGGGCGTCCCCGAGGCGTTCACCGAGCCGGTCAAGGACCCGCTCGGCGACCTCCTCGCCCGGTACGCGCGCACCCACGGCCCCTTCACCTCGGCCACGGCGGCGGCCCGCTTCGGTCTCGGGGTGGCCGTCACGGAGGGCGCGCTGCAGCGGCTCGCCGCGGGCGGACGCATCGTCCAGGGAGAGTTCCACCCGGCGGGCATCGGACAGGAGTGGTGCGACGCGGCCGTGCTGCGCCGTTTGCGCCGCCGCTCCCTCGCCGCGCTGCGGCACGAGCTGGAGCCGGTGCCGCCCGCCGCGCTCGCCCAGTTCCTGCCCCAGTGGCAGCATGTGGGCAACGGCCATGGACTGCGGGGCATCGACGGACTGGTGCGTGCCGTCGAACAGCTCCAGGGCGCCTCCGTCCCCGCCTCCGCCCTGGAGAAACTGGTCCTGCCGTCCCGGGTGGCGGGCTACACCGCTTCGATGCTCGACGAGCTCACGTCGGCCGGAGAGATCGTGTGGGCCGGTGCGGGAGCCCTTCCCGGCAAGGACGGCTGGGTCTCCCTCTTCATGGCGGACGCGGCCCCGCTCCTCCTGCCCTCCCCGCACCCCCTGGAGCTGACCGCGCTCCACCAGTCGGTGCTGGACAGCCTCTCCGGGGGCTACGGCCTGTTCTTCCGCCAGATCGCCGACCAGGTCCGCGCCACCACCCACCCCGACGCCACCGACCCCCAACTCGCCGACGCCATCTGGGACCTGACCTGGTCCGGCCGGCTCACGAACGACACACTGGCCCCGATGCGAGCCGTCCTCGGCTCGGGCCGCACCGCCGGCTCCACCGCCCACCGCGCCAAACGCACGATCCCGCGCGGCCGTTACGGCTCGCTGACGGCCGCCGCGCGCCCCCAGTCCCGTACCGGACCTCCCACGGTCGCGGGCCGCTGGTCGCTGCTCCCCGCGCATGAGCCCGACCCCACCGTGCGCGCCCACGCGCTCGCCCGCACCCTCCTCGACCGGCACGGCGTGGTGACCCGGGGCGCCGTGGCCGCCGAGGGGGTCGAGGGCGGCTTCTCGGCGACGTACCGCGTGCTGTCCGTCTTCGAGGAGAGCGGCCAGGCCCGGCGCGGGTACGTGGTGGAGGGGCTCGGCGCGGCCCAGTTCGCGATGGACGGCGCGGTGGACCGCCTGCGCGCGACGGCGAGCGCCCGGGACCGCGGCGAATCCGCGCCCGAGCCGGCCTTCGGCCCACCGGACTTCCCCGCGAACCGCGGGGACTGGGCCGACTTCCCCGCGGGCCACGACGCCGGGACCGGCCTCCCAGCGGGCCGCGCCACCGGAACCGACCTCCCCTCAGGCCCTGATGGCGGTGCCGACTTCCCCGACAGCTACGGCTACACACCGCCGCCCCGCCTCCCCGTCAGCCGTACGCGTCGCAACGGCACCACCCGATCCGTGGTCCTGGCCGCCGCCGACCCCGCCAACGCCTATGGCGCCGCCCTCCCCTGGCCCGAGCCCCCCACCGGTGCCGGTCACAAACCAGGCCGCAAGGCCGGCTCCCTGGTCGTGCTGGTCGACGGAGAGCTGACCCTGTACATGGAGCGCGGCGGCAAGACGCTGCTCGCCTGGCCCTCGGACCCGGACGGCACGGCCACCGAGGATCCACGGCTCCTGGCCGCCGCCGAAGCGCTCTCCTCGTCCGCGCGCGCGGGCTCCCTGGGCACCGTCACGGTGGAGCGCGTCAACGGAGCCTCCGCCCTCACGTCCCCCTACGGCACCCTCCTGGAAGGAGCGGGCTTCATAGCGACCCCACGGGGGCTGCGGCTCCGCGCCTGACCCCGGCGGCCGGGCACCCCGGCGGAACCCCACCCGCCCACCACACCGCCCACCGGCGTGCCACCCTGGACCCATGCCCGAAGGAGACACCGTCTGGCAGGCCGCGAGACGGCTGCACAGCGCCCTCGCGGGCCACGTGCTGACCCGCTTCGACCTCCGGGTGCCGAGGAACGCGACAGCCGATCTCACCGGCCGCACCGTCCTGGACGTCACACCGCGCGGCAAGCACCTCCTCACCCGCGTCGAGGGCGGCCTGACCCTGCACTCGCATCTGCGGATGGACGGCTCGTGGAAGGTGTACGCGACCGGCCGGCGCTGGACCGGCGGTCCCGCACACCAGATCCGGGCCGTCCTCGGCACGGCCGGCCACACGGCCGTCGGCTACCGCCTCCCCGTGCTGGAACTGCTCCGCACCTCGGAGGAGGACCGGGCCGTCGGCCACCTCGGCCCCGACCTCCTCGGCCCGGACTGGGACCCCGACCGGGCTCTCGCCAACCTCCTGGGCGACCCGGCCCGCCCCCTCGGCGAGACCCTCCTCGACCAGCGCAACCTCGCCGGTATCGGCAACGTGTACAAGAGCGAGCTCTGCTTCCTGCTCGGGGCGACCCCGTGGCTCCCCGTCGGCGAGCTCCCCGAGGACCGCGCGGCCAAGCTCCCCGCACTCGCCCAGAAGCTCCTGGAGGTCAACCGCGACCGCCCGGTCCGCGTCACCACGGGCCGCCGCGACCAGAGCCACTTCGTGTACGGCCGCGCTCCCCGCCCCTGCCTGCGCTGCCGCACTCCCGTCCGTTCGGCGAACCAGGGCGACGGCTCCCGCGAGCGCCCCACCTACTGGTGCCCCGCCTGCCAGACGGGCCCGGCCCCGGCTCCGGGCACCCGCGCGGCCGGACCGACCCGGCGCCGTACAGCCCGTTGACGGCCCGGCCAAGCGCGAAGCGGCCAAGCACGGACTGGGCAAGCGCGGATCGGCCACCAAGTGCGGACCCATCAATTGACGGGCCGTCAGAATTCCTCGTACGGTCGTCTCATGCCCGTCACGGCGTACGACCTCACCGGACGCACCGCATTCGTCACCGGCGCCGGCAGCGGTATCGGGCGCGCCTGCGCCGTGCTGCTCGCCGAGGCGGGCGCGACCGTGCACTGCGCGGACCGCGACGCCCAAGGGCTGCACGAGACCGCCACCGTCATCAAGGGCGCGGGCGGCACCGCGCACACCCACCACCTCGACGTCACCGACCGCGAACAGCTCCGCCGGGCCGTGGCGGGCTGTGAGCGGCTCGACGTGATGGCGGCGGTCGCCGGGATCATGCACAGCAGCCCGGTCCTGGAGACCCGCGACGAGGACCTCGACCGGGTGTGGGGCGTCAACTTCAAGGGCGTGCTGTACGCCTGCCAGGAGGCGGCCCGCCTCATGATCGAGGGCGGGACCCGGGGAAGCATCGTCACCATGGCCTCGGGCGCCGTCGACACCGGCGGCCCCGGCCTGCTCTGTTACGGCGTGGCGAAGGCGGCGGTCGTCCAGCTGACGAAGACCCTGGCGACCGAGGTCGGCCCGCACGGCATCCGCGTCAACGCGGTGGCACCGGGCTGGATCAGGACGCCCATGACGGACCGCCACGACGACGAGGCGCAGGCGCGCACGGAAAAGGTCATGGCGCGGCTCTCGCCCCTGGACCGGGTCGGCGAACCGGACGAGATCGCGCACGCCGTCCTGCACCTGGCCTCCGACGCGTCGTCGTTCACGACGGGCCAGATACTCCGGCCGAACGGCGGGGTGGCGATGCCCTGGTGACGTCGGAGACGGACGCGTGCGGCGGTTGGGGCGGCTGGGGCGGAGGCAGACGATGCCGGTTCCCGGAGTTCGCCCGCGCCGGTCCCCAACCGATCGCGGGCCACCGGGCCTCACGTCATCGCCGCTCCGCCCCAGCCGTCTCCCCCACCCCCGTCGGCCCTGGCTCCCCTGTCGGGGCCGACGCCCCCTCCTGCGGCCCGCTCTCCCCCTTCTCGGGCCCGCTCGCCTCCTCCTTGGGCCTTCTCGCCCCCTTCGGCACACAGTGCACCGGCAGCAGGCTCAGCCCCCACCCCCCGGCCGCTATGGCCGCCTCCACCGGACCCGCGTCCGGCGCCAGGGCGAGCCGCAGCACGCCCCACCACCACAGCGCCCCGAGCCCCAGTGCCGCCCCCCAGCGCCACCCGCGCCCCCAGCGCACTGTCCGCATGGCCGCCACCTCCAGGCCGCCCCGGCAACCCGGGGCCGTTCCACGCCCCCCGGCCCGACGCTAGACGCTAGGCCGCCGGCCGCACCGCTCGGCAGGGCGCACCCCCGGCACAGGGGCGCACCGCACTCGCATGGACAACGCCCAGCCCCCGGACCCGGCGCACTCCCCTCGCTGTGACACGGCGCTCGCACCACACGGGGCGCACACCACCCGCGCACGCACGCACACGCCACCTCGAGCGCGCCCCGCCCACCGAGGCCGCCCGAGACCGCCTCCGGCCCTCCCCTGTCACCCGTGCTCCGCCTGGAACATCCAGTGGTGCTTCTCGAGATCCGCGGTGATCCCGATGAAGATGTCCTGGCTCACCGGGTCGGGGTCCGCGGTGGACTTCACCCGTTCCCGCATCCGTGTGATGACCGCGCCCAGCGCGTCCACGAGCGTTCCCACCGCGTCCGTGTCCTTGACCCAGCCGTCGGGGGCCTTGCCGATGCCGCTGGTGCCGGAGACCGTGCCGGCCCGCCCGTCGGGAGAGACGCCCAGGGTCGCGGCCCGTTCCGCCACCGTGTCGGAATGCGTCCGGGCGGTGGCCACGACGTCGTCGAGCTGGAGGTGGATGGAGCGGAAACGCGGCCCGATCACGTTCCAGTGGATCTGCTTGGCCACCAGGGAGAGGTCGACCAGATCGACCAGGGCACCCTGCAGCGCCTCGGACACGGTCTTGAGGTCGGCCTCCGGCAGCGGGCTCTTCACGACGTACATGGGCATGCTCCGAATCCCTCCGTCGCGAACCCGCGCGCGGAGAATCGTCCGTACGGCCCCGAGCCCCCGCCTCCTCCACGATGACCGCCCCGCCCGGCACCGGCAAACGGGGAGACACCGGGAACGCGGGGAGACACGAGAGCCCAGACGTGAAAGACGAAACACGAGAGCCCCGGCCGACGCTCCTCCAGGTCTTCCTGGAGGAGCCGACCGGGGCTCTCGCCCACATCACCTCACGACGGGCCTCGGCCCGGTACGTGAGTCACGTGCGTCACACCGCGCGCACGCTCACGCGGCGACGACGTCCACCGCCTCGGCGGGCGCCTTGATCGTGACCCGTTCCGGTGGCACGCCGGTCACCGACACGGAATTGAGCATGGGTCGACGCACTGGTGCGGGCACCGGCTCGGCGGCCGCTGCCGACTGGGCCAGCTCGGCGAGTGCGAGCTCGTCGCTCACTTCCCGCATGAGCTCGGACATCCGTACGTCAAGCGCGTCGCAAATGGCGGAGAGCAGCTCGGAGGAAGCCTCCTTCTGCCCCCGCTCCACCTCGGAGAGATAGCCGAGTGAGACTCGGGCGGACGAGGAGACTTCGCGCAGAGTACGGCCCTGGCGCTGGCGCTGCCGACGCAGCACGTCACCCAGCAGGCGACGGAGCAGAATCATCGGTGGCTCCCTCCTCGGACCGCGTAGCCGCATCCTTCACGCCCCACCGTACCGCCTTGCGCCGCGGCCGTGCGGGGAGCGCTGTCGTGTTCACTCAGGGCTGCAAACATCAAGTCCCCCCGTTCTGTTCCGTATCCTGTGCCCGCTCATTCCCGGTCTGTTCGCCCGCAACCTCCTTCAGGAGGAGTGCGAGTACGCTCCGTACACTCTCCATACGGATTTCCGCCCGGTCGCCGTTCAACCGCAGCGCAGCCACTTTCCCGCCAACTGGACAGTCGGAATCCGCGCCGAACGGCCCGTCGACGGCAACGAAAACCGTGCCCACCGGCTGGCCGTCCTGGGGTTCGGGGCCCGCGACACCGGTGGTCGCGACGCCCCAGTCCGCGCCGAGCGCCTTGCGCACTCCGGCCGCCATCTGGGCCGCAACCTGCGGATTCACCGCTCCGTGCGCCGCGAGCAGGTGGGCGTCCACGCCGAGCACCTCGTGCTTGAGCTCGGTGGCGTAGGCGGTCACCGAGCCGCGGAAGACCTTGGAGGCTCCGGGCGCCGCTGTGATTTCCGCCGCAACCAGACCACCGGTCAGCGACTCGGCGACAGCAAGGGTCTCTCCCCTCACTCCGAGTAGTCGCAGCACGTCGGCGGCCACGGAATTCACCGTTCCGCCTCCTTCGCCGCAGCCTTGCGCGCGGCGATTCCCTGCCCGCGCAGCACAATGGCCTGTTTCACGTAGTCGAGCCCGGTCACGACGGTCAGAACGACCGCCACAGCCATCATCCAGAACCGCAGTGTCGCCAGGGGCCCCGTCAGTGCCAGTACGTACATCCCGACGGCCGTGCCCTGCGCGAGCGTCTTCATCTTCCCGCCGCGGCTCGCGGGGATCACTCCGTAACGGATGACCAGGAAACGCAGCAGGGTGATCCCGAGTTCCCTGCCGAGGATGACGCCCGTCACCCACCACGGCAGATCGCCCAGGCCGGACAGGCAGATCAGCGCCGCTCCCATGATCGCCTTGTCGGCGATGGGGTCGGCGATCTTCCCGAAGTCGGTGACGAGGTCGTACGTGCGCGCCAGATGACCGTCGAAGACATCGGTGATCATGGCGACGGCGAACGCGGCCCAGGCCCAGGCACGCCACACCGGGTCGTACCCGCCGTCCATGAGCATCAGCGCGACGAAGCCCGGCACGAGGACCAGGCGGAGCATGGTCAGGATGTTCGCGATGTTCCAGATGCTGGCCTGGTTGACGGCAGCAGTGCCCAGCTTCCCGCCACGCGCCGGCTTGGCGCCGCTCTGGGCGCCCGGGGCGCCGGCGGAACCGCCCGCCGCGGATGCCGGGACTCCCGTCATCTGGCCGCCTCCTCACCACACCCGAGCGGGCCCAGGAGCGGCTCCGCCACCAGGTCGACGCCCTCCGTGCCGACCACCTTCGCCTCGACCATAAGGCCGACACTCAAACCCTCGCCGGTCGTGAACAGCACTTGGCCGTCCGTCTCGGGAGCCTGGTGCGCACCGCGGCCGTACGCGCCGTCCTCGTCGTCGACCGACTCGACCAGCACCTGGACCGTCTCGCCGACCCGGTCCTCGGCGCGCTGCGAGACCAGCTCCTCGGCCAGCCGGGACACCCGGGCGAGCCGCTCGGCGACCACGTCCTCGTCCAGCTTGTTCTCGTACGTCGCGGCCTCGGTGCCCTCCTCGTCGGAGTACCCGAAGACGCCGATCGCGTCCAGCCGCGCACCGCTCAGGAACCGCTCCAGCTCCTCCAGGTCGTCCTCGGTCTCGCCGGGGAAGCCCACGATGAAGTTGGACCGCACACCGGCCTGCGGGGCCTTGGCGCGGATCGTGTCGAGCAGCTCCAGGAACTGGTCGGTGCTCCCGAAGCGCCGCATCGCGCGCAGCACACCGGGCGCGGAGTGCTGGAAGGACAGGTCGAAGTAGGGCGCCACCTTCGGTGTGGACGTCAGCACGTCGATGAGCCCGGGCCGCATCTCGGCCGGCTGGAGGTAGCTGACGCGCACCCGCTCGATGCCGTCGACCTCGGCGAGCTCGGGCAGCAGGGTCTCCAGGAGACGGATGTCACCCAGGTCCTTGCCGTAGGAGGTGTTGTTCTCGGAGACCAGCATGATCTCCTTCACACCCTGCTCGGCGAGCCACCGGGTCTCGCCGAGGACGTCGCTCGGCCGCCGCGAGATGAACGAGCCGCGGAACGACGGGATGGCGCAGAAGGAGCAGCGCCGGTCACAGCCGGAGGCGAGCTTCACCGAGGCGACGGGCGAGCCGTCGAGGCGGCGGCGCAGGGGCGCACGGGGGCCCGAGGCCGGAGCGAGACCTTCCGGAAGGTCGACGGGCGCGTGCCCGGGGAGCGCTACGTCCGCGCCCGCGCCCTGCCGCTCGGCGGGGCTGATGGGCAGCAGCTTGCGCCGGTCGCGCGGGGTGTGCGCGGCGTGGATGCCGCCGGACAGGATGGTCTGCAGGCGGTCGGAGATGTCCGCGTAGTCGTCGAAGCCGAGCACGCCGTCGGCCTCGGGCAGGGCCTCCGCCAGCTCCTTGCCGTACCGCTCGGCCATGCAGCCGACCGCCACGACGGCCTGGGTTCTGCCGTGGTCCTTGAGGTCGTTGGCCTCCAGGAGCGCGTCGACCGAGTCCTTCTTGGCGGCCTCGACGAAGCCACAGGTGTTGACCACGGCGACGTCGGCGTCCCCGGCGTCCTCGACGAGCTCCCAGCCGTCCGCCTCCAGGCGGCCTGCGAGCTCCTCCGAGTCCACCTCGTTACGGGCGCAGCCGAGAGTGACGAGTGCGACGGTACGGCGTTCAGGCATGCGCTCAAGACTACTTCGTCCCGCTGACACCCCACGTCGACGGGGTTGGCCGATCCCGGCCAACCCCGTGTTCTGTCGTCCCTGTCGGCTCGCCCCTGCGAACCGAGGCGCATCGGCTATCCGGCCTCGGGGTCGCCCTTCGTGTACGTCAGGCGTTCGACCGCGCCGGGCCGCCACTCGTCCTCGATCTTCTTGCCGTTCACGTACAGCTGGATCGCGCCCGCGTCACCGAGGACGAGGTCGACCTTCTCCTTGTCCTGGAAGGTCTTGGACTCGCCCTGCTGCAGGAGCCCGTCGAAGAGCAGCCGGCCGTTGTGGTCCTTGGCCGAGATCCAGCTGCGGCCGTCGTCGGCCCTGACCTGGACGGTCACCTTGTCCTGGGGCGCGGCCGCGATGGCGCTGTCCGACGCGTCGGGCTTCGGGTCGCCGTCGGACTTGTCGTTCTTGGGCGTGGGCGATCCGGGCTTGCTCGTCGTCGGCGTGGAACCCTCGGCGACCGCCGTCTTGTCGCCGTCGTCTCCGCCGTTGAACAGCGTGAAGCCGACGAAGCCGATCACCGCGACGATCGCGGCGACCATGGCCGCGGTCCAGTTGGGCCCGCGCCGCTCCGGACGGATGCGCTCCGCCTCGAACAGCGGGGCGGCAGGGGTGGGGGCGGGGCGCCCGCCGTGGTCGGCCTCGAACTGCGCGAGCAGCGGCGCGGGATCCATGCGCACCGCGCGCGCGAGCGTGCGGATGTGCCCGCGCGCGTAGACGTCACCGCCACAGGGAGCGAAGTCGTCCTGCTCGATGGCGTGCACGATGGAGATACGCACCCGGGTGGCGTTGCTGACGTCGTCGACGGTCAGCCCGGCGTCGATGCGCGCCTGTTGGAGGGCACGGCCGATCGAGATGCGTTCCGCCTCACGTTCGTCGCGGTCTTCTTCGAACAGACGCTCGTCTTCGGGGACGTTTCCGTCAGGGGAATTGCCGATGGACACGGGGGCGCCTTTCGAGCGTGTAGCCACCTGTGCTGGACGTTCAGTCTAGGGGGGGTACGAAAGGGTGGGGCAACCGGGCGGTAGGACTTTGTACGCCATCGGAATGGCCGGACATCCTGAGGGTGAGGCACATAGCTGTCGCCTCCCTCAACTTGACGTACGCCGACGGGAAACGGTTGCTCGCCATTTCCTTACGGGTGAGTCACGTTCGATTACCTCGTTTGCAGTGCATCACTCGTGAACAGTCTTCCCGGCGACCGGTCTCCCTAGCCGTCGGACTCCCCACGAATCACCGCGAGCACCCCGTCCAACTCGTCGGCCTTCACCAGGACGTCACGCGCCTTGGAGCCCTCGCTCGGGCCCACGATGTTGCGCGACTCCATGAGGTCCATCAGCCGCCCGGCCTTGGCGAAGCCCACGCGCAGTTTGCGCTGGAGCATCGAGGTCGACCCGAACTGCGTGGTGACGACCAGTTCGGCCGCCTGGCACAGCAGGTCGAGGTCGTCGCCGATGTCCTCGTCGATCTCCTTCTTCTGCTTGGTGCCCACGGTGACGTCGTCCCGGAAGACGGGCGTCATCTGGTCCTTGCAGTGCTGGACGACGGCCGCGACCTCGTCCTCGGTCACGAACGCGCCCTGCATACGGGTCGGCTTGCTCGCCCCCATCGGCAGGAAGAGCCCGTCGCCCTTGCCGATGAGTTTCTCGGCGCCCGGCTGGTCGAGGATGACGCGCGAGTCGGCGAGCGAGGAGGTGGCGAACGCGAGCCGCGAGGGCACGTTCGCCTTGATCAGGCCCGTCACGACGTCGACCGAGGGCCGCTGCGTGGCGAGCACCAGGTGGATGCCGGCCGCGCGCGCGAGCTGGGTGATGCGCACGATGGCGTCCTCGACGTCCCGTGGCGCCACCATCATCAGGTCGGCCAGCTCGTCGACGATGACCAGCAGGTACGGGTACGCCTGGAGCTCGCGCTCGCTGCCTTCGGGCGTCTTGAGTTTGCCACTGCGCACGGCCTGGTTGAAGTCGTCGATGTGCCGGTAGCCGTACGCGGCGAGGTCGTCGTACCTGAGGTCCATCTCCCGTACGACCCACTGGAGCGCCTCGGCGGCCCGCTTGGGGTTCGTGATGATCGGCGTGATCAGGTGCGGGATGCCCTCGTAGGCGGTCAGTTCGACGCGCTTGGGGTCGACGAGGACCATACGGACGTCCTCGGGAGTGGCGCGCACCATGACGGACGTGATGAGGCAGTTGATGCAGGACGACTTGCCGGAACCGGTGGCACCGGCGACGAGGACGTGCGGCATCTTCGCCAGGTTGGCCATCACGTAGCCGCCCTCGACGTCCTTGCCGAGCGCGACCAGCATCGGATGGTCGTCCTCGGCCGCGTCCGCCAGGCGCAGCACGTCACCGAGATTGACCATCTCCCGGTCGGTGTTGGGAATCTCGATGCCGACCGCGGACTTGCCGGGGATCGGCGAGATGATCCGCACGTCGGGGCTGGCGACGGCGTACGCGATGTTCTTCGTCAGCGCGGTGATCCGCTCGACCTTCACGGCGGGGCCGAGCTCGACCTCGTAGCGCGTGACCGTCGGCCCGCGCGTGAAGCCGGTGACGCCGGCGTCGACCTTGAACTCGGTGAACACGGTGGTCAGGGACTCGACTATGGCGTCGTTGGCCGCGCTGCGGGCCTTTCCGGGGCCCCCGCGCTCCAGGAGGTCGAGTGAGGGCAGGGAGTAGGTGATGTCGCCGGACAGCTGGAGCTGTTCGGCACGCGGCGGAAGGTCGCGGGTCTCGGCGGGCGGCGCCTTGGTGAGGTCGGCGACCTCCGCCTTCAGCTTCTCCTGCTTGGGCGGCTTGGCGGCCTGCTTGGACGCCTCCTTGGACCCCTTGGAGCGCGAGGCCGGAATGGGCGTCGTCTCCTCGTAGCCGTCGCGTTCGACGGTGACGCCCTGGGTGAGGTCGGCGACGAGCGGCGAGGGCGGCATGCCGTGCAGGACGGCACCGTCGAGCGCTGCCGCGGCGGCCGCGGCGACGTCCACGGCGTCCAGGGGCCGGTCGGGCTCGGGCTGGGGCGTGGCGGACCGCCGGGGGCGCCCACGGCGCTGCGAGAGGGCCTCCTGCTCGGCGTCGTCCGGGTCGTACGCCTCAGGGGCGGACCTGCGGCCGCGGGAGCGCGGCGGCAGCGACTCGCGCCACTGGTCGTCGTAGCGCTGGTCGTCCTCGGGGAATTCCTCGACGGCGCGGTCCTGGACGATGCCCAGCTTCCGGCCGAGCAGCCGAAGCCGCTGGGGGATGGCGTTGACCGGCGTCGCCGTGACGACGAGCAGGCCGAAGATCGTGAGCAGCACGAGGAGCGGTACGGCGAGGACCTCGCCCATCGTGTACGTGAGGGGTGTGGCCGCGCCCCAGCCGATGAGCCCGCCGGCGTCCCTGATCGCCTGCATGCCGTCGCTGCGCGCGGGCGCCCCGCACGCGAGGTGGACCTGGCCGAGCACGCCGATGAGGAGCGCGGACAGGCCGATGACGATGCGGCCGTTGGCCTCCGGCTTCTCGGGGTGCCGGATGAATCGGACGGCGATCGCCGCGAGCACGAGCGGCACGATCAGGTCGAGCCGCCCGAAGGCACCGGTGACGAGCATCTCCACGAGGTCGCCGACCGGGCCCCGCAGGTTGGACCAGGTGCCGGCGGCGACGATCAGGGCCAGGGCGAGCAGCAGCAGCGCGATCCCGTCCTTCCTGTGCGCCGGGTCGAGATTCCGCGCGCCCTGCCCTATGCCTCGGAACACGGCGCCGACCGCGTGCGCGGCACCGAGCCAGACGGCGCGCACAAGCCTGTACACGCCTCCGGTCGGGCTGGGCGCGGGCTTCGGAGGGGCCGCCTTCTTCGTCGCGGCCTTCTTGGCGGGCGCCCTCTTCGCCGCGGTCTTCTTCGCAGGGGCCTTCTTCGCCGCAGCCTTCGACGGAGCAGCCGCCTTCTTGGCGGGCTTCTTGGCTGCGGGCTGACGTGGGGCCATGAGTGTGAGGTTACCGGTGGAGACCACAGCGGACACGTGTGGTTTGTGCTTCACCCGTTCGTGTCGCCCTCGCAGGGGCGTCAAACTGACGTGGCCGGGGAGAAGGCTGACGGCTCCTCACGACTGTTGGGCCGCCTGGCAGACCTGGCCAGGCACATCCAGCCCGTCCGGCGCTTACGGACGAGGCCCACATCGGTCTGGGGGCGGAGCCCCCAGGGACGGGACGGGTAGGGACGGCGGGGGCGAGAACCTCAGGCCCCAGCCCCGACCCCGCCCGAGCAAAGAGTCACCGAACCCACACAGGCCCCGCTCAGTTCTGCGACGGCAACGAGGCCGCCCCGCTCCCCGCCCCGGGCTCCAACGCGTCCAGCGCCCTGCGCAGTCCCGTCAGTTTGCGTTCGAGATGAGCCGCGGTCGCCACCGCCGCGGCATCCGCCGACTCGTCGTCGAGCTGCTTCGACAACGCCTCGGCCTGCTCCTCGACCGCCGCGAGCCGCGCGGAGAGCTCCGCGAGGAGCCCGACCGGCTCCTTGCCCTCTCCGACCGCCGACTTGCCGCCACCCTCCAACTGCAGCCGCAACAGGGCCGCTTGCTCCCGGAGCTGGCAGTTCTTCATGTACAGCTCGACGAACACGGACACCTTCGCCCGCAGCACCCACGGGTCGAACGGCTTGGAGATGTAGTCCACCGCACCCGCCGCGTACCCGCGGAAGGTGTGATGCGGACCGTGGTTGATGGCGGTGAGGAAGATGATCGGGATGTCCCGGGTCCGTTCTCGCCGCTTGATGTGCGCAGCGGTTTCGAATCCGTCCATACCCGGCATCTGGACGTCCAGCAGAATGACCGCGAAGTCGTCCGTCAGCAGCGCTTTGAGCGCTTCCTCCCCGGACGATGCCCGCACCAGCGTCTGATCGAGCGCAGAGAGAATGGCCTCCAGCGCCAGCAGATTCTCCGGCCGGTCATCGACCAGGAGGATCTTGGCCTTCTGCACCATGGCCCGCCCTCCTCGCCCCGGCGTGGGGCCTCCCCTGTCCTCAGGACTTGGGACGACACCGCCGGGCGTCGCCCCAGGGGACGACTCCCTTGCGCCGTCCGTCCTTGTGCCGGTCATGGTAGCCGCACCCCGCCCGTCGCCACACCCTGTCACCGCGATGTCACTGTGCACGTAGCAGAAACGTAGCGGGAGACCAGAAGGTTCCCCGAATCCCGATCCTCTACACGACCACCGCCACGGTCAGTTATGCGATTTCGGGTATACGAAGAGGCACACGGAGGCGGCGACTCACCACCCCCGGCGCGCCGGTCACCGGCGCGCACCCACAGCATCCGGACACTCACTCGGCACGCATCCACTCATCCATGACCGCGAGCAGGTGATCGGGGTCGACGGGCTTCGTGACGTAGTCCGAGGCACCCGACTCGATGGCCTTCTCGCGGTCTCCCTTCATCGCCTTGGCGGTCAGCGCGATGATCGGCAGGCCGGCGAACTGGGGCATCCGGCGGATCGCCGTCGTCGTCGCGTACCCGTCCATCTCCGGCATCATGATGTCCATCAGGACCACCGCCACGTCGTCGTGCTGCTCCAGGACCTCGATGCCCTCGCGGCCGTTCTCGGCGTACAGCACCGACAGGCCGTGCTGCTCCAGGACGCTGGTCAGCGCGAACACGTTGCGGATGTCGTCGTCGACGATCAGTACCTTCTCGCTGGCGAACCGGATGCTCTCCCGCGGGTGCGCGGCGGCCTCCTGTCCGTTGGCCGTCCACTGCTCCTGTCCCGGGGCCGCGTGCAGGGGCCGCGGTTCGGCCGCCGGCAGCGCCCTGCGGCGCCGCCTGAAGAGCGCCGCGGGCCCGTTCTGGGTCGCGTGGTACGACCTCACCTCGGCCGGCGTCTCGATGTTCGGCACGGACAGCTCCTCCGTCGCGGACGCCACCAGGTCGCCGGGATCGATCATCGCGGCCGCGGGCTGCGTGTACCCCTGCGGCGGCAGTTCACTCGGGTGCAGCGGCAAATACAGCGTGAAGGTGGAGCCGCGTCCGGGCTCGCTCTGGGCGTGGATCTCACCGCCCAGCAGGCGCGCGATCTCCCGCGAGATGGACAGCCCCAGACCCGTACCGCCGTACTTGCGGCTCGTGGTCCCGTCGGCCTGCTTGAAGGCGTCGAAGATCACCCGCATCTTGCTGGCCGCGATACCGATGCCGGTGTCGGTCACGGAGAACGCGATCAGGTCGGCGTCCGCGTCCCGCAGCGAGCCGGCCTCCAGCAACTGCTCCCGGATGGCCACCGGGACGTCCGCGCTCGCGGGCCGGATGACCAGCTCGACCGCCCCCGTGTCGGTGAACTTGACCGCGTTGGACAGCAGGTTGCGCAGCACCTGAAGGAGCCGCTGCTCGTCGGTGTGCAGCGTGGCGGGCAGCTCCGGCGACACCCGTACGGAGAAGTCGATGCCCTTCTCCGCGGTGAGCGGTCGGAAGGTGGCCTCCACGTAGTCGACGAGCTGGACGAGCGCGATGCGTGTCGGGGAGACGTCCATCTTGCCCGCCTCGACCTTGGACAGGTCGAGGATGTCGTTGATCAGCTGGAGCAGGTCCGAGCCGGCGCCGTGGATCGTCTCGGCGAACTCGACCTGCTTCGGCGTGAGGTTCGACTCGGCGTTGTCGGCGAGGAGCTTGGCGAGGATCAGCAGCGAGTTGAGCGGGGTGCGCAGCTCGTGCGACATGTTCGCCAGGAACTCGCTCTTGTAGCGCATGGAGACGGCGAGTTGTTCGGCGCGCTCCTCCAGGACCTGCCGCGCCTCCTCGATCTCGGTGTTCTTGACCTCGATGTCGCGGTTCTGCCGGGCCAGCAGCGCCGCCTTGTCCTCCAGCTCGGCGTTGGACGCCTGCAGGGCCTTCTGCCGCTGCTCCAGCTCCTCCGAGCGCAGCCGCAGCTGCTCGGTCAGCTCCTGCGACTGCTTCAGCAGCACCTCGGTCTTGGTGTTGACCGAGATCGTGTTGACGCTCGTCGCGATCATCTCGGCGATCTGGTTGAGGAAGTCCTTCTGGATCTGCGTGAACGGCGTGAAGGACGCCAGCTCGATGACTCCGAGGACGGTCCCCTCGAAGAGCACCGGAAGCACGATGACCTGAGCCGGGGGCGCCTCGCCGAGCCCGGAGGAGATCTTCAGGTAGCCGCTCGGCGCGTTCTCCACCAGGATCGTGCGCCGCTCCGTCGCGGCCGTCCCGATGAGCGCCTCACCGGGCCGGAACGACGTCGGCATGGAGCCCATGGAGTAGCCGTACGACCCGAGCATGCGCAGCTCGTACGCCTCGTCGTCGTCCGTGCCCCGGTCCCTGCTGTCGACCATCGGCATGGAGAGGAAGAACGCGCCGTGCTGCGCGGAGACGACGGGCGTGAGCTCGCTCATGATCAGCGAGGCCACGTCCGCGAGATCGCGGCGGCCCTGCATGAGGGCGGAGATACGGGCGAGGTTGCCCTTGAGCCAGTCCTGCTCCTTGTTGGCGATCGTGGTGTCGCGCAGGTTGGCGATCATCTTGTTGATGTAGTCCTGAAGCTCCTGGATCTCGCCGGAGGCGTCCACGTCGATCTTCAGGTTGAGGTCGCCGCGGGTCACCGCGGTGGCCACACGCGCGATGGCGCGCACCTGCCGGGTCAGGTTCCCGGCCATCTCGTTCACCGACTCGGTGAGGTCGCGCCAGGTGCCGTCGACGTCCCGCACGCGCGCCTGGCCGCCCAGCTGCCCCTCGGTGCCCACCTCGCGGGCGACTCGGGTGACCTCCTCGGCGAAGGACGACAGCTGGTCGACCATCGTGTTGATCGTGGTCTTGAGCTCCAGGATCTCGCCACGCGCGTCGATGTCGATCTTCTTGGTCAGGTCACCCTTGGCGATGGCCGTCGTGACCATGGCGATGTTGCGCACCTGGCCGGTCAGGTTGGACGCCATGCCGTTCACGGACTCGGTGAGGTCCTTCCACGTACCCGAGACGCCCGGTACGCGCGCCTGGCCGCCGAGGATGCCGTCGGTGCCCACCTCGCGTGCCACCCGGGTCACCTGGTCGGCGAACGAGCTCAGGGTCTTCACCATCGTGTTGACGGTGTCGGCGAGCTGGGCGACCTCGCCGCTCGCCTCGACGGTGACCTTCTTGGTGAGGTCACCGTTGGCGACCGCCGTGGCGACCTGGGAGATGTTGCGCACCTGGCCGGTCAGGTTGTTGGCCATGACGTTGACGTTGTCCGTCAGGTCCTTCCAGATGCCCGAGACGCCGGGCACCCGGGCCTGACCGCCCAGCTGGCCTTCCGTGCCCACCTCACGGGCCACGCGGGTCACCTGCTCGGCGAAGTTCGACAGCTGGTCGACCATGGTGTTGACCGTCGTGACGAGTTCGAGGATCTCGCCCTTCGCGTCGACCGTGATCTTCTTCGACAGGTCACCGTTGGCCACCGCCGTCGTGACCTCGGCGATGTTGCGCACCTGCATGGTCAGGTTGTTGGCCATGCCGTTCACGGACTGCGTGAGGTCCTTCCAGGTGCCGGAGACACCCTGGACCTCGGCCTGCCCGCCGAGGATGCCCTCCGTACCCACCTCGCGGGACACCCGCGTGACCTGCTCGGCGAAGTTCGACAGCTGGTCCACCATCGTGTTGAGGGTGTTCTTCAGCTCCAGGATCTCCCCGCGCGCGTCCACGTCGATCTTCTGCGACAGGTCACCCCGGGCCACCGCGGTCGCGACCTGCGCGATGTTGCGCACCTGGCCGGTCAGGTTGCCCGCCATGCCGTTCACGGACTCGGTGAGGTCCCGCCACACACCGGCGACCCCGGGCACCTGCGCCTGACCGCCCAGCCGGCCCTCCGTACCCACCTCGCGGGCCACCCGGGTCACCTGGTCGGCGAACGCGGAGAGCTGGTCCACCATCGTGTTGAGGGTGTTCTTCAGCTCCAGGATCTCCCCGCGCGCGTCCACGTCGATCTTCTGCGACAGGTCACCCCGGGCCACCGCGGTCGTCACCTGGGCGATCTGCCGCACCTGCGAGGTGAGGTTGCCCGCCATGAAGTTGACGGAGTCCGTGAGCTCCTTCCAGGTGCCGGAGACACCCTCCACGCGGGCCTGACCGCCCAGCCGGCCCTCGGTGCCCACGTCACGGGCCACGCGCGTGACCTCGGCACCGAAGGCGGAGAGCTGGTCCACCATCGTGTTCACGGTGTTCTTCAGCTGGAGCATCTCGCCGGACACGTCGACCGTGACCTTCTGCGAGAGGTCGCCGTTGGCCACCGCCGTCGTCACCTGGGCGATGTTCCTCACCTGACCGGTGAGGTTGCGGAACGCCGTGTTGACGGAGTCCGTCAGGTCCTTCCACGTACCGGCCGCACCGGGCACCTGCGCCTGGCCGCCCAGCTCACCCTCGACGCCGATCTCCCGGGCCACGCGGGTGACCTCGGCACCGAACGCCGACAGCTGGTCCACCATCGTGTTGACGGTGTTCTTCAGCTCCAGCATCTCGCCGGCGACGTCGACGGTGACCTTCTGCGACAGGTCACCGTTCGCCACGGCCGTCGTCACGGCCGCGATGTCCCTCACCTGAGTGGTGAGGTTCCGGAACACGGTGTTGACGGAGTCCGTCAGGTCCTTCCACGTACCGGCCGCGCCCGGCACATTGGCCTGCCCGCCGAGCCGTCCCTCGGCACCGACCTCGTTGGCGACGCGCGTCACCTCGTCCGCGAACGTCCGCAGCGTCTCCGTCATCTGATTGATGGTCTCGGCGAGCTGCGCGACCTCGCCGCGTGCGCTCACCGTCACCTTCTGCGACAGATCGCCGTTGGCGACGGCTGTGGTCACCTGTGCGATTCCTCGCACCTGGGCCGTCAGATTGCCGGCCATAAGATTCACCGAATCGGTGAGGTCCTTCCACACCCCCGACACGCCGGGCACCTGCGCCTGGCCGCCGAGCTCCCCCTCGGTACCCACCTCGCGGGCCACCCGGGTCACCTCGGAGGAGAAGGAGGCGAGCTGATCCACCATCGTGTTGACGGTGTTCTTGAGCTCCAGCATCTCACCGGCTACATGAACCGTGACCTTCCGGGACAAGTCGCCCTTGGCCACCGCCGTCGTCACGAGCGCGATGTCCCGCACCTGCGCGGTCAGCCGGTACGCCATCGTGTTGACCGAGTCGGTGAGATCCTTCCATGAACCGGACATTCCACGCACGCGCGCCTGGCCGCCCAGCTTGCCCTCGGTACCGACCTCGCTGGCCACTCGGGTGACCTCGTCGGTGAACGTCGACAGCTGGTCCACCAGGTTGTTGACCGTGCGTCCGACCTTGAGGAACTCTCCTCGCAGGGGATGCCCGTTCCCGTCGGCGCCTTGCGATCGCAGCTCCATACGGGGCGACAGATCTCCGTCGGCCACCGCGGACAGCACCCGGCTGACCTCGGAAACGGGCCGTACGAGGTCGTCGACCAGCGCGTTGGAGTTGTCGATGGCGGCCGCCCACGAGCCCTCGCAGGCGCCCGTCTCCAGCCGCTCGGTGAGCTTGCCCTCACGCCCCACCACGCGCCGTACGCGCGCCAACTCCCCCGTCAGCTGCAGGTTTCGGTCGGCGACTTCGTTGAAGACGGCGGCGATCTCCGCCATGACGTCGTCACCGGTGACCGTCAGCCGTTTGCGGAAGTTCCCGTCACGCATCGACTGCAGGGCCGACAGCAGCTTGTGCAAGGACGCCGTGTCCACCGCTGTGGTACCGCCGTTGCGCGACGAGCGCTGCTTACTCGGGGACTGTCCGCCTTTCGCGCGCGTCTTAGTGCCCCGCGTCGCTGCGCCAGACTCCACTGTGTCCCTCCCGCAGGGGTCGACCGTTACTGCTCTGCGTGCTCGGGTACCACCCGGACTTCGAGGTACCGCTGCCTGCCCGATATACCAGGGACGGCTGGGTGCTGCTGCCCGGTGTGCACCGAGGCACCCCACCTGCCCTGACCCTCCTTAGAAGCCTGCCCAGTGTTTCACCATGGCTGAACCAGGCCATAACAGTTCGGCAGCTTCGCACACGGTCCGCACACACTCTCCGGACGGAAACACAGCCGACCGGCATCCGCATGGACGGCGAAGGTAAGTAACCTTGCATGCGGCTGTCCAGCCATGCCGGCACATCCGGCCTGGGCGGTGGCACGAACACGAGCGGGCAGGCATCGGAGGGGCGGCCGCACCATGACCACCGGACTGCATCCCGGGGGCCCACCCCAGGATCCTCGGCCGACGGGGAACCAGCATCTGCCACGGCAGGAGCGGGTCGGCCGCAGGTTCTCGCATGTCTCCCCGCAGGTCCACCCGCACGTCGAGAACCGGACAAGGAGTTCTGTGATCACCGCGCGCGCGGCCGCCAGCTTCGAGCCCGTCGGGCGGTCGGTCGCGACCGCCCGGTCCTTCGTCCGAGACACCCTCCAGGGCTGGGGTTTCGCCGACATCGTCGACGACGCCGTGGTCCTGACCAGCGAGTTGGTCACCAACGCGGTGGTGCACGCGGGCACATCGGCGGACGTCCTGTGCCTGCGCAGCGACGACGGCGTACGCATCGAGGTCGCCGACAGATATCCCGAGCGCGAGATCCCTCTCCAGACCACACCCATCAACATGGGCAGCCCCGACCGCGAGGGCGGACGCGGCCTTCAGCTGTGCGCGGCACTGGCGGGGCGCTGGGGCGTCGAGTACACACCCACGCACAAGCAGGTGTGGTTCCAACTCGACCTGCCCGAACGCCCGGTGGGCACCCGCGCGGCCGGCCCCTCGCTCCCCGCCGACCTCCTCCCGCTCGCCGACGGCCGGGTCCGCGTCGCCGTGGTCCAGATCGACCGCACGGGCTCGATCGGCGCCTGGAACGAGGACGCCGAGGAACTCTTCGGGTACGCGGCCGAGCAGGTCATCGGCAAGCCCCTCACCGACCTCGCGGCCTGGCCGCACACCCCCGGCACCAGCACCGGCATCGCCGAGGCCCTCCAGCTGTCCCGCTGGGAGGGCAGTTACGGCATTCGCGGCGCCAGCGGCCGCGTGACCCCGGTCTACGCCTCGCACCTCCGCGTCCGCGACACCGACGGCGACCCCTCGACCGTCTGCCTTCTCGTACGTGACCACGAACGCGCCGTCCTCCAGACCCCCGTGCGCCTGTCGGCCTCCGACACGGCCACGTCGTCCGACGGACAGCCCACGGACCCCTTCGAAGTCTTCATCGGCTCCCCGGCCCCCGACGACCTGGACGGCCTCCTCCAGCGCACGGTCGAACGCGCACGCGACATGCTCGACGGCGACTCCGCCTTCCTGCTCCTCGCGACCGACGACGAAACGGAGTTGGAGGTCCGCGCCTCCACCGGCCTCCCCTCCGCCCGCCAGCGCTTCGCCCGCGTACCCGTCGAGGCGGGCCCCGGCCGCTACGGCTCGGCCCGCATGCCGGCGGTCCACGACGACCTCACGGCGGTCCCCGGCGCCGTACCGCTGCTCAGCGGCACCGGCATGCGCTCGGTCGTCACGGTCCCGCTCAAGGTCGAGGGCCGCCTCACCGGCTCCCTCGGCGTGGCGGCCGAGGGACCGGGCCGCTACTCCAACGAGGAGGCCCTGCGCCTCCAGTTCGCCGCCGACCGCATCGCCCTCGCCGTCGAGTCCGCCCGCCTGGGCGAACTGGAGCGCCTGCGCCGCGGCTCACTCAGCTTCCTCGTCGAGGCCTCGGACCTCCTCGCGGGCACCCTGGACCGCGACCAGACCCTGGCTCTGATGGCCCAGATGACGATCCCGACCCTCGCCACCTGGTGCGCGGTCTACACGATCGCCGACCAGGCCTCCGACCCCTATCTGTCCTACGTCCTCCACGAGGACGAGGAGCGCATCGACGGCATCAAGGCCCTCCTCTCCAAGATCTCCCCGCCGGACCCGATCCCCACCCCGGGCGCCCGCATCTGGTCCGCCCCCGCCGAGGCGGCCCACCAGGCGGCTCTGCGCACGTCGATGCGCAGCCTGGGCCTGGGCGAGCCCGCGACGGTGAGCTCGGGCATCGGCACGACACTCGCGACGGCCGCGGCGGTGGGCGGCGAGACCGTGGTCCTCCCGCTGGTGGCCCGCAACCGCGTGATCGGCATGCTGACGCTGGGCAAGCCGACGGACGAACACTTCCGCCAGGAGATCCTGGAACTGGCCGAGGACCTGTCCCGCCGGGCCGCCCTGGCCCTGGACAACGCCCGCCTGTACTCGGAGCGCACGGCCATCAGCCAGTCCCTCCAGCGCAGTCTCCTGCCCCCCGAGCTGCCGGAGGTGGACGGCGTCGAGGTCGAGGTCATCTACCGCGCGGCCGGCGAGGGCAACGAGGTCGGTGGTGACTTCTACGACCTCTTCCCGATCCGTGACGGCGCGTACGGCTTCGCCATCGGCGACGTCTGCGGTACGGGCCCTGAGGCGGCCGCGGTCACCGGCCTGGCCCGGCACGCCCTGCGCCTGCTGGCCAGGGAGGGCTTCGGCGGCCCCGCGGTCCTGGAGCGCCTGAACTCCGCCATCATCGACGAGGGCGCCCGCAGCCGCTTCCTGACGCTCCTGTACGGCGAGTTGTGGCCCCAGGAGGACGGCAGCGCCGTCCTGAAGGTCGTCTGCGCCGGGCATCCGCTCCCCCTCCGCCTGCGCCAGGACGGCTCGGTCGAACCGGCCGCCGAACCCCAGCCGCTGCTCGGCGTCATGGAGGACCTGGAGCTGTACGAGCAGACCGTCACCCTCGACCCCGGCGATGTCCTCCTTTGTGTGACGGACGGCGTCACCGAACGCCGCGAGGGCACGCGCATGTTGGGCGACGACGGCCTCACCGACGTCCTGACGACCTGCACGGGCCTGACGGCGGGCGCGGTGGCGGCCCGCATCATGCGCGCGGTCGAACGCTTCGCCTCCGACGCCCCGTCCGACGACATGGCGATCCTCGCGATGCGGGTGCCGGGCCTCCACAGGGACTGACCCACGAAAAAGGCCTCGTCCGTCAGGACGAGGCCTTTTGTCAGAGCTCAGAGCCCCCAAACGGAATCGAACCGTTGACCTTCTCCTTACCATGGAGACGCTCTACCGACTGAGCTATAGGGGCCTGTCGCCTTTTCGAGGTCTCCCTCGCGGCAACGCAATAGATCATACCCCGAACTGGTGAGTGCTCCGAACCAGCAGCCTCACCGGAAAGCGGGCTGCAGCAGCCCACCCAGCGCGTTGCAGGCGGAGACGACGCGCTGCACCTGGCGCTTGGTCAGCGAGCCGTCCACGGGCAGCGTCAACGTCTCGTCCGAGGCGATTTCGGTCTCCGGAAGGCAGACGTCCCGCCGGAACCCGGGCATGCGGTGCACCGGCGTCTTCACCGGCACCCTGCACTCGACTCCGCGACCCCGCAGGGCGCGTGCGAAGGCGTCACGGTCAGGCCGGCCATTACCGGGCACACGCACGACGTACTGCTGGAAGGTGTGCTCACCGCCACCGTCGGGGGTACGCACCCCGCGCAGCCGGCCGCTGAGATAGGCAGCGTGGGCCCTGCGCTGAGCGACCTCGTCGTACGGCCTCTCGGACTCGCCCTGTTCGAGCACCAACAGCCCGCGACGCTGGCCGACTTCGTGCAGCCGTCCGATGTCCGCGGACCGGCCGAAGCGGTGCACGACGATCACGGCCGCGGTGCGCTCGCTGACGGCAGCGTCGACGGCAGTGACGTCCAGGCAGTACGTACCCGGGTCTATGTCGGCGAACACCGGCATCGCACCGGCCAGTTGCACGGCCTCGGCGACCTCCACGTTCCCGAACGCCGGCACGATGACCTCGTCACCTACACCGATGCCTGCGGCTCTGAGCATTGCGGCTGTACCCATACTGCGGATGCTGGTGGCGCAACGTGAACACGAAGTAACGCGAAACAAAAAAGAGTCGGTCCCCGAACCGAAGTTCGGGGACCGACTCTTTCACAATTTGTTCGGCGGCGTCCTACTCTCCCACAGGGTCCCCCCTGCAGTACCATCGGCGCTGTAAGGCTTAGCTTCCGGGTTCGGAATGTAACCGGGCGTTT
>NZ_JBEYXP010000071.1:0-54288 GCF_040704615.1 Streptomyces sp. NPDC046862 | reverse complement strand
GCGAACTCTTCGCCGCGGCCCCCTGGGCGACCGGCTACGGCATCGCCTGCGGACTGCACCCGCACCATCTGATCGGCATAGACCTCGACACCAGGGGGCGCCGCAGGAAGAAGGGGGAGCCGAAGAGCGCGCCGTCGACGCTGTCCCGAGCGCAAGCGATGCCGCGCTTCCCGAGCGCCGTCCACGCCGCCGCGCCTACCAACCCACGCACCGCGAAGACGTGATCGCCGTCCGCTTCACCGCCGAAGAGAAAGCCGAGATCATCGCCGCCGCAGCCCGCAGGCGCGTCTATCCCGCCGGTTTCCTCGCTACGGCCGGGCTGACCGCCGCTCGCGGTTCCGCCGCCCCGCTCGACACCAACGACCAACTCGACGCCGCTATCGACGAACTGGCCGCCCTCCGCGCCCAGGTCTCCCGCGTCGGCAACAACATCAACCAGATCGCCTACGTCTACAACGCCGGCGGCCAGCCCCGATCCGGTCACCTCGACCACGCCCTCAGGACCCTCGTCCGCACCCTTGCGCAGGTCGACGCCGTCGCACACACCCTCGTACGGAAGCGCGTGTAGATGGTCCCGGACATCAGCCGGGGCTCACGCACGTACGGACTGCTCGCCTACCTCTACGGACCCGGCAAGCGCGACGAACACATCGACCCGCACCAGGTCGCCTCCTTCGACGGCTTCGCCCCCGATCCCGGCCGCGACCCAGACGCCACCCTCACCGATCTGTCCCGTGTCCTGGACCTGCGGGTGAACCAACTCGGCGACCGCGCCCCGAAGAACCACGTGTGGCACTGCTCAGTACGCACCGACCCGGGCGACCGTTACCTCACCGACGCCGAGTGGGGCGAGGTTGCCCGTCGAGTCGTCCACGCCACCGGCATCGCGGAGGAGGGAGATCCGGACGGATGTCGATGGGTGGCCGTACGCCATGCCGACGACCACATCCACATCCTCGCCACCATCGTGCGGGGCGACCTGCGCCAGCCCCGCAACGCGTACGACTACAAGCGCTCGCAGGCCGAGTGCCGCCGCATAGAGAAGGAATGGGGCCTGCGCGAACTCAACGCCGGTGACGGCACCGCCGCACAGAACCCCACCAGCGCAGAACGCTTCAAGGCAGAGCGCACCGGCCACGACCGCACGCCGCGCGAGATCCTGCGCGAGACGGTCCGTCAGGCGGTCGCCGGAGCTGCCGACGAGGCGGAGTTCTTCGCCCGCCTGACCGAAGCCGGACTGCGCGTCAACAAGCGCCTCGCCCCGTCCGGGGACACCCTCGGCTACACCGTCGCTCTGCCCGGCGACCGCAACCACGATGGCCAACCCATCTGGTTCCCCGGCTCCAAACTCGCCCCGGACCTCTCCCTCCCCAAGATCCGCAGGCGTCTTGCCGCCGGACCCGTCGACCAGGACGACGAACCGCACACCGCTCACCGGGACACGCTGCCCTCCGGCCGGTCACAGCCCTCGCAGGCCCGTCGCCAAGCGGCACATGCCGCCGAACGCGTCACCACGGCCCTTGGCCAGGAAGACGACGAAGACGCTGCCGCCCAACTCGTCGGCGTCGGCGAACTCCTCGATGCCCTCGCCCAGACCTCACCCGCCGCTACCCGCCACGAACTCCGCGAAGCCGCCCGCGCCTTCGAACGCGCCACCCGCTCCCACATCCGCGCCGAACGCGCCGACAACCGCGCCGTACGCGCCGCCGCCCGAGGCATCATCCGCGCCGGAGACGCCCTCGGCCGAGGCGAAGACGGCGGAGCCACCGCCATGGTCCTGTCCACCCTCGTCCTGCTCGCCATCGCCGCCGCCCGCTGGCACTCCGCCCGAGGCCACGCCCAACAGGCCGCCGCCTCCGCCCAGGCAGCCCACCACCTGCGCGCCGCCTACCGCGCTGCCTCCCACACCTCGATACGCGCGATGCGCGAGCAGGGCCGCCGGCTCCCGCAGCCGGTCCGCCAGCGCCACGCCGACACCATCAACACCGCCCTGCCCAACCACCAACTCGGCGGCGAGCCCGGCTGGGACGCCCTGACCGCCACCCTCGACCAAGCCGAACGCGCCGGACACGACCCGGCCGCACTGCTGAAGGAAGCCATCGAATGGCGAGAGCTGGACACCGCCGACAGCGTCACCGATGTACTCGTCTGGCGAATGCGACGCCTCGGCAAACTCCCCGCTACCCCCGACGCTCCGCGCCGACGCTGTACGACCACCGCCAAGGACAACAAGGCCAGCACGGCCAGCCGCACCGGGGCACGTACGGCCCCAGGGCAGGTCGACACGAGCCCTGCCCGCGTGGACTCGGTAGACCCTCGCTCGCGTCAGCCGAGGCGTTGAGCCGCAGCTCAACGCAGTAGACACGGGCAGGCAGCCCTGTTACGGCTGAAGAGGATGCTGAGGGAGCTGATGCTGGTGCTGCACGACGAGGCCGTAGGTACGAGAACCAACACGCCGACGCCGGCACCCGCCGACGACCCGATCCTGCGACTCCAGGAGGAGCTGCAACCGCACGACGGCGAGTTCCGGGTGCAGTGCACCACCCACCCCGGCGAGCTGACGATCACGGGCATCATCCAAATGTGCCCAGCATGCGGAGCTCGCCGTGACTGGCTGCTCATCTGCGACGGCAACCAGGTCAGCATCCGCTGTCGCTGCACCCACCAGTGGGTCGAGCGTGAGCTGGGCCGCGCCGACTTCGAGGCGATGGCCGACCCCGGCGGCGAGGTGTACGACAGCCTGCAGACAACCATCCAGGCTGCGGGGTACAGCGGAGATCTGGCCGGTGCCTACTGGACATAATGCGTGCTGTTGACTGAGACGAATGTGGGCCAGGCCCAACCACGGGAGGAAGGCCAGGCCGATCAGGATCATTGACCAACGCGGTCAAGGCACCTCTATCCCAAGGTCGTGATCACGGGTGTCCGGGCCATCACCTCGGCCGCCGCCTTGCGCTCGGATCGCCCGGGGGCGCGATTCCCACCGGGGACCCGACCCGAGGTCGGGACGCGTGACTGGCTTCACGGGGAACGGAGTTGACGGCGCTCCCACTCTGCGTGTTGAGATGCATGGCATGAGTGACGAGGGGGAATGGAACAGCGCAGAGCTGCTTCCGGACGTGCGCGCAGCATTTCTGCGTGGGCGCTGGTATCTGCAGAAGCCGGAACGGCCGGGAGTGATGGCTCTCGGCAGCCCGGGGGAGGACGGCGCCGTAGTCCCCATCTTCTCTTCACTGTCGCAACTTGCCCGGTACGCCGGGGCCGTGGAGTGGTTCTCCACTTTCGGGGACGACCTGCTGACCCTGCTGCCGACCGGGTTGGGTCTCGCCGTCGATCTGGCGAGCGCGGAGCCTCAGCTCATACGAGCCGAACAGATCGACGTGCTGCGAGCTGAATTGAGCGCCACGGCTGATCAGGAGACTGCCGGTGAGTAGCGGCTACAAGGTCAAGATCGACGCGCTCAGGCGGGTTCAGACCCCCATGGAGGAGTCCATGGTTGCCGCGAAACGCGTCGCGGAGAAGAAGGACCAGTTGGCTGCCGACGCCAAGAACGCAGGCAACGACGACGTGCGCTCAGCGGTGGAGGGTTTCTTGGAGGCGTGGGGGTACGGCTGCAAGCAACTGGCCAAGTACGCCGACGACATCTCCGCCAAGCTCGACGAGACGATCCAGGCGTACGAGCTCTGCGAAGAGCTGAATATCGAGGGTTTCACGCCCACCGAAGACAACCTCGCCTCCCTGCCCACTGGTGGAGCTAGTCGCTGGATGTTCGACCACGGCGGCTACACGCTGCCGGACAGCCAGGAGGGCGGCTTCGAGAAGACCATGAACGACTGGCAGACGGACTTCGAGGACTGGATGTTCGGATGAGCGCGCACGGCATTTCCCCCGACGCCACGAAGACCGACCTCATCCCGGGCGACGTCGAGAAGCTGGACCAGTTCTCCGCCACCCTGCGTGCCTACGCGCGCGCCTTCTCCGACGCCCGGCACCGCGTGAAGACGGTGGACGAGGACGAGTGGTCGGGCACCGCCGGGATCGACTTCCGCAAGGCCGTCTCGCAAGTCCCCAAGGAACTGGACAAGGCCTGTGACTCCTTCGCCAGCGCCGGAAACGCCCTGCACGCCTACGCGCGCGTGCTGGAGCATGCGCAGAACGCGTGCAAGCCGCTGATCGAGGACGCCGCCGAGGCCCGCGCCCAGTCGCGCAAGTACCAGGACAGCGTGGATGACTACAACGCCGCCGTCGCACGCGACGACACGGTGCTGCCCGACAGGCCCCCTGCCCAGGACCCAGGCGCGGTGGCGATGGACGACCTGGTCGAAAGGCTCGACAAGCTGCGCGCGCAGGTGGCCGAGGCCGGACTTGAGGCGAAGCGGAAGCTGGACGCGGCAGCCGAGGACGCCCCGGACGAGCCTGGCTGGTTCGACAAGTTCCTCTCCGGATCCGGGAACCTCGGGAAGGGCCTGTGGGAGGGGGTTGTCGGTGGAGTCGGTGGCACGCTCAATACGGCGCTGCACCCTTCACGGTGGGGCATGGCGATCGGCACGACCATCGACTCCGTGGTCTACGGCGTCCAGCATCCCGTGGAATTCGCCAAAGCCGTTGCCGACTGGGACACCCTCACCAGCGAGCCCGCCCGCTGGACCGGTCGGATCCTGCCCGACGCGGCTCTCATGTTCGCCGGAGGCGCGGGAGCGGCCACCCGTGGGTCCCGCGCGGCGAGCCGTCTTGCAGAGAGGATCCGCGAGATCCGCCGCACGGACAAGGGACGCGAACACACCGACGAGCGACCCGACGACGTCTGCCGTTCCGATGGAGACAAGTGCAAGGCGGGCGAGCCCGTCGACGTCTCCACCGGCGAGATGTCCCTGACCCGCACCGACGTCGACCTCGCGGGCTCACTTCCACTCCAGCTCACACGCACCCACCTGTCCAGCTACCGCGCAGGCTGCTGGTTCGGCCCTTCCTGGGCATCAACCCTCGACCAGCACCTTGAGGTCGATGGACGCGGCATCGTCTACGCAGGTCCCGACGGCCAGCTCCTCGTCTACCCCCATCCCGAAGGCAACGAGACAGCCCTCCCCGAGCGTGGTCCGCGCTGGCCCCTTGACCACAACCCTTCCGACGGCAGCTATCAGCTTCATCAACCACAAACCGGTCGGACCCTCACCTTCTCTCCGCTGCCCGACCGTCCCGCAGAGGAGTGGGGCGCCCCGCTCACGGAAGTCCGCGACCGCCAAGGCCGCCATGTCCGCCTCGACTACGATCCGGCCACCGGTTACCTGACCGCCGTACACCACAGCGGCGGCTACCAGCTAGCTGTCGACACCCATTCCGAGATGGCGCGCATCACCGCCCTGCGCCTGCTCGACCCGGACAGCCCCAACGGCCCGGGCACCACCTTGGTGCGGTTCGAGTACGACGAAGTCGGCAACCTCATCGCCGAGACCAATTCCTCGGCCGAGCCGCTGACTTACACGTATGACGAAGACGACCGCATCACCACCTGGACCGATCGCAACGGCACGTCCTTCGGCTACGTCTACGACCACGCAGGCCGCGTCCTGCGCACTCTCGGCCCGGATGGCATGTGGTCCGGCAACTTCCGCTATCTGCCCGACCAGCGCACCACCGTCTACACCGACTCCCTGGGCAGCGCCACCACCTACGAGTACGACGAGCACAGCAAGCTCCTCGCCATCACCGACCCGCTCGGCAACACCCGCCGCCAGACCTGGAGCACTGACGGACAGTACCTCGCCACCGTCACCGACGCCCTCGGCCACACCACCCACTACGAGCACGATCAGGTCGGCAATCTCCTCACTGTGCGCGTCGCCGATGGAGGTGAGACGCAGACCGCCTTCGATCAACTGAACCTGCCCACTCAAGTGACCGGCCCCGGATGCGTCATCTGGCGTTACCGCTACGACGAGACCGGTTGCCTCCTGGCAGCCACCGATCCAGCAGGGGCCGAGTCCTTCTACACCTACGACGACGCGGGGCATCTGAGCGGGACCACGAACGCACTTGGCCACACACGACGCTTCACCCACGACGCGGCAGGCCGCCGGCTGGTGACTGTCGACGCCGAGGGCGGCACGGCGACGGTCGCCAGGGACGCCTTCGGCCGTCCCATCACCTACACCGACCCTCTTGGTGCGCAAACACATTTCGTGTGGACAGTCGAAGGGCAGCCGGCCTCCATCCAGTACCCGGACGGCACGACAGAATCGTGGGACTGGGACGGCGAAGGCAACCTCCTGGCCCACACCGACCGGGCGGGCCATACGACCACGTACACCTACACGCACTTCGACCTCGTCGCCTCCCGGACGGATGAGGGCGGCAACACTTTCCGTTTCGACTACGACACGGAGCTCCGCCTGACCAAGGCCACCAACCCGAGTGGCCTCACCTGGACCTACCTGTACGACGAGGCGGGCAGGCTCGCCGCGGAGACGGACTTCAACGGCCGCACGCTGACCTACACATACGACGCTGCGGGACGTCTGCGCACCCGGACCAACGGCGCGGGCGAGATGCTGACGTACACGCGTGACGCCCGGGGTCGGGTCACCGCACGCGAGTCGAGCACTGGAGAACGCGCCACCTTCACCTACGACGCAGAGGGCCGGACGGCCGTCATGAGTAACGCGGACGCAACGGTCGCTTACACATACGACGCACTTGGCCGCACCCTCACCGAGACCGTCAACGGCCGCACCATGCATTACGCATACGATGCTCTCGGCCGTCGAACGGCCCGCACCACGCCGACCGGCCTGGTTTCGACATGGCAGTACAGTCCCGAAGACCATGTCACGTCTTTCACCAACTCCACAGGCCATGCGCTCGATTTCGGGTACAACGCAGGAGGCCAGGAGATATACCGCACCATCGATTCCACGTCGCTCTTCCTGCAGACCTATGATGCGGCCGGCCGCTTGGCAAGCCAATCCCTGCGCACCATGGATCCCGGTTCAACACCTGTTCAGGAACGCGAATACCACTATCGCACCGACGGAATCCTTGCCGGAATCAGCGAGACAAACTCAAGACAGCGGAGCTTCACCCTCACTCCAACGGGTCGGATCACGGCTGTGGATGGCGCCAACTGGACTGAGCGGTACGTCTACGACGCTACCGGCAACATCACCACAGCGGAGACACAGCATGCTCCCGAGCACAACGGTGCGTGGGAGACAGCAGGCACTCTCCTGCGCCGTTCCGGCCGCACCCGCTACACGTACGACAGCCAAGGCCGCCTCGTTGAGCGAACCCGGAAGCTCCTCAACGGACAGACGAAGCGCTGGACCTACTGTTGGAACGCGGAGGACCGCCTCACGGAGGCCAACCTCCCGGACGGCACCCGATGGCGCTACGCCTATGACCCGGTCGGACGGCGAGTGGCCAAGTATCACCTGGCCAGCGACGGCACCAGGGCAGCGGCCGATTTCGCGTGGGACGGCACCCGCATCGCCGAACGCACCGAAGCAATCGGACGCGTCACCAGCTGGGACTACGAGATCGGCAGTCATCGGCCTCTCACACAAACCACGCGTGTTCGCCGCTCCTCGGTTCGTGACCCACGCCTTGGCTCCGCTGTGCCCTCCACTCGGCTCCGTGAAGAGCAAGCGCAGTACGACGCGGAATTCCACGCGATCATCACCGATCTTGTTGGCACCCCGACAGAGCTCGTCACTCCGGCAGGGAAGATCACATGGAGGCGTACGCAGTCTCTTTGGGGGTCCACTCTGCAAGAGCGGAATGACGGAACTGACTGCCCGCTCAGGTTTCCTGGTCAGTACGAAGACGAAGAGACAGGGCTCTTCTACAACAACCAGCGCTACTACGACCCGCAATGTGGCCGATACGTCTCACCTGACCCGCTTGGGCTCGAGGCGGGCGACAACGAATTCACCTACCCCTGGTCTCCGCTCGTGTGGTCGGACCCTCTGGGCTTGGCGAAGTGCCCGGAGGAGCGAGCACAGAAGGCGGCCGACAAGATCATCGAGAACGCCGAACAGGGGAAGATGCGGAAGGCCACCAACTACCATCCGCACTTCGGAGATGATCGCGTCCTGGAAATCCTCAAGGACCCCGATGCCGTATACCTGTCAGAAGGAGGCAGGGGGAACCTCATCTTCCGGCAGGGTGAGGATATCGTTGTGACCAAGGGGGCTGGTGCAGGCGCAGGCGACGTCATCACCGGATACGGGCCATCCGGCGTCAAGGGCGACAGTGGGGCGGACGCACTGGGAGGCTCCCCATCCGACCCCGGACCACCCATCAAACATGACGACATCGTCAACGGAAAAATCCCCGGAACGGGAGGCACATTCATGCCCCCCGCCAAGCAAATTCGCTGAGGTCTCCCTGTGGAAGTAAGGATCGCTGACTCGATCAGCGCACAAATCGTGGACGACGCACTTGCGTATACGCCGCGCTTCGTTCTCTCCGGCCCGTTCGTCGCAGTCGGCGCCTACACAGACCTTCAGGAAAAGGAAGGAGAGTTGGCCTCCACCTTCGGCAGTGCACAGTGGCTTTGGTCGGAAGACGACGACCTTCGCTTTCGGTTGGCTGACCGCGAGCTACAAAGCCTCTGCCTTTACCTTCCACAAACTACCGCGGCCTCGGACTTCGCCGAGAGCGGCTGGGAGCGAGTCAAGCGCATCACAGGCAGGTTGCGCACCATGGCAGACAGGAATTTCTCCATCCCACAGACCAACTCGTGCTGGATCGCTCCGGATGCCACTCACCTGATCTGTCTCCGCAACTCGACACCCCCTCCCGGCGCGAGCAGCTTCTGCCTCACTGTCGCACCTGACCTCGACCTTCTGTTCACGCAAGGACACCTGGTCGGCTGGATGCTGGGCGATCCGGCGCGCTATCTCACTGCGGATTGGGAGATGCCCGCGTCCGAAGCTCCAGCTGAAGCCACTCGATCACTCTTGGCCCGGACCCTCGCGATGACAACGTCCCCGGAAGTGGAAGCGATCGAGGACGGTGACCCTGAGGCTTGGCGCCGCCTGCGCGGGCTCGTCGAAGAGCTCCGTGCCGTGGGAGAGGATCGGCGGAGAACGGAAATTCTTCAGGTAGCTGTCGAGCGGCTCGTCGAATGGTACGAATCGTGAATGCCGAGTCTTCGGCCGAACGACGCGCAGGAGGACAGGTCGGCACTGCCAGCGCCGTCAAAACCTGAGCAGCCCGGTCCGGGCGGCGGGTGGGGAATCGGAAACGTATGCCGAAGGCCGCCACCGCGTAGGGTGACGGCCTTCGAGATTCAGGCAGACAGGACTGCGTCAGTCAGCGAGCAGCTCGGCGACCAAGGTGGCGAGAGTGAGGGCAGAGTGTAGGCCCATCACCTCGACGACGGTGGGGTGGACGATGTGGGTCCATTCGCCGGTCAGGCCAGGCCAGGTCGCGAGCAGCACTTCGGCTGCTGGCAGGCCGAGGTAGGCGGTGACGGTAGTGCTGCCGTCGTTGGCGGAGGTCCAGCTCAGCAGGATCCGGCCGGGCGGTATGGGATCGGGGTGGTCGGATGCCAACCAGCTGATCGGGAAGGTGTCGGCGAGGGTGGCTGATACATAGTGAACGAGGGCTCCGCGCACGCCGTCGGGCATCGGGTCGGTGGTCAGGGCCTGGAGAGCGACAAGACACGGGCAGGTGGGGGTGTGTGAGGGAATGGCTGCCTCCAGTAGCGGACGATCAAGGGCGGACGGCTACCCAGCGGCGCGGGATGATGACCTGCACGGGGCATGCGAGGATCCCGGGATCAGGCGGCGGGCTCGGTGCCGAGGAGAACCGTGGCGAACGCCTTGATGGCTGCGGGCGGGACGGCGGCGTCGAAGTCGGCGTGCCAGACCTCCTCGCCGCCGGGGGTTCGGCGGGCTTCGAAGGACCAGCCGTTGTCCGCGCAGCGGACCGTCAGGTGGTTACCGGGGGCGGTGTACACACCCTCGACATCAGTGTCGTACGCGGTCCAGCCCGGCCGGTGGTGGAAGAACTCGGTCACGACGTACGCGCCGTCCTGCCCGTCGAGGTACCACGGCTCCTGGTCGTCGCCACCGGCGGCGGGATGGAGGCCGGTGTCCCAGTTCTCCTCATGCCACCCCAAGGCGTCGCCGACGGATCGCGGGAGGTATCCGTGCTGTCCGTCCTCGGCGATGTACACGGCCGGGCCACTGTCGCCCTCGCCTTCGACGATTCGGCCGATGACATGGGCGAAGGGCCAATCGGGGTTGATCGCGAGGAGTGCCGGGCGGTCGGGGTCGAGAGTCTGGAGCTGGTGGATGAGCTGGCCGACGGTCGGCAGCCGGGACATGGGAGACCTCCTACGGGAGAGAGGGCATAGGGGGAGGAGCGGTCGGCCCGGAGACGTCCGGGCCGACCGATGACGTGGTGTGGATCAGGCGGGGGTGAGGGTGAGATACGCCTCGGCGCCTCGGGGCAGTTCGTAACGGTCGACCGGGTTCGGGTCGGCGAGCGCGGTGGTGAAGGCGGCGAGGATGCTGGTCGGTGTGGTGTCGTCGAAGGAGGCCGCCCACTGCGCCGGGGCGTCGTAGTCGAGACGAGCGGTGGCCATCCAGCGGGCGGGCGTGTGGTCCGAGCGACCGTCGTAGCCAGGTGCTTGGTGGGTGAAGCGGGCCTGAAGTCGCGGCGCGTGATAGGTGCGGGGCTGCTCGATCGGTTCAGGAGACCATCCGGCAGCGGCGAGAGGGGCGACGACTGCCGCGTCATCGGCCTCGGTTTGAGCGGGGCATCGCAGCGACTGCTCCAGGGCCGTGTCCGGGGCGGCGGCCAGTGCGCCGATCACCGGCAGGAGGACCTCCTCGGGCGTTTCGTCGGTGAACAGGGCGGTCCAGGCCAGAGGGCTGAGGGCGTCGCGGCGGGCCCACAGCCGCCAGAGCACGCGCTGGCCTTCGAGGCGCGGTACGGGCTGGGCCTCGGGGAGGAATTCGAGGGCCAGGCGCTGGCTCGGGTCGAACACGCGCGTGTTGTCCATCCACGTCGCGTCGGTCCAACCGGCGTCGGTCAGGGTCTGGATGACGGTGCCCGCGCTCTCCTCGCCGGGGCCGGCGAGGTAGCGCGGGGCGACGCGGTACAGCGGCCATTCGGCAGGGTTGAGGTTGGTGGGTGCGGGCGCGGTCGGTGTGTGCAGCACGGAGGGAATCCCTTCGTTGACCTGGGGCTTTTCCGAGCCGTCGTACGTTCCCTTGGACCGCGCCGTGGTCTCAAGCGGGTTGCGCGTGGTTCGCGTCTGCCGTGGGCGAACTGGTGGCGCCCACCCGGTAAGGCTCAGAGGCCCAAGCGCTGCCCGCCTCCCTGCATGCCGAGGCGGTGTTCGCGGTATCGCCCGTGGAGGGTGCGTGACACCACATGTGGCCCGCGGGTGCTTGCTATGCTGGCCTCACATCAGTTGAACATCGAGCAGCTAGCCCCGAGGGGCCTCTACCAGACGCAACGTTTGGTGCCGCAACGGTTAACGAGAGGCAGGCAAGGGCGAACGGTGAAGAACTGGCAGTGAGGTGCTACCGGCGAGATGCCGGGTCCCGCAACGGGCGATGAGCAGCCTCCTTCCAGATGGCGCGACGCCGACCCGAGCAGAGCTGACCCTTAAGGATGGGTCTCTCTTCTTCGGCTCGGCGTTCTCACGTCGTCGGAAGGGTTCTCAGAATGCTTGAACTCTCGTTCTGGCTTTTTCCCGTCGTCGGGTTGGTTGTGTCATTCCTCCTTCAGGCCACTGTGGCTATCCTTGCGCTTCGTAAGTGCCGGCCACAGGACGTGCCGAAGGTTGTAGCCGCGCTGAACCTTGGCTGGAGAAAGCTCCGGTAGCCGATGACGCGGGGAAGTTTTTCAACGATGCTGGCCAAGCAGAGGTCGCGGTACTCCTGCTCGCTGTTGCTGACCATCCGTAGCGCATGGTGGGGGCGGAAGCGGTTGATGGCTCAAGCCGCGTCGCGGAGCTGCGTCTTCGCGGACCAGGCGCGGTTTGTAGAGGTCTCGCTGTCGGTGTAAGCGGAGCGATGCTGCCACAGTCCGCGGAATCCGACGGCGGTCACCGCAATCTGCAGCGCTGCGCACGTCAGCACCAGCGCTGGTATCCGGCTGGGGGGAAGGACCGCGACGATGGCTCCGGCAAGTGGAAACGGGGCGAGGATCGCCAGCAGGGTGACGGCCAGGGTGGAGGCGAACACTTCCGGCGGAATGAGGCGGGCGCGGGCGGTGCGCAGTACCACGCTCAGCACGCCCTCGCCGGACAGGAGTGCCGCGAGCGCGATGCCGTAAACCAGCGGCGAGGTGGCGAGTGCGGCGGTCAGCGCCGCGACCGACAGCGCAGCGGCTCCGGCAAGGCCGGTGGCCCACAGGCCGAGCCGGTCGATGACCCGGCGGGCCGCGGCGATCGCGAGCAGCGACGGGACTGTGACGATGCTCCACACGGTGCCCGCGGTCGCGGTGGAGAACTCGAAGCTGGCGGCAAGTGTGATCGGTGCGCTGACGTGGAGGACGCCGGAGATCAAACCGCAGGTGGTCATGGACGCCACCAGCCAACCCAGAGCGGGCCGGGCAGCGATCACCCGGCAGCCGACAAGCAGGCCGGCCCAGGGTGTGGACGACTGCTGCGGCAGGCTGTCCGCTGCCCGGAGAGTGGGCGGCAGGCGGCCGGCGCCCACCCCAGCGAGCAGGGACAGCGCGGCGAGCGCGGCCAGCAGCACCGTGGGTCCGGCGAGCAACAGCACACCGCCGAGCAGCGGTCCGGCCAACAGAGCGGACTGGTCGATGCCGACCAGCACCGCCTGGACTCGGTGTGCGCGTCCGGAGGCGTGCCGACTGGCCTGCGCACCGAGCGACTCCACGGCAAGGAAGGAAACCTCGGTGAGCATCCCGGACAGCACGCCAAAGCCCATCACCACAGCGCTCGCCGCGCCGCCGTCCCCCAGGAGCAGAACTGTGCCAGTGGCTACGGCGGCCAGGGTGCGCAGCACGCAGACGTACGCGAACACCCGCTCCGGGCGACGCCGGTCGACGAGTGGTCCGGCGCCGACCATGGTCAGCAACCGGGGCAGCCATTCGAGCAGGAACGCCAAACCCGTCAGGGCTGCCGAGCCGGTGGTGGTGAGGATGATCAGGGGCACGGCGTACATCACGGTGGTGCCGACCACACCGTCGGCGGCCCGTAGCAGGCAACAGCGGGCCAGCCAGCCCGAGGACAGGCCGGACATGGTGGTGGAGCGGGGCATGGACGGACTCCAGGGCGAGGCGACGGGGGAGGGGGAGGGCAAGGGCGAACGGGGCATCGGCTCGCACGTGGAGCAGCTCGGCTGGTCTCGGCCTATGAGATGTGAGTGGGCGGCAATCTGCGTTCAGGACGGGCACAGCGCCGACACGGCGTCAGTGGGGAGGCGTGGCGCGAGGCGGCGTCGACGGGTGCGAGAGTTCCTGGTGGGGTGGTGGTGTCGTGCGGTCCGGCTCAGTGGCGTGCTGGGGCCGGGTGGTGCGGGCGCGGGCGTCCTCCACCGACCAACGGACGGACCTGCGATCGCTCGTGCTCGGCGCGTAGCGCGGAGGGCGGACGGGAACCTGCGCGATGGCCGCGATGAACCGGGCGTTGGGGATCGTGATGCCCTGGATGACGTGACGGGCTGAGGCGCGCTGGACCAGGGCCCGTTGGACATCGAGAGGCTGACGGTCGATCGCGGCGATCATGTGTGGCATGGCCGGAGAGAACACCGACGCGGCGGGTAGCCCTGCGGCTTCGGTCACGAGCCGTACGGCGTCGGCCTCGATTGCAGGCGCCCACGACGAGTCCAGGTCTGAGAGGGCTGTATGAGAGTACATAGGAGTTTTGTCGTCACCTGAACGTGTGGCGGTGCGGCATCCCGGCCGGCCGACGGCCATGGGCATGTTGGGCTGGGCGCCGTGAGCGAGCGCAAGCCCTACAAGACCGACGTGAGCGACGAGCAGTGGGCGCTGGTCGAGCCGGTGATCGCCGCGTGGAAGGCCGCGCATCCCTCGGTCAGCGGCCATCAGGGGCGGTACGCGATGCGGGAAATCGTCAACGCACTGCTCTACCAGGGCCGCACCGGCTGCCAGTGGGACCTGCTCCCGCACGACTTTCCGCCGCCCGGCGCTGTGAAGTACTACTTCTACACCTGGCGTGACGACGGCATCGACCAGACCATTCACGACCTGCTGCGCTGGCAGGTGCGGGAAATGGCGCGTCGGAAGGCGGACCCGAGCCTGGTGGTGCTCGACACTCAGAGCGTGCACGCGGCGGCCGGGGTGCCCGCGCAGTCGACGGGGCGTGACGCAGCAAAAAAAGTACCGGGCCGCAAGCGCGGCCTGGCCGTTGACGTTCTGGGGCTGGTGATCGCGGTAGTCGTGGCTGCCGCCTCGGCGCACGAGAACGCCGTCGGCATCGAACACTGCTGGACAAGATCGCCGCCGACACCGACACCGTGCAGAAGGCCCTGGTCGACCAGGGCTTCAAGAACGCCGTCGTCGCGCACGGGGAAAAGGTGGGCATCGAGGTAGAGATCGTCGAGCGCAATCCCGCGCAGACCGGGTTCGTTCCCCAGGCCAGGCGGTGGGTCGTGGAGCGCGCCTACGGGATCTTGATGCTGCACCGCAGGCTGGTGCGCGACTACGAGCATCTGCCCCGCAGTTCGGAGTCGCGGGTGTACTGGGCGATGACCGCGGTGATACTGCGCCGGCTGACCTCGGCGATCGTGCCCGCCTGGCGCACCGCATGACCGGCGGGGAGCTGACGCTCGGCGCGGTGCTGGCACGGCTGGAGGAGCGGGAACGCGAGATCGCCGCGCAGGCCGAGACCACGCGGGAACAGATCACGCAGCTGACCGCCCAGCTCGACGAACTCGGCCGGGCCGCCGAAGAAGTCCGGATCACCCGCAAGACACTGCTGGCGCTGCCCGACCCGCAACCGCCCGCGCCGCCGACACCGAAACTGCCGGACCATCCGTCCTACCAGCAGATCATGGCGGTGTTCACCGCGGCCGACCATCCGCTGCGGGCCCGGCAGGTGTGCGAGGCGATGGACCTGCCGGTCGCGCCCAACAACATCAACAACACCCGCCTCAAGCTCAAGCGGCTGGCCGACCGCGGAATCCTGGCCGAAACCGAGCCAGGACTGTTCACCAGGCCACGACCGCAATCGCCCGGAGTTCAGCCCTGACCAGCGCGCCTACTCGAGGTCCACGGCGGAGTCGGCCGATGCCTCACGGCCCATCGCCTCGGACGGAGCGGTCTTAATTCTGCCCGGAGCCCAGCCGAGGAGTTCCTCGAAGGTTCGGGCAACGGTCGGGGTGGGCAGGTCCCCACGGCCGCGTTCGAAGGTCCTGATGGTCGCCTCACTCAGCCAGGTGCGGCGCGCGAGTTCACGCTCCGAGATGCCTTCGGCCTCACGGAACTCGATGAGGGCTCTCGCCAGCCGTGTCGAATCCTCTCCACTCATGACCGCAGTATGTCGCCGAGCCCGGGTCGGGGAGCCCTGATCTGCACGCCAATCCCATAGCAGAGTCAGATACAAGGCAAAAACCCGCATCCCGCCCTCTGAGAGCTCGCAGACGTGTTCGCCGCCGCCGGCGAGGGCCTCGGAGAAGACCGGACGGTCGTCGAGCTGGAGGGCCAGGCGGTCGAGCAGCGTCAACGTCGCGGTGTGCAGTCGCTCGACGAGCGCCTGGTCGGCGGCCCAGTACGAGTTGGTGCTGAGCGGACCGGCGGCGGGCACGGGGTCGGGCTGTTCCAATGTGGATCCTTGGGCGGCGGAATGGTGATCAAAGGCGTCGGCCGGGGCTGCGAGAGGTTGCCGCGGGCGGTACTTGGCGGTCGGCCAGCGCTGTGGGGCGCGCGTCGCTCGCATTGAGGGGACTGGTGGTGCGGGCGCGGGCGGCCACGGCGCGGGGGTTGGTCGACGAGCTGCGGAAGGCGCGTTCGACGGCCAAGGAGACGGCGGTACGCCGTACATCGAGGGGGGTCGGCTTTGCGGGAGGCGGTGGTTCGACCGGGGTGAGTTGGACCAGGTCGCGGAGCGCCTGGGGGATGCTGCGCTCATAGCGGACGAGGGGTGAGGGATCGGCCATGGCGGCGGCGGTGGCGGCGATCAGGTGCCCGGGGGTGCGGGTGGTGAAGGTGGCCTCCGCGCGGGTTCCCCAGCCCGGAGGGCCGGACCACAGCAGGCATTGCTCGTCCTCGGGATCCTGGCAGCGGAGGTCGAGGAGGATGCCAGCCTGCTTGTCCGGCGCGATGATCTCCACGGTGCCGATCTCGGCACCCCAATCACGGGTCCAGCCTGCGGCGGTGAGGGGCCGGGCCTGCTCCTGCCAGCGCACCGGGGGCCGTGCCAGGAAGCGGCCGTTGCCATCCTCGTAGTCGCGGGCCAGGGCCGCAGTGAAGGCAGCGACGATCTCCGGCGGTGTGTTCTGGTTGAAGGTCGCGGCCCAGCGGCGGGGGCCGAAGGGGTCCTCGTAGGCGGCGATGTTCCACAGGATGTAGTCGTCGCCGAAGAAGCCAATCCGCAGACGCCCGTCAGGGGAGACGAAGACGTCCTTGCCCAGGTCGTCGTCGATGTGGTGGCGCGGCCAGTCAAGGTCGACGAACGGCTGCAGGCTGGGATCGTCGTCGGCGCCGAGCGATCCGGCGAGGTAACGGGGCGTGACGTGGTACGTCCGCCAGTAGGCGTCGTCCTCGGGGGTCAGCATGGGCGGCTCCGTGAGGTGCGAGGGCTGGGGAGATCAGCGGCGAGATCGCCCGGGATTGGCGACACCCGGATGCGTCACTCGCGCTGCGGCTGGTGCCGCCGATGGGCCTGTGGCCTGGGGCCGAGCAGTCGTGCGGGCACGTGCGGCAGTGACGCGCGAGGGCGCGGCGGGCCGAGTGGTGAGGTACGGGAGGCTGCGCTCGGGTAGGTCGCGCCGGCTGCGGCGGACTGGTCCCGGGCTGGAGAGGGCGTCGGCTGTGGCGGTGATCAAGTGCAGCGGGGTGGCGGAGGTGAAGTCCGCATGCCAGCGGGGCCCGTTGACGGCCTCGACGCACGCGTACATGGTTCGTTCGGTGGAGACGCCGCCTTCCAACTCGTCGTGGAAGCCGACGTCGTACTGGCGGAGGCTGAGGTAGGCGTGTCGGTCGGGTGAGTGCTGGTACTGGAAGAGGGCGTTGGCCTCGTCCTTCCAGCCGCGGGCGATGAGGACATCGCCGGGGGCGATGGGGGTGTAGTGAGGGCCGCCGGGGAGGAAGTCCTTGTGGTCGTTGTTCACTCCGCGCATGAGGGTCGTGGTGAAAGCGGAGAGGATCTCGGCAGGAGTGTTGCGCGTGAAGGTCGCGATCCAGACCGGGATGGCGAGAGGTTCGCGGGACCAGGAGACCTTCCAGCCGCCGTAACAGGACGAGGGCAGCTCGGCGATCTGAGCGCGCAGGCAGGGGCTGGAGAACACCCGGCCGGTAGGGGTCTGGCTTTCGGCCCACCCGGGCGCGGCGCGTAGGGGTTCGGTGATCAGGGCTGGGTTGCCGGGGCCGGCGAGGTAGACAGGTTCGACGAGGAGGTTGTCGTCCTGGGCGGGCGGGTGGTGGGGCGTGGAGGTCATGGGCGAGCGTCTTTCGGAGGTGGGCGAGGAGGCGCCCCTGCCAGGGCACGGGTACGAGGGCCGTGGATGGGCGGTGCCGACGGGACTCTGTGCGGCGGCATGGAGCGGTTCACAGGGTGTGCGAGGGGCGGGAGGCGGTTGTCCATGCAGTGGGCACGGCCGATTCGGGTGCCGGAGCGTGGGAGAAAAGCCCCTGGACAGCCGTCGTCGTACGACGAAGCGCTGCTGAGGCGCGGGCGCTGACCGTCTCCTGAACGACCGGGGCGGCGATGGGCACCGGAGCCGGGGCGGTGGTGTGATTGGCAGACCAGGTGTTCAGTGCCTCGTAGGCGGGTCCGAGGGCAGCACCGGTCTCGGTCAGCTCGTACCGGCCGTGGCCCGTGCGGGCCAGGAGCGCGTCGGCCTGCATCCGCTGAAGGCGGGCGTAGGCCGATCCGGGGCGTCCGATGCGCTGCTGCAACTCGGTGAACGAGGCCTTTGGGCGCTGGGCCAGAAAGTGGAGCACGGTGGTGGTGTCCCGCGGGCGGAGCCGGGCGAGGGCGGTCTCGATCCGCTCGGCCTCGGCGGTCGGCCGGTCGGTGGGGAAGCGGGTCCTCTCCCAGGAGCTGAGGGCTTCGTAGACCGGCGCCAACTGCCGGGCGGCGTTGGTGACCTGGTACTGGCCGCGCCCCGTCCGGTCGACGAGGCCGTGATGCTGCAGGCGGGGCATCTGCTGACTCAGTGCCGTGCCCGATATCCACGGGAGCGCGTGTCCCAGTTCGGACAGGTGCAGGTGATCGTGGCGCTGGAGGGTGAGCAGCGTCCAGGTGGTCCAGCGCGGGGAGAGACGGGCGAGGGTCTGCTCCAGGTGGCCGGGGTCGGCGTCGGTCGGCCAGAACGTCATGTGGTGACTCCGTGATCAGGGCGGGGGACTAGGCAGCGGCGCCGAGGAAGGTCTCGGTGCGCAGGCGGTTCAGGAGCGCGCCGAGGCGCTGGTTGCTGACGCGGATGCCGTGGGCGCGCAGAGCGGGGCCGAGTTTGGCGCGCGTCAGGTGCGGGGAGTCGGCGGCGATCCGCCGGGCGAGCGGCAGCAGTTCGTCGAGGTCGTCAGCCGCATAGAGGCCGGTCGACGCTACGCAGGGCAGTGGCGGTGGGGCCTGGATGGCGCCGAGGAGGTCACCGAGGGCCCGGGCCTCGGTGACGTGCCGGGTGGTGAGGGCGTGGATGTCCTGGGCGAGGTTGAGCAGGCGGGTCGTGCCGTCGACGGTGCTGTCGTGGCCTTCGTCGAGCAGGTGACGCACCCTCTGCCGGGCTTCGGTGAGCCGGGCCGATGTCTCCCGCAATCCGCCGTAGAGGTTCAGGGCGGTGGAGAGCACGGGATCGTGGTCCCGGCCGGGCCGGGGGATGGTGTCGTACGTCAGCTGGTGGAGCGGCCGTCCGTACTGCCGCTCGATGAGGCGGCGTGAAGAGTCCAGGGTGGTGGGGTCCGTCATTGCACGGGGCCTTTCGGGTGGGACAGGAATCGGCCGATCAGCGGGAGCGGTGATGCGCGGGCGAAGCAGCGGGTTGGGCTGCCGGTTCCGAAGCGGCGACAGCGGTGGGGATGGGCGGCGCGGTGGTACGGGCGCGTGCGGCCTCGGCGCGCGGGGAGGAGTGGCGGTGCCATTCGGCCAGAAACGTTTCGCCCTGAGCGGTCAGGCTCAGCCGCTGCCCCTGGTACAGGGACGTGCCGGTGTCCCGGTCCGCCAGCTTCTTGGAGAGCAGCGCGTCCACGGTGGCGCGGGAGATCCGGACACCGTTCGGAGCGGTGACGAAGGTCCCGCGGGCCAGGCTGCTTTCACGGAGCATGACGCCGCCTCGGGCGACCGCCTCCAACGCCTTGACCTGGGCGGGCGACACGCGGACCGGCCCGGAGGCGGAACGGGGCGTCTGTTGGGATGTCAGCGCGTCGGCATGCTTGGGAGCGTGGGTATGTCCGTTGGAATCGTTCAGGTGGCGTTGGTAGACGTTGAGAAGCCGTTCCAGATGACCGATTTCCTGTCGGCGCCTCGCGGCGAGGACATCGATCGCTGGGCCGGTGGCGTCGAGGACCCCGTTGCCGACGGCGCCGTGACGGTCCTGGCCGTCGACCATGTGGCGCAGGTCTTCGATGGCGGTCGCCGCGGCTTCCGCCAACCGCTGGTCAAGCTGGTCGACCAGCAGGGCTGCATGGGCCACCAGGGGAGCGAGGACGCCCGGGACGGTGTCTTCCGGGTGCCGGTCGATCAGAGCAACGGGATTGTCGATGCCGAGTGCGTCGACAAGCATGCGGGTACCCAGTGTGAGTTCGGCGCTGGTGGTGGGATGGCTGGTCATGCGGCAGCGCCGGGGGCATCGAGAAGGTGCTGGACGATCGTGGGCAGGCTCTCGGTGTCAGTACCGAGCGCGGCGTCGGTGTCGGGGCCGGTGCGGACGTATTCGGCATCGGCGAGCAGCCCTTCGAAAATCTCACGGCACAGGTCCGTGAACATCAGCGCGGCGGCGACCGCTGACGCGGACACCGCGACGAACTGGCTCGCGTCCAGGTCGCCGATGCGGGCGGCCTTCTGGATGGCGTCCCACTCGGTTGTGGTGAACGCGATCTCCGCGTCCACGGCGCTGTCCGTGTTCGTTGTCGTGGGGCGCTGCCCGCTGGGTTCGGGGCTGATTCCCGCGCGGTCGCACACCGCCTCGATTGCGGTGATGAACTCCGCCGTCGCTTCGTTGAGCTGGCCGTTGGCGGCGGCCAGGCAGGCGAGGGTGAACAGCCCGGCCGGAGTCTTGGGCAGCGGGTCGCTGAAGTAGGCGTCGAGTTGCTCGGACAGGGAGTGAAGGACGGGAGTGGCTGCGGCCAGCGGGCCGAGGAACGGAGCCAGGTAGGGCCGGGCGGACGTGCCGACGGCGGGGCCCTGCGCGGTGAGCACGGAGCCCACCTGCTGCGCGGCCTCGGTGAGCAGATCGGCCAGGGCATCGCGGGTGGAGGTCATGCGTGGGAAGCCTTTCGTGCGACAGGGGATTCCGCGGCGGTGCGCGGGCGGGGAGCGTCGCCCAGGGACGCCGAGGTGCCGGTGGCGGGCACGCTGCGCAGATGCGGGGAGCGGGCACGGGCGGCCTCGGCCTGGCGGCGGAGGGGAGCGGCTTCGGTCGGGGCCTGGGCGGCTCGGTTCAGGCGCTGGGCGGCAGCCCGGTAGACCGCTCCGGCCTCGCGCTCCCCGGCCGCGATGAGGTAGATCTCCCGGTCGTGACGGCTGCCCGCAGGGGCGTTGCGGAACTGGATCACCAGGCGCCATTCGGCCTTCGGATCGACGTAGACCTTGTGGCAACCAGCGAGGCGGCCGACCAGAGGTGCACCGCGTTCGTTGCCGTGGACGAGGTGTTGGAGTTCCAGCAGCGCCAGATCACGAATGTGGTCCGGTACTTCGCGCAGGTCGGCGAGGGCTTCGGGATGCGCGGCGAATCCGAACCTGGCCCGGCTCACGAGCGGCCTCCTCGGCGGTGCGACGAAGCACCGGGCAACGGTGCGGAAACAGCGGTAGGCGCGGGCACTGAAGCAGCGGTTGCCGGCTGGCTGGTGGTGGAGCGGGCAAGCGCGGCCCGGATGCGTCGGTCGGCCGAGACCAGGTGCTCGGGCGGCTCGGGCAGCGGGGTGTCGCGGTCGAACAGCCACTGGTTGGCGCTGGAGCCGTCGCGGAAGGCGCCTTCGCGCAGGGTGTAGGTGAAGGCGTCGAGGTCCGTCTCCTCCAGGAAGATCCTCACCGGCAGGTCGGCAGCGCTGGAGTCGCTGTCGCGGACCATGACCCATGTCTCGTACGGGACGGAGTCGTGGGTGTAGTGGTCTTTGATCTCGTACCGGGTGCCCGAGTGGCGGATCCGGCCCTCGATGTGGACGGTGAGAGCATCGGCGGGCTCGAGGCGCTGGTCTTCCAGGAGCTGGATGGCGTCCGGCGGGCAGCCGCGGCTTGCCAGCCACAGCTGGGCGAACGGCACGGTGGGGTGGTCGGCTTGCTCGATCCGGAAGGTACGGGTGGCGAGGTCGCGGGTGATGTGCAGCGCTATGAACTGGGGCGCTCCGGGGAGGCCCCAGGTGGCTGAGCCGTCATGGATGACGAGGAAGCTCTGCTTCCCGTCGGGCGTGTGGTGCTCGGCCAATGTGCGGAAGAGGTCGTCCCGCAGCCCGATATCGCCTTCGGCTTCGGCAGAGGACTCGTCGGCCGGAGTGAGGCCGCCGAGGCGGAAGTTGGGGGTATCGGACACGCTCAGGCCGCCAGTTCCAGTTCGGTCGCTTCGGGCGCGGGGGTCGGCAGGAGCCGGTGGTGGGGCCGGTTGGGGTTGGTGGTGCAGGCGGCGAACGGTCCGTCCGGAGCACGCAGCTGCAGCCAGGTGGGGTCGAGGTGATCGCGGTGCCAGACGGAGGGGCCCGCGACTCCGGCCTCGACGTCCGTGAACTGCTGCCAGGCCAGCCACAGGGCATGGAGCCGGGCAACGGCTTCGGGGTGGTCGTGCCACTGGTGGCACCACGGGCGGCTGGTGGTGATTTCCCGCCCGTAGACGGGCAGCAGGAGGTGGTTGACCCAGGCGGTCAGGGCGTCGAGTTCGATGCCGTACGCGTCGTTGTCCAGCGCCAGGATGAACACCGATGCGGGTAGCCCCGTATCGCCCGACGCCTTCGGTGCCGAGTCCGGCTCGCTCTGGAGCTCGTCGTCCCCCTGCTCGGGACTGCCGTCTTCCGCATCATCGGGGGTGGGGTGGGTGTCGGAGTCCTCGCCCTTGAGTCGCTCCAGCATCCGGCCCTGGGCTTCCGTTTTCTTGATCAGCCGTTCGAGGGTTGCGGCGAGGTCGTCGAGATCCTGGTCGGGTACGCGTATGGGCTCGTCGGCGCTGCCGGCGGCGAGGTCGCTCATGGAGGGCGTCCCTTCGGTGGTGGGTTGGATGTGGAGGGCAGGGCTGTGGGGAAGGCCGGTGGCGGGCCGGACCCGTGGCGCGGGAAGGCGGGTGGTCTGCGGGGTGGCATGCGGTTCCTTTCGGGCGTGGTGGGGCTGCCGAGGGTTGAGAATCCGCAGGAACGTGGATTTGGCTCGGCCGGGAAAGTGCGGTAGGGCACATCACCGCGTGCGGCAGCGCGTGCAGGGAGGAAACGGCGGTGCGAGCAACTGCAAGGCGTGGGTTGCTTGTTGGGGGACGACGCCGTTGCCGAGTGCGGTGAGCTGGGCGGGGCGACCCAGGCCGGGAGTGGCGGTGACCCAGCCGGCGGGGAGTCCTTGCATCCACTCGACGAACGCCGGGTTCAGGCGGCCCAGGTCATCGGTGGGGCGGGGTGCTGGGCGGGTGAGTGTCTCCCAGCGGGCGATGGCGGTGGCGTACGGTCCCCACCAGACGTCGGAGGCTGCGTCTCCTGCTCGCTCCACAGCGGCATCACTTCCGCCGGCGAGGAACTCCGTACGTCCCGGCCGGACGTACTGGTGCGGTTGGGCCTCCGAGCCGGCAGCAGGGAGGCCGCCGCCGAGGGGAGAGTGAGGTCGCCGTTGCCGTGCCGCTGGTTCGGCGAGCCCTTGATCCCGTCCGACGCCTTCGGAGTCGGCAGGAGCAGATGCTCCACCTCGTCGGCCAGGTTCGGGCCGTGCCCGCCCTGTTTGCGCTTGTCCGGGTGCTGGGAGCCGCCGTTGGAGCCGAGGTTGCTCGTCGGGGTCTTCAGCAGTGGGCGTGCGCCGGGCGGGCCAGGCGGTGAGGAAGACCCGTTCGCGGCGGTGAGGTGCGCCGACATCGGAGGCACGCAGCACGTGCCAGCGCGCATCGAACCCGAGGTCGGCCAGGGATCCGAGTACGGCACCGAGTGCCCGCACAACAGGCTGACCTGGGGTGTTTCCCAGACACCACGGGCAGGGTTCCAGGTCGCCAGGGGGACCGGCGGAGGAGGAGAGGAGTCCGCGGACGTTTTCGATCACCACCAGGCAGGGGTTGAGGACGGATATGGCACGGGCGATTTGGTGCCACAGCCCGGAGCGGGTGCCTTCGGCGAGTCCGGCGCGGCGGCCGGCGACCGAGACGTCTTTGACAGGGGAAGCCCGCCGTCAGCACGCACACCCGGGGCACGGTGGCCCAGTCGACGGCGGTGATGTCGCCGAGGTTCGGCACGCCGGGCCAGTGCCGGGCGAGGACGTGGGCGGCATCGGGGTTGATCTCGGCGTGCCAGGCCAGGGTGCCGCCGAGGGCGGCCTGGACACCGAGGTCCAGGCCGCCGTAGCCGGAACACAGGCTGCCGATCAGCGGACCTGTGGGAACGGGCACCTCAGCGCCCGTTCACGTGCGCAGGCCCGACCCCCAGAGGGGGCGGCGCGGCTTCCGGGGGTACGGAGCTGGCGGTGGGAGCGTTGCGTACGGTGGTCCGGCCACGGGCGGCAGCTGCCCGGGACACCAGGGCGCTGGATCGGTCGGCCTCCAAGTTCAGTGCGTCAGAGGCATCTTGAAGTGAGGCCCTGGCCTCGTCGAGGCGATCGTGGATCACATCGACGGCCGAGTTACGCATGTCGGTCAGGATGGGCGTGGCTGGGCCATCCGCGTACTGATGGAGGAACCCCAACTGGCCGTGTGCCTCGGCTAGATACTGCACAGCCCGCGCGGCCGGGGTCGTGACGGTCGCCAGAACGCTGACAGCCCGTCGCTGCTGAGGGGTGTGATGGCCCGGTTCAGCGACGCGGAACAACACCTCGTCGGTGAGGTAGCTGATCAGTAGGCCGAGAGACTGAAGCTGGTTGGCGGTAGCTGTGAGACTGGGCAGGCCGTCTCCAGTCTGCCGTGACTGGTCGAGGCGCCGACGGGCGGCGGTGAACTCCTTGGCCAGGGCGGACATCGTGCGGGCGTCGGCCGCAGTCAGGACGGGAGGGGTCGGGACGATCGGGGTCACGAGGGGCTCCGGCGGGACGAACGGGCGGGGGAAGCAGGAGTGGATGCAGGGGTGCGCGCGTTGGGTGAGGGGGGTGGGTGTGGCCGACTGCGGGCGCGGGCGGCATCAGTGCGGGATGGGGGAACGCGGCCCGTCGGGTGCGGCGCAGGGGGCGGGGCGGAGGCTGCTTCGGGTGCACCGGAAGCGGTTCGCCAGCGGCGGCGTATGTCCTCCAGCGGGCTGAGCGCATGGAGGGCGTGGCCGATGAGACGGCCGGGAGCGAGGGACTCGTCGTCGGCGAGCGCCCGCACCTGCCGGGCCGCGCTGGCGGCGGTACGGACCAGGGCGGCCCGTACGACCTGCTCACCGAGGTAGTCGGCGATACCTGCGGGCGACTTGGAGTCGCACAGACGCAGGATGTCCTCGGCGGTGAGCGTGCCGTCGGCCAGAGCGCCGCGCCGCTGGGCTTCCCACAAGACGGTGACCTCGTCGACCGGCTCGCCCCGGTGGCGCAGAGCGCCCAGGCAGCGGTAGATCCGGCCGTGTCCCGGGTTGGCGAAGTCCTCCGGCCGCAGCCAGCCCACCAGTTCGCCGAGCGCGTCCGGGTGCGCGGTGAGTACGGCGAGCAGATACTCCTCGTCGGCGAGCAGTTCCTCGGAGGCCGGCGGCTGGTTCGCGGCGGCAGGCTGGGGGAGCGGCGTGGGCGGGGCCATAGGGCGGGGGTCGGTGCCCCAGCGCCGGGCGAGATCGCTCAGGACGTCGGTGAGGACCTGGGCGTAGTGCAAGGTGTCCTCGGCGCTGCCGCGTACGGTGTCGGCGCGGGCCATCTGGTGCAGACGGGTGGCGTGTTTGGCGACGGTGCGGTGGATTGCGCCCTCCAGCACCATCCGCCCGTAGACCGGGGCGTGCGCCGCGCGCGGGCAGGCGGCGATCAGCGTGTGCAGGTAGACCGCGGTCAGACCCCGTACCTCGGTGTTCGCCTCGGCGATGGCGTCATCCATCCATGCCAGCTGCTCGTCACGGCCCGCTGTCGGAGCGGTGGGCCAGGCACCTGCTTTGCGGTCCTCGGTGGCAGGCGCGATGGGCTGTGGGCCGGCGCCGGGGTGTCCGTCGGAATGGAGTTTGAGTAGCGCGGCGTAGAGCGCGGCATGGTGCGGGCGGTAGAAGTGATCGGGCCGCAGCCACCCCGAGAGGCGGGGCAGCTGGCCGGGATCGAGCAGCACGGCGCCGAGGACCGCCTGCTCGGCCTGGAGCAGCGGCCTCATCGCCGAGCCTCGTGTTGGGCCGTGCGTGAGGAGACGACCTCGGCGACCGCCTCGTCGGCTGCGGCCAAATCGGCGGCGAACCGGTCCAGTTCACCCGTGAAGGCCGGGTCACTGGCGAGCAGCGAGCCGGTAGAGGCAACCAGCCACCAGTGACCGCCGCGCCGCACGGCCGGAGTGCCGGCCAGACGTTCGGTGGTGCGGAGGATGGAAGGAGACATGCGGAAGTCCTTCTGAGTGCAGGGCGGGGTGGGCAAGACAGCGCGGCGGCGGGTTACCGGCTACGGCGGGATGCGGAGGGCGGCGCCGGGTGTGCACCGGCCGACGCGAGGGCGGGGCTGGTCGCGGCGACGCTGGGCGGCCGGGCAGGAGAGGCCGTGGTGGCCGCACGGACTCGGGGGTCGCCGAGCTGCGGTGCTCCCCCTGGCGCAGGGCCCGGCTCGGAACGGCCGGGCCGAGAGCTGGTGATGCGGGTGGTTTGGGCGGTATCGGCGAAGCGGCGCCAGGCGTACTCGGACCGGTTGCGGGCCCAGCCGTCGGCGCGGGCGACGAGGGCCGGGGCGAGGGCGGCGATCTCGTTTTCGGGGACGGTGCCGAAGGCGAGCAACTGCCCGCGGTCCGACCACACGTCCAGGTACCAGTCCTCGCCGACCGGGTACGCCTTCACATGGGCGCCGGCGCTTTCGGGCTGGTAGGCCCAGAAGCCGCCGAGGTCGACCCAGCCCGGTCCGGCGAAGGGCGGGTTCGGTTGCGGTGGGATCGGCTTGGCGGTGCCTCGGTCGGCGACCGCGAACAGGTCGGTCGGGGCTTCGTCCCTGAGCGCGTTCTTGACCAGCCGCAGCACGTCGTCGCCGTTCAGCCCCTCCCGCTCGTCGAGGACGCCGACGACGTGGCGCAGGGTGCGCAGCGTGTGGCGGGCGCCTTCGGGGTCCAGGAGTTCTTCCGGGCGCTCCGGGGCGTAGCTCAGTTCGTGCCGCACCATCTCGGCGGCCCGGCGAATGCCCTCCATCTGCCGAGCGCCGGGGCGGTCGGGAAGGCTTTCGATGCGGTTCAGCAGACCGTGGTACCGGCTCATGTACCGCGAGACGGCGGCGCGCGCGTAGCGCTCGGCCTGGCCCGCGAGGTCGCGGGCTGCCGCGTCCCGTACGGCGTCGTCGTGCTTGCGCCGCCTGGTGAGCAGGCCCATGTAGCGGTCGCGGGTGTCGATCTGCTCGCGCAGTACCGACTCGTACGCCGCGTTGAGCAGCTCCAGGTCCGACAGGTTGGCGTCCGGTTCCCCGGCGGCGTACTGCTCGCGTAGAGCGGCCACCCGCTCGGCGGCGGGCATGTTCCACACGCTCCCGCCGGTCATGCCGCAGTCCCGAGGTCGTCACGGCCCAAGGACTTCGCGAGGGCGCGCTCGGTGATCGCCTTGGTCGCGCGGGCGGAAGCGGCGCCGAGGGGACCGGCGTTCGGCTCCTTGTACCAGGGCTTGAGGTCCAGCAGCGCCGGTCGGATGCCGGTGGCCAGGAGCAGTGCAGTTCCCTTGGGTAGGGCCCGGATCGCGTCGGCCGGAAGAATCCGCTCCTGCCGCATCGACACCGACCTGGACTTGCCGGATTCGCTGTGCGAGACCGAGACGGTCTGCACGTCGTGGTCGCCCACCAGGCGCGAGAGCTTGTCCGCGAAGTCGGCGTCGTCGATACCGGAGCCGATCAGCTTGACGGTGGCCGCCGACCACAGGGCATCCATCCCGGCCTCGCCCCATACCCGTACGCCCTGGCGGTAGGACTGCAGGATGGTGACGGGGATGACGCCCCGGGAGCCGAGGTGGGAGTACAGGTCGGGAAGGTCCTGGATCTTGCAGACGTTGGCGGCCTCGTCGAGGATCGCCAGCAGAGGCGGGTCGAGGCGTCCGCCGTCGCGTTCGGCCTGGATGACGGCCGCGCGCATCACGGCGTCGGCGGCTGCGGCGATGATCGCCGAGGCGGAACCGCCGCCGTCCTTGGACAGCAGGAACAGCGTGTCGCGGCTGGTGGCGAACGCATCCGGCCTGAACTCGGGCAGGTCCGGGGCTGGGGTGACCCATGCGGCGATGCCCGGGTCGAGGAGGCAGGCGGCGTACTGGCGGGCCGTTTCGAAGATGCCGTCGCGGGTCTCGACGGCGCCGGCGACGGTGCCCTGCAACTGGGCGGCGACCGCATCGAGACCCGCGTCGACCAGGACGTCGATGGGCGTGCGGTCGGCCGGCGAGGCGAGCCAGGCGAGCACGTCGGTGATGGGCCGCCGGTCGCGGGCGGCGGCCAGGAACAGCGCCGTCAGGGTGTTGGCGGCGGCCGTCGACCAGAAGTCCCCCTGGGAGGACTCGTCCACGCTCGCGGTGACGAAGTGTCCGGCCAGACGCCGGGCGCCGGCGAGGTCACGGGCGTCGGCGAGGATGTCCCACCACACGTCGCGCGGGGCGTGTGCGATCTGCTGCGGGTCCAGCGTCCACACGGTGCCAGCTTCGGTGCGGGCGTCGAGGGTGGCGGTGTACGCGTCGCGGGCGGCCTTGTTCGAGGTCAGCAGGACCGGGCCGGGGGCGCGGAGGATGGCCGGGATGGCGAGTCCGGACGTCTTGCCGGAGCGGGGAGCCATGATCGCCAGGAGGACGTCCTCCCAGGAGGAACGTATCTCCTTATTGCCGGGATTCAGGGTGCCGAGCAGGATGCCCCGGTCGTCGGGCACGATCTGCTTGGCGTTCGTGTCTTTCAGGCTGGGCCGGAGGTCCTTGGCTTTCGCGCTGATCTCTTTGGGCAGCAGCCCGGAGAGATCGCGCTGGTCCGCCAGACCCTTGGTGTTGCCGCGCAGCCGCAACCAGAGTTTCGCGCCGACGACGGTGGTGAGCAGGAGCACCAGGGCTGGCAGCACGTAACAAGCGGTGACGACCGTCGGGCGGGAAAGGTGAGGCCAGAGCTGCTCGGGATGGAACAGCGCGGTCGCGGGATCGTAGACGGACCAACGGCCCGAACTCGTAACGAGAGCGGCGAGATTGCCGCACAGCCAGGCCAGTGAACCGCCGACGAAGCCGAGTCCGGCGAGGGCGAGCAGGAGGTAGAGGAGGGCGTCTGTTCCGGTGGTGGTCGAGGGCGTGCGTGAACGCGCGGATGGCACAAGAGACTCCGGGGGCGGTGACAACGGGGGGAAGACGGCAGGAGGGGAGTTCTTCTGGCGGTCATCGAGGGCTCCTCGGCGGATCGGGGCGCGGTCGGCGGCTGGGGTGCAAGGGGCAGCAGCGGGGCTGCTCACGAAAGGGGCAAGGGAGGTCAGCGGGCGCGACGGGCGGGCGGGCACCCGGGCTGCGCAGCGGTGCTGTCTGCGGTGGCCCCTTGCCTACCGCCGGCGGGAGTGCCGCGGGTGGCAGGTGAGGTGGCGCGAGCGGCGCTGGTGACAGCAGTTCCGCTGTAGGCGGCGACCGGAGCCTGCCAGTGCCGCTCCTGGGGCTGCTGGGTTGGCGAGGCCGGTTCCAAGGCGCGGAAGCCGAAGGCAGCGCTGTCGAGATCGTGGCCAATCTGGGTGAGCTGCTCGGCTGCGGCGGTGAAACGGTCGCTCAGTTCGAAGCTGTTGCCGTCTTCGTCGAAGTCGTTGCACTTCTCGGCGGCTGCTTCCATGGCCTCCTGAAGGCGGACCAGGACGCCGTCGGCAGGATCGAGGACCTGGTCCAGGACGTCGGCCGCCTGTCCGGCGGTGGCGGCGGCGTTGAGCTGGTCGGTCAGGTCGAGCACCGCACGGCCGACGGTGTAGGGCCCGAGGGGGTCGGTGGGGGTGGGCGCCTGCGGCGGATCGGGGGCGAGCTGTGGGTCGATGTCGACCCGGTAGCGGGCTGCCCGAAGCATCTGCGCCGCGTACCCGGCGACGGCCTTTCGCTCGTCGGTCGAGCTGGCCAGCGGCATCCGGTGGCGCAGACCGTGCCAGTCGTTGATCTCGGTGAATCCGGCCCGGCGCAGCAGGGTGGCGGCCAGGGTGTCGGCGCCGCGGGCGCTGACCCGGCCGCTGGGCTCGATGGCGATGGTGATCAGGGGATCGGGCATGACAGCTGCTTTCGGTCGAAGGGAGTAACGCGGCCAGGGAGTGGAGGGTCCTGGGAAACGGGTGCTTGGCCCGGCCGGATCGGGGTGGTAGTGAGTCCGGCGGCGAGCGCTACGCGTTTGAGTGCTCGGTGGGCCGGTCGTCGTTGGTAGCGGTCTGCAGAAGGTCAGGCAGGCAGCGGGCTGAGCGGCGGTGCCCAACAGAGGATTTGGGACAACCGCACATCCCTCCGCGCCCACAGCATCGGAACCCAAGTGGCTGTTCCACAGCCTCTTCCCCGGACTGCCGATCGACCCGCGCACCCTTGAACGTCGCCTGAAGGGGGATCCATGGCCCGTCCCGGCTCGCGCGCGACGCAGCGTTGATGGACATCGCCTCGGAGCTTCGCGCCTTCGTGATCAGCTGATGGCTCGGTTTCCATCCGTCCAACCGGAGGCAACTGGCCCGCGAAAGCCAGGGCTCCAGTGCCGACTACGCCGCAGAAGTCAGCCGCGGTGACCCGAAATTCCACAGCTGTCGAAGCCGAAGGCGGGACGGCAAGGTCGTCGAAGCGCGACCGGAAACGGGTTGGTGTCGTCATCGGCGGAGCTTCATGGGCGGTGAACTTCGGTTGCCTGAACCGCTCACGCATACGTCAGCAGCGAGTCGATCTCGGTCAACACTGGTCGTGATCACGCCAAATCTGGCGCGTCGCCCATGCGCGCGACCGCTCGATCGATAGACCTTTCCTCGACCAAATGTTCGGATCATTGATTTGAACCGCATGGATTCGGGGGTTCTCGATGCACATACCGTGGCTCAGGCGCGCCGGCAGACAGGCGCTCACCATGGCGACCGCGGTCGCTTTGCTGTCGGCGGTGTCGTCCCTGGCGCAGGCAGACGCGTCGGCTGATCTCGAGGTCGAGTCATACGTCCTGCCGATCGGCTCGGTGACGCCATCGCTCGAAGAGTTGCAGAGCGAGGATGGCATGGAACGTTTGCGGGACATCGCCCGGAACGCGGAGCCGATCGCGCAGTTGCCGTACGAGACGGTGGGGTCTGCGGCGTCGTACGCGCCGCTGGCTGACAAGCAGTCCCGCACCGCACCTGTCGATTCACCCGCCGCGCCGACGCCCATGATCACGGCACCGGAGCCGGCCCGCACGATGACGCTCGACGAGTGCAAGCAGGGCCTGGGCACCACCAACAAGTTCTACTTCACGTCCCGGTTCGCGGCCTGTTCGGGCGCTTCGTTCGTACAGACCTGGTATGTCAACGGCAGGCCCTCAGGCGCGAGCATGTTCAACGTCCGAGTTGTGGGAACGATCGCCAAGAACAGCCGCACGATCAACTTCACGTACTACTTCACCGAGATGGAGACGCAGGGCACGACCGAGGCCCCTGCGATGAAGATCGGCACCAAGGGCAAGATGCCCAACAGCTGGCCGTCCACGGTTCGCTACACCCGGGGCGGCAACATGCCGGGAACGAAGACCTTCGCCGAACTCAAGGCGCAGCGCACGTTCAACGAAACCGTCAACGCCAAGCCCGGCCAGGGCAGTGGCGGCACCACGGACCTGATCGAAGCGATCTACCAGCCCTCCATCACCATCACACCGCCGCCCAACGCCACGATGACCGGCGATCTCAAGGGTGACCTGTTCTTCCTGCCGCCGCGCTGGGACGCCGCGAAGTACCTGGCGAACTCCACCGGCGGCGGCAACCCTGACAGGAGGGGCGCAGCCTCCTTCGCCTACATCGGCATGCTGAGCTACAGCACGAAGGTCGGCGCCGAGGAGCGTGCCGAGGCACAGCACATCAAGACGGCGTTCACGAAGCCGGAAGACACCAAGCCGTACATGTCGGCGAAGAAGGTGCCAGGTCAAGAGCCCAAGGAACCACTGCACCGGACGGTCAGCCAGGCTCGTAATGACGACAACCGCAAGGCGTCGGTCAAGCAGTGCAAGCGCTACTGGGGCGACAACTACACGCAGGGCGGCGCTCTGGACTGCGACGAGTACCCCTTCGCCGCTACCTATGAGGGAGCCGCGGAACATGACTACGACCAGGACGCAAGGAAGTTCAACTTCTCCGTGAAGCCGATCCCGAAGGACGACAACCGTGCGGGCGGCAATCTTCTGCGCAGCTTCTACTCCAAGAACCGGATCCTCGACGGGATGGGCGACGGCTTCATCGTGAAGATCGTCTCCTGACGCCGGCGAGGGCGGAGGCGCCGTGCTGCCGGCGCCCCCGCCCTCCCGCGTTCAGCTCATCGCGGGCCAGAACTGCACGAGGTACTTCTCCACGCCCTTGCCCGTGCCTTCCTGCTCCGACAGGGCCGCAGCCTCCTCGCGGCCGGTGCAGCTCACCCTCACGCGCCACGAGCCACCCGAGTCGGAGAGCGTGATCACGTCATCGGTGCGGCCCATGGACCATACGGCCACTTCACCGCTGGTCGACTCGAAGTCCGCCTCAGCCTGCTCGTCCCACCGTGCAGGATCCTGCACGGGCGGCTCCCCGTCCCACACCTCCACAGTGACAGAAGCGGTGTGCGTGTGGCCGCCACTGTAGAAGTCGAGACGCCCCGGGAAGGCGTTCAGGAACACGCCTCCCGCGAAGTCGTCAGGGAACGGGACGGGCAGGTCAGCGTCATCGGACTCCTGGAAACCGAAGCCGTGGAACTCCACATGCACATCAAGATGTTGCTGCCGGACAAGCTCGGTCATAAGAGCCCCCTTGGCGTGACAAACGACTGGTCATCCCCGTGATCGTAAGTCGGTCCTCCCTAGAGCGCATTGACATGGGCTTTTGGGGACGGTGAGCGACCGTACCTGACATGCCACGAGATGGCTGGTCCCACAAGGCGGCAGCACTGCTATGGATTCCGCAGGTTCCCATATCCGTACTTACCAGTAGACCGGTGCGATATGGGCGACGAGCAGCCGAGGACGGCCTTGCAGCGGGCTCGGGCGGTATCGGCGATGGTCCGGTTGTTATGCGGTAGCCGATCCGTGCGGTGAACATGTCGTCCCGTCTGAGGGAAGCGGCTGTGTTCACGACTTCCGGCAGCACGTGTTCACGGCTCCGGAAGGCACCTGGCGGCCGGGAGAGACGATGTTCACGAGAACGGGAGGCGCCCGCCCGCGGTCGGCGGCTGATCACGGCCTGCGGCGACGTCCACGGAGTCGTGCGTGAAGGGACCCCCGTTATCTGCGGCAAGGGCGGGCGCCGTCCTGCGCTTGCTCACCGGGAAAGCGGTGACCGTCCGACGCCCTACCCATCGCTATCGTCCTGGACTGCCCAGGGGAGTGTGCCGGGTGATCCAGCGCCACATCCGCGAACTGCATCGTCGATACGGCACTTGGAGCGCGAGGGCTTCCGCAAGGTGCACCACCTGCGGGTGTCGAGGAGATCGACGGATGGATCCCGCACTCCGCAGTGTGCGGGCCGCGATGTCGAGTGCCGTGGCCGCGAGTACCTGCAGATCATCTACGGCGTCGGAAGCATGCCTCGTCGTCGTAGCTATCGACACGGGCCCGGGACACCCCCGCGACCTCGATGAATGGTGAGAACCCCACCATCCTGTCCAGGCTGCCCGGCGATCGCTTGCCGATCTGGGACCGCAGAGGGGTGTTCATCGAGCCGCGCCGCTGAGGGGGACGGAGGCACATGGGCTCCAACGGGGCGACCCAGTTGGTATGGAGCCCTTCACGACCCCACGTCGGGAGGGGCGCACCGTACGCGGCATCTGCTGCCCGAGCCGAGGGGAATTCCCGTGTCTACGCTTGCCCTGCTGGTCGTCCTGCTGCTGGTCTTGGTCGGTCTGCTGACCTTTGGCGGTCTCGCATGCCTCGTGCACCAACACCCAACGTGGGGAGCGCCGATCGGCATCGCACTGGCGGGCGTGACGCTCATGGTCACGCTGGTTACCACGATCGTCACTCGGTGAACCTCCAATGGGCCATTGGCTTTGCAGGAGGGCAGCCAGACTAGGCGGTCCCCGGCGTCCTGCCGGTCACCACCGCGGTGCTGTCCGTTCTCATGAACATCCGACGCGGGCGCTGCCTCCCGAACCGCTGTCGAAACGCTGCTCTACGACGTGAACAGAGCCAGGGAAGGGGGAGCCGGTCGCCGGGGTGGTGCGGGGAGTGGAGCCACTCCAGCAATGAGAGGCCGTTATGCGGGGCTGTCATCGGCTGTGGGCGGGCGAGGCAGAGGGAGCCTGGGGCGAGTGGTACGGCGCAGGACTGTTGGCTGGCGCAGGCCGGGAAGTGCTGGAGTGCGCGGGTGAGGCGGTGGTGGCGGCACGAGCCCGGCTGTTCTGCTGGGCAAGGGCCGTGGTCGTCGGCCGCGGTGGCAGGGGGCTGTCGAGGTCGAGGAAGTCGGCGCCGGTGAAGCCGAGGTCTACGCTCAGCTCCGTGATTTTGTGGCCAAGGCGTCGGCAGATACGGGCGAGGTCGGTGCCCTCATCTCCGAGGCGCCGCTCGCACCACTCGGCGGTGGCCTCCAGCAGCTGGTGCAACTCCGGGATGGCGCCTCCCCGATCGTCCAGGAGGTCGTCGAAAACGTCGGCGACGTCGGTCGGACGCTGCGCCTGAATGATCCGGGATGTCAGCGCGCGGATGCCGGAAACCTGCGGCGGCTCCTGCAGATGGGGGTCGGCGGCGACGGTGTACCCGACGGCTTGCAGGTCGCGGATGAGCTGAACCATCGGACGGCGGCCGGCACCTTCGGGGAGGACGAAGATGTCCAGCTCCTCGTGCTGTTCGAATCCTGCGGCGTGGAGCGCGGCTTCGGCCTGCGGCAGTCCGTCGGAGACGGCCGCCACGGTTCCGAGCTTGGGATGAAGGCCGAAGGCGATGTCGGGTTCGTTTGCCATTGCGGTGTGCTCCTGGGGTTCCTTGAACGGGGTGCTGATCAGCGGGAGCGGTGCGTTGGCGCCCGTAGTCCGGCAGCCGGTGGTGCGGCCAGGGGGCGGCTGGCCGGGGTGCCGGTCGCCGTACGGACCGGGTGGCGCAGGGCCGAACGGGCGGGAGAGACAGCAGTGGCTGCCCGTGCCCGCGGCTCCGACGGCGGCACAGGGCGGCCATTGCCGCGGACGTAGGCGAAGGCCGCGAGCGCGCGGTCGGTATCCGAGTGCCGACTTTCGACGTACCGCAGGTCGCCCTCGCCGTAGAGCAGGACGCCCTCGCCCGTCGCCGGATAGGTACCGACGGCGCGCAAGGTGCCTTCTGGATCTCGCAGTTGGTCGAGGAGGACCAGGCGGCCGGAGGCGATGTCGGAGGCGAGGGCGCGAGCGTGTGCGTACGGCCGGGACAGGCTCTCGGCGGGATTGCGGTCGTGGTTCTGGGAGGGCCGGGGTGGCTGCGGGTCGGGCTCGAAATCAGCGTTGACGGCCACTTGGTAGCGCACGATGCGCAGGCTCTGTACGGCCTGGCGGGTACGGCGGATCCCGTCCCGTTCGGGCTCGGCCAGTGCGTACAGCTGGCGGCGGCCAGGGACGGGCTCGAAGCCGACGCGCCGTAGGACGTGGTCGATGACTGAGGTGTTGTGCCGGTTGGATGCCACGATCCCCAGGTCCGGGTGGTGGCCGATGACTATGTGCGGGTCGTCCATGAGGGTGTCTCTTCTGGCGTCGGGGAAGGTCAGCGGCGGCGCGGCTGGGCCGGTGCGGCGGCCGGCGGGGCGGAGACCGCCAGGACGGTGGTCGATGGCTCGGAAACGTGTTGCCGTCCAGGTGACGCCGCGCTGGCGGCACGAGCCCTCTCGGATCCGGCGGTGGCGTGCGAGCCACGGTGCGGGTGGGCGAGGTGCCGGTCGGCAAGGTGACCGCGTAGCTTGTTCAGCTCCCGGGCGTAGGCACCCAGGTCGGTGGCGAGATCGTCCAGCCGGTCGCTGTACCCGCGGTCGGGCAGCGTCCCGAGTCCTTGCCACCAGCCCGCTGCGGTCTGAAGGTCGATGACAGCGGAGTCCAGAACGCCGAGCTGGGGCACCGTGATGTCCGCCAGCAGCCAGGCGACATCGCGGGTGTGCGGGGCTTGCTCGATCCGGTCTTTGGCATCGGCCAGGGCCAAGACCGCTGGCGTGCGCAGCGTGGGCGGGACGCTGGTGGTCCGGAGCTCCGGGAGTGAGGAGTGCGGGCCCGGAACGGGGCTGCGGTAGGGATGGTGGGCGTTGCGTGCCTCGAGCCGATGGGCCAGGTCGTGGATGGTGCGGGTGTGGGAGGCGAGGGTCTTCGCGATGCGTTCGAGGCGGTCCGCGCGCCCGTGACCCGCGTCGCCACCCAGCCCCTGCCACCAGCGAGAGGCCGAGCGCAGGACCTGCACCGTGTGGGGGAGGATGCCGTCGGCGGGCTCGGTGAACTCGCGGAGCAGCCGCGCGACATCGCTGGTGTGCTCGCACCGGTCGATCCGCGTACCGAGATCGGAGAACGTCCAGCTCAACGGCTCCCGGAACGGATCGTCGGTCACGGGGGCATCCAGGTCCGGGGCGAGGCTGGGCCGGTAGGCGATACGGGCCAGTACGGCGGCGGCGAGCGATGCGTGGTGCTGCTGCTCCCGCCGGTCGGTGAGGCCGGCGGGGAGCCGGTGGTACGCGGGCAGCGGGGCGTACGGCGAAGAGTCTCGACGGTGCCCGACGGGCAGGAAACCGGCGGAGTGCTGCAACAGCGCGGAAGCGAAGTGGTCACCTCCGCGGGCGGTGACATGCCCCGTCTTCCGGTCGCGGGCGATGGTGATGTCCAAGGCGGAGCCGGAGTCCGGCACAGTGGGTCTCCGTTCGATCAGGAAGGGGCGGGAGTTCAGCGCGTACGGCGCGGTGACTGTGGGCCGGCCGGATGCGACGGCTCGGTCTCGTCGGAGCCCGGGCTGGCTGGGGCATGGCCCGTGGCCGTCCGTGCCTGGGCAGCCTGGGTGCGCAGGAGCCACTGGGGTGCGGGACGGCGCTGGCGGTCGTCGGGGAGGGCGAGCAGCGCGTCGGCGGTGTGATGGATACCGACGGTGGCGGCGACCACTGCGCGATTGGCCTCGCGTAGCCGCTCCGCCAGTGGCGGGGTGCCGAGTCCGTCGACCCAGAAGCCGGCCTTCTCCACCACTTCGCGGAGCGCGGGCAGCATGCCGATCTTTTCGTCGGTGAGGACGTAGAGGAGGGCGGCGACTTCAACGGCTTCGTCGGCGTGGACGATCTCGTCGATCAGCGTGCTCAAGGTCTGGTTGTAGGCGTCGTGCGTAACGACGAGGGGCGGTGTGAAGCCGCCGTCTTTGCGCAGGTGCAGTGACGGATCGATGACCACCGGATAGTGGGCGGCAGTGAGCATCTCGTAGGCGTAGGTGGCCTTTTCATTCTCGTAGTCCTCGCCCATGTCGTAGTGGAGCCGGTACCAGGACTGGCGGATCGAGGACTGGGGGATAAACCCCGCCCGTTCCAGAAGCGTGGCTGCGAATACGTCACCGCCTTCTGCGGTGACGCCGCTGGTGGGACGGCGGGTGATACGGATAGCGGGGGTGGGCTCGGGCATGCTGGGACCTTCTGTGGTGCGACGGGATGCGGGATTCGGGCACAGGCGTGCGGCGTTGGGGGTGTGGTCGAGGATCCGGGCCTGGAGGCGTTTGGCGAGGCCGGAAATGTGCGGTAAAGGGCCGACGGGTCGCCGCTCGGTGATCGCCGGAGGCGGACGGTGCCGGGTACCTGGTGACTCGGTCCGAGGGCGGTTGCGCGTGCTCGCGCCGGGACGGAGGGGGTGCTGCCTCGGCAGCATCCGTAAGGCTCTGGCTGCGGACTGTGCCATCCAGTACGCCGACCGCTCAGCAGTCGGCTACGACAACCCGGAAGTGTGTTGTTGCCATGAAACGACGTCGTCACCAGGCCTTGTCCATGATGATGGTCGTATGACGGCTCCTGAATCCAGTTTCGATCTCGCCGACGCTGTCGAGGCCATCCGTGACCAACTCCTCGAAGCCGCCGGACGGGGAGAAAGCAAGGGCATCAAGTTCGAAGTAGGGCCCATCACACTGGAGTTCCTGGTCGAGCTACGTCGTGACTTCGGAGGAAGGGCCGGCGTCCGGGCATGGGTGCTATCCGGCGAGGCCTCAGCCGCCGCGACCAGCATGCGAACGCACAAGGTTTCCCTGACTCTCACCCCCACGGATACCACGACGAACAGCAAGCCCTTGGTCGGCAACGAACAATCGGGGTCGACGGCTCTCTTCGGCGCAAGAGGTTGATGTGCATCCCGAGTTGGAGCGCGTCGCGGCCGTCTTCGGTGACCGGCAGGGCAGCGGCTATCTCTTGACGGAGCGTCTGGTCCTGACCTGTGGACACGTGATGGGCAATGACTGGGAGCCAACCGCGATCGCGCCAAACGGTACGGGCATGCAGACGTGTGACGTCGTATGGCGGCGGGGGGACGCAGCTTTGCTCTTCGCTCGGCACAGCCTTGTCGGGGAGCGATCGTTGGGCGTGGACCCGGAATGGGCGCAAATCGACGGCCTGCAGGTGTGGCCGGGGGCCCGTGCGGTCGGATATCCACGCGTTCAGCGGGATGGGGCCAACCTGGACAGCCACCAGGCGGTGGGGACGTTCAACCCGGGCACGGGAGCGCTTTCCGAAGGGGCGCTTCTGGAAAATCTGGAACGGCCGATCGGCGGCTCGCCTTGGGCGGGCATGTCAGGCGCCGCTGTGTTCGTCGAGGGCCTCCTGGTTGGGGTCGTGCGTGCTGATCCTACCGTCTGGCGACACGGCCGGCTCGAAATTGTCCCAGTCGCCAATCTAATGACCGACAATTACTTCGTCTTGAACTGTCGAGAGGCCGGACATGACGTCCATTTACGTTCGCTGACGTTCGTCGGCCAGGGCGCGGCGACCGCTTTTGACAACCGTCTTCGGCGGTACGTCTCCTTGCAGGCAGACCGGGTCCGCGTCACAGGCTTGTTCGATGATGACTTCTACTGGTCTTTGCAGCGGAGCTACGTAGACCTGAACTTGGCCGTCCGGGACGACGCTGCTCAATCCACAACGACTCCCGGGGAGCGGGCCTCTGCGAGTCTCACATCCCGTCATCGGGTCCTGCTGGTCGGTGCGGCGGGGTCCGGCAAGACGACTTTCTTGCAACGGCTTGCTCTCGCCGCCGCGCGCCGCGAACTGCCGCCTCATCTTGCCGAGCTCAATGAGTGCCTGCCTCTCTTGCTGCAGTTGAGGGAACTCCTGAAGCGAGGGGATCTCCCCGACCCTCGGGGCTTCCTCGCGGCTGTGGCCAAGCCGCTGGTCACACACCCGGACGCGGTCGGATGGGTGGATCGCCAGCTCGAGGCAGGCCGGGTGCTGCTCATGATCGATGGCCTCGACGAGGTTCCCAGGAGTGACCGCGACCGTGCGCGGAAGTGGCTCAGCGACTTGATCGATGCGTACCCTCAGAACCGCTTCATAGTGACGAGTCGACCGGCCGCCGTCCCGCGCGGATGGTTGCGGCAACACGGGTTTGCGGAGCTGGAGACGCAGCCCATGAGTGCCGCTGATATCTCGCGACTCGTGGAGGGCTGGTTCGATGCGATGTCCGAAGCTCATGATCATGAGCTTGTGAACTGGGCCCGAGCGGCGGTCGTTCAGCAACTGCGGGACAATCCCGATTTGGCTGAACTGGCAACCAGTCCACTGATGTGCACACTGATCTGCGCCCTGTCGCTCCGGGGGTCGCATCGTGTGCCCCGAAGCCGAGCTGAGCTCTACGGTACGGCGCTGAAAGTCTTCTTGGAACTCCGGGACGCTATTCGAGGAATCGATGTGCGCGGGCCGCGACTTCCTGCCCATGTTCAGTCTCAGCTGTTGGGACGCTTCGCCTTTTGGCTCGCACTGAATGGCGAAGTGGAACTGGAGCGGGAACGGGCAGTGAAACTCGTGCAAGCGGAGTTGAGGAGCCTTCGGCTGGCTGACGTGAATGACCCCAAGCTTGTTCTGAGATTCCTCCTCATAAGCAGCGGCATGCTCCATGAGACGCCCGAAGGTTCGATCCGGTTCATTCACCTTCCCTTCCAGAGTTTTCTTGCCGCACGGTCCGCCTTGAGTGACGACAGCATCGGCCTTCTCGTCAGAAATGCGCATGACCATGACTGGACCGACGTGTTGGCCCTGGCCTCCGCTCAGGCGAACGCAGAACAATGCGAACAGATTCTGGAAGGCCTGCTCAAACAGCGACTCAAGCAGCCGCTTCACGCCGATCGGATCACTGCGGTTGCCAAGATGTGTCTCGACTACGCGGAACAAGACGTGCCACCAGGGCTTCGAGCCCGGATACAAGACGCGGTCGCATGACTTCTGACATCGGCGACGACTCCGCCGAGGTCGATCGAGCGCTTGGACATGTGCGACCTGCAGCAACCGCGACTTCACCAGAAGGGATCGCATGGCTCGTCAGACGAAAACCTAATCGACTGCCAGTCCGCGCAGCCGCCCGTCGGCGCTGGCATGCCGGTAGGCCAGCCAGCGGCCCACCGCCCGGTCCAACGCGTCGCCGTCGATGCGGCCCAGCAGTTGCACAGTAGATTCCGCGGCCAGGCTCCGCTTCGGGAACACCGGAGCGGGCCGTACGCCAAGTCGTTCCAGAACAGTGGACGGAGCGTCGGCGATCCACTCGCCAACCGCACCAGGCGCCAAAGCCAAGCTCACCCCAGCCGACCGGATCCTGGTCACCGTGCTCCACCTGGGCAAAATCGCCACCATGGACCTCCTCGGCCAACTCTTCGACGTCACCGCCCCGACCATCAGCCGCGCGAAAAAGGAAGTCCGCCCACTCCTGGAAGCACGCGGCCACCACATCACCACCTCAACCGCAAGCCTCCGCACACCAGCCGACGTCGAACCCTTCCTCGCCCCCGACTCCACCGAAACAAAGGTCAAGAAGACGAGTCAAAGATCTGCGCACCCTTTAGGGCGATCACGGTTGCGGTGCCTCGCCCGGCACGTGGGGTGATGCCGCGCGGTCGGCCAGCCAGGTGCGGGTGGTGTCGTAGCCGAGGCGGTCTGTTCTGCTGTGTGACGGAAGTCCAGGGGGTTGAGCCCGCTCCGTACGCCGGGGGTGAGCAGTACGTGGACCTCGCCTCGTGCGGCGGTGAGCTCGCTGGCCGAGGTTCGCCCGAGCATTATTCAGATGGTCCGGATCAGCATCGGCAGGGCGCCGCTGACTGGGGTCTGAGGCTTGACTGTCAGGAGAGAGGGCAGGACGTAGCTGGTGGTGGCGCCGAGCGCCTCGGCCTGCCTGATCGGGATGTCAGCTGAGAGGCTCCCGTCGACCAGGAGTTGGCCGTTGTGCGCGACTGGCGGCAGGAGCCCGGGATTGGAAGCGTCGGCCAACAGCGCGTCCACGGCGGGCCCCGCGGAGAACACCACGGGTGTGCCGGACTGAGGCCCGTGCATCGTGAAACGTGCAGGTGAGGTTGGCTGGTGTGCGGGTTCACCGCACGCCGGTAGCCACACCAGGACGGGGCCTCGGGGCGTAACCGGCGGGCCCCCGACGGCAGTTGACGTGTTTTGTGAAGAACAACCCCAGCCCCGTCGAGGGCTCTGACGGCCTTGTCTGCACCGCCCGCCTGCCGCTGTCGAGCGCCACCCTGAACTACCTCGCCACCCTGATACGCGGCCACCTGAAGAAGATCGGCTCGCGGTGGCGGGCCCTGCCCGCGGGGAAGATCGCCGGCATCGTGCTGGCGGTGCTGCGCTGTGACCAGCGCCCCGGCGACCTCGCCGGCGGCAACGGAGTGCACCGCACCACCGCCACCCGGTGGGTGCGGGAGGCCGTCGGCCTGCTCGCCGCCCGCGCCCCGCGCCTGGACCGCGCGCTCAAGAAGATCGCCCGAACGGGTGGCGGGGTGGTCCTGCTCGACGGCACCCTGATACGGACCCGGCGGCGCAACCGCACGGCGAACCGGAAGAACTACTCCGGCAAGCACAAGTGCCACGGCCTGCTGGTGATCGCGCTCACCGACGACCGGGGCCGCCTGCTGTGGTTCTCGGCCGCCCGGCCCGGACGATCCTCGGAGATCACCGCCTGCCGCCACGACCAGCTCACCGCGAAACTGCGGGCGGCCGGGCTCGGCGCCATCGCCGACCTGGGCTGCGTCGTCCTCGACGACAGCGGCCCGGACGCCGACCCGGCGGTGATCACCGGCTACAAGGCCGCCCACAACCGGCCCCTGACCCGAGGGCAGAAACTGTCCAACAAGGCGCTCGCCGCCGTCCGGGCGCCGGTCGAGCACGGCTTCGCCCATCTCAAGAACTAATCCCTTCCCAAGAGCACCCGGCGGGAGCCCCGCAGGTCTCCGGGTGTTCGGGTCGGGTGCTGGATGCACGCCTTCTCAAGAACAGGCCGTGACGCCTTTCGCCAGACCGGCGGCATCCAGCACCCCGAGAGTCAACACCGGTCGCATCGTCCCTCGTTGGTGTTGGTGGTGCGAGCCCACTCCGCGGTGACCTCTTGATACGCCCGAGCCGTTCGAGCTCCCGCGCAGACCGAGGCCCGTGGGGTGCGCTGGTGCCACGAACGGCTCGTGAGGTGGCGGCACTCCGCACAGCGGTCGATGCCTGGGATTAGTGCGACGCGTGGCCCGCATGCGCTCGTGACCAGCGCAAACATCAGCACATCGGGAAGGAACTGTCTTGATCTATTGTGGAATCGACTGGGCCGAGCGTACCCACGACGTCGCCTTGGTCGACGACACCGGCAGGTTATTGGCCAAGCGGCACATAACCGACGACGCCGTCGGCTACAAGCTGCTGCTGGAACTTCTTGCCGAGCACGGTGACACCGAGGACAACCCGATCCCGGTAGCCATCGAGACCTCCCGCGGCCTGCTGGTCGCCGTGCTGCGTTCCGGGAAGCGGAAGGTGTACGCGATCAACCCGCTGGCCTCCGCCCGCTACCGCGACCGGCACAGCGTCTCGCGCAAGAAGTCCGACCCCGGCGATGCCCTTGTCCTGGCGAACATCCTGCGCACTGACATGCACGCCCACCGGCCGCTGCCCGACGACTCCGGCCTCGGCCGTGCGATCGCCGTCCTCGCACGCGCTCAGCAGGACGCACTGTGGAACCGGCAGCAGCTCGCCAACCAGCTCCGCTCCCTGCTGCGCGAGTACTACCCGGCGGCCCCAGACGCCTTCGCCACCTGGACCAACGGCCTGTGCCGGCCTGAGGCACGTGAACTCCTCAAGACCGCCCCGACCCCGACGCGGGCAGCACGCCTGACCCGCACCCAGCTCCAGGCCGCCCTGAAGCGAGCCGGCCGCAAGCGCGGCATCGACACCGAAGTTGATCGCCTCCGTGAGGTCTTCCGCGCCGAGTCCGCGCACCAGCCGCCGCTTGTCGAGGACGCTCTCGGCAAGCAGATGCTCGCCCTCCTTGTCCAGCTCGACGCCGCCTGCACCGCCGCTGACCAGCTCGCTGAGGCGGTGGAGGAAGCGTTCCCTCAGCATCCGGACGCTGAGATCCTGCTGAGCTTCCCCGGGCTCGGTATCCAGCTCGCCGCCCGGATCCTGGCCGAGATCGGGGACGACCGCAGCCGCTTCGCCGACGCCCGGGGCCTGAAGGCATATGCGGGCTCCTCGCCCATCACCCGCGCTTCCGGCAAGAGGTCGAGCATCACGCGGCGGTGGGTGAAGAACGATCGGCTCAACCACGCCGGATACCTCTGGGCCTTCGCCGCCCCGAACGGATCCCCCGGGGCCAAGGCCCACTACCGCCGCCGTCGCGACGAGCACGGAGACTGGAACGCCGCCGCCCGGCGGAACCTGTTCAACCGAATGCTCGGCCAGCTCTACCACTGCCTGCAGAAGCACGAGTTGTTCGACGAACGCACCGCGTTCCCCATCGAACTCGCGGCTGCCGCTTGACGCGTTGGCAACGTGAGGTGTCTGGCGGGTCCTCGGCAAGGTCCGCACCGACCCGAAGTGGGCGACCGCCCTGGTCAGGGCCCTGCTGGTCCTCACGAACCGCGAAGTCTCCCGATGACCGACGATCTTCACCGAAGTCATCCATCCGCGACCGGCACGAGGACCGAGAACTCCGCGCACACCAGACCCGTGACCTGCAACTTCACGATGCATACTGCTTATTGGTGCCCGGCTGGAGAAGGCCATCATCCGCGCCCTGCTGCCGACCGTGCCGCAGCCCGGCCGGTTCGGGCGCGGTGGGCAGGCATGTGATCCAGGCGGACCAAGGGGGACTCGTTGACTGACCAATCGCAGCGAAGGGTGCGACTACGGCTGGCCCGCCAGAGGACAGCCCCTCGAACAGTCCGGGCGCGGGTGCCCGTCCCATCCGATCAAGAGCCCGATCCGCAGCCCGCTGCAGACCCTGTTCCGACACCCGACTCCGAGCCGACACCGGAACCTGGGGCGTTGAGTACCTGGCAGCGCCTCCGGAGGGCCAAGTGGGCCCACATCATCACAGTCGCGGCAACAGGACTTGCGGCCATCGCTGCGATCGGCGGGCTCTGGGCTCAGGCGGTCGCTACGTACTGGAGCCAGCAGACGGCCAAGGACCAACTCAGCCAGTCGAAGCAGCAGTCCGAGCAGGAGGCACGCGCCCAAGCGAGGGCAGTCTCCTACTGGCTCGAAGGCAACCGCGGAGAGACCTTCACGCTGCACCTCCAGAACCGCTCACCAGACCCGGTGCCGTGGATAACGCTGGTTCTCGATAGGACGGTAGTTGCGCTCAAAGGAACCCCTGGTCCACAGAAGGTGCGCTACACCCTGACCACTACGCGGTTGGCGCCATGCACTGAACTCGTCTACTCGAAGGATCAGCTTCTCCTCGCGGTTGAGCGCCCGGGAGGTTCCCGCTGGGTCTCTTTCATCGGTTTGGTCGGTGACGTGCAGCAAGCCTTCATCAGAGACCGCGACGGCAAGGGGTGGAAGCGCACAGCAAATTCGCTTGTCCCATGGTCGGGAATCCTACCGAACCTGAACGAACAGCTGAAGAAAGGCGAATGGTCAGGTGCGTTCTATCTCGAGCCTAAGGCTAAAAAGGCCGTCGCATGCGATGGCGCAGGCTGACTTGCTTAGGGCGGGACGCCGCCCGGAGTATCAGTGGCCGCCAACCGGACCCGCTCACGCCGAGCCCGCTACTCAGCCGTTAGCCCTCCGCCATCGGGATACCTCATCCCTCCGGCATAGCGCGGTCCACGACAGCCGTCACGACCCTGCGTAACCCGCACCCTTAAAGATCTCTAGCGTCATCAACGGCGTGCGGATTTCCCCTGAGCCACTCCCTGTACCTTTCGGCGATTTCCTGATTGAGGCTAGTGGCCTGGCGGCGAAGTCCGGGATTCGTGTATTCGGAAGCACGGTCCGGCATTCCCAGCACGTCGAAGACGGCCTGAAGAGTATCCTCGCGCCGATTGACAATGTCTTCGTAGGTCACACGCACACGCGGGAGCCTGGTGCTGTCCAGCCATTGTTCCCAGACGTCCTGGTGCCGGCGGACCGCCGTGACGATCTGATGGATCTCGGCCGCATCGAACGCATCAGCGGTGAGCTCGTCGGTATCGCGCACGAGGGCAGGGGGCGGGCCTTCTCGCCACCAGGCCACTTTCGTCGCCGTCGGAACAAACCTCTCCCCTGGAACGTCCGCGAAGATGCCTGACCGGGACGCTATGGCCATGGACACCGCCTGTCCGACCACGTCCCGCCGAGCGACCAGGATCACCCGGACGTCCGCTCGGTGGCCTTCAGGCAACAGCTCCACGGGCGACGAAATCTGCTTCGTGCGGAACAGCCGTTCCACGTGATAATAGAAAACCTTGACTCCAAAACGGCCACCGCTGCCGGTCTTCTCCAAAAGACGCTGCTGATAGGCCGCCCAGTCGGTCGCTTGGGGTGCGTCGGGCCGTGATTCCGGATGTGCCAGATCCCAGTCCCGCAAAGTCCGGTGCAGCCTGGAGAGGCCGTACCATTCGTCGGGATCGCCGGCCTGCCCGCTGACCCGCAGTGCATGGCAGAGCAGATTCGTGCCGGTACGGGGGGAACCGAGCACGAGATAGCCTATGTTCGATGACATTCTGTACATTACCTTCGACGGGATATTTGATCGGACCGAGCAGTGACCTGAGGTTGTTTCGTCCGCTCACCCTCCTTCACGATGGGCGGCTCATGCGCCGAGCACTGCCGGGGCGTGCTCGGCCAGGTGCCGCTCGGCGTACCCGGCAGCTAGGTCGAGGACGGCGGAGATGTCCTCCAACGAGGTCATCGGGTTAAGAAGAGTGAATTTCAGCCAGTGCCTCCCGTCCACCACTGTGGAGGCGATCACGGCCTCGCCGGACGCCGCGAGAGCCTCACGGGCCTGCAGGTTGGCCGCGTCCGCGACGGCGTGCGGCGTGCCGGGGGCGGCGCGGTAGCGGAAGACGAGGGTGGACAGCTCGGGTCGGGTTGCGACCTCGAACCGGGGGTCGGCCTCAAGGATCCGCCAGCCCTCGAAGGCTCGGTCGACGACCTCGTCGAAAAGCTCGCCGATGGCGGTGGGACCCATGATCCGCAGCGTCAGCCACAGCTTGAGCGCGTCGAAGCGGCGGGTGGTCTGGAGCGACTTGTCGACCTGGTTGGGGATCGCGTTCTCGGCCATCCGCTCCGGGTTGAGGTAGTCGGCGTAGAAGGTGCTGTGGCCGAGCGCTGTGCGGTCGCGTACCAACACGGCCGAAGAGGAGACCGGCTGAAAGAAGGACTTGTGGAAGTCCATGGTCACCGAGTCGGCCCTCTCGATGCCGTCCAATAGGTGCCGACGGGTGGGGGAGACCAGCAACCCACAGCCGTAGGCCGCATCTACGTGCATCCAGGTGTCGTATTGCCGGCACAGCGCGGCGATGCGCGGGAGCGGATCGATACTGCCGAAGTCGGTCGTGCCGGCGGTGGCCACCACCGCCATCACGGTCTCCCCGGCGCGCGCGCAGCGCTCCAGCTCCTCCGAGAGCGCCTCCGGGCTCATCCGCCGGGTCTCGGCGTCGGCGGGCACGTTGATGACGGCATCCGGCGCCAGGCCGAGGATGCGCGCGGACTTCTCGATGGAGAAATGGCTCACCTCGGAGGTGAGAATGCGCAACGTGGGCTGGACGAGGGCACGGACGGCAACTGGATCAGCAGCATCGCCCGCCGCCCGGGCTCGCTCGGCCGCCAGCCGCAGCGCCTCCTCCCGGGCGAGCAACAGGGCGTGCAGGTTGGACTGGGAGCCGCCGGAGGTGAAGATGCCGTCGGCGTCCGCGCCCAGCCCGACGCGCTCGACGGTCCAGTCTATGAGCCGCCGCTCCATGAGGGTGCCGCCTGCAGACTGGTCCCAGGTGTCCAGGGAGGAGTTGACCGCCGCCATCACGGCCTCGCCGACCACCGCCGGTATCACCAGGGGGCAGTTGAGGTGCGCGAGGTAACGCGGGTGGTGGAACCAGACCGCGTCGCGCAGATAGACCTCTTCGAGCTCCTCAAGCGCGGCCGCGGTGTCGTCGAGCGGCGTGTCCAGGTCGACGCCCTCCACGACGGGGGCGAGTTGCTGCGGGGTCACGCCGGTGAACGGACGCTTCACGGAGGCCAGCTTCCGGGCTACGTGAGCGGTGGTGATACTGACCTCGCGGTGGTAGCGCTCCGCCGTCACGCTGTTGAGCAGGTGCGACCTGCTTCGCATGGGGTTCCTCCCTTGAAAAGCGAATGGGCGAACGACGAACACGAAGGCCCGCCGAGCCGGGACTCGGCGGGCCGGCGCGGAGATCGGCCGGGGATCGGGACGACCGTGGGCACGCGCCGGCCGGTGCCCTGGATGGCTGGCTCGTCATTTGTGTTCAAGGAAGAACGGTGCGATGGGGTGAGTCCGGTAGGCGCTCTTGGCTCGTTCGAAGATCTCGCCCACGCGTCGATCGACGTCTGTGGCGGCGACAGCGCAGAACCGGTTGAACGTACGGACCACTTCGAACGAGTCCGTCGACTCCCGCCAGCGCGTACCGAAGAGCTGGAGTGCGTCGTGGTCGTCTTCCTCGAAGATGCTGAGGTTGCCCCGCGAATAGGGCTGGACGTTGTCGACGATCTCCACCCACGACCGCTCCACCGTGCCGGCCGCCACACGTGCTGCCCTGGTACGCGGGCGGTCGGCCCTCGGTAGGTAGTTGAACTCCGGTATGCCGTCCAGCTCCTCCATGCCTCGCTCCCGTGCGACCACGTGCTTGACGCGCTCGTACCCGTAGGGAGAGAAAACGGATGCGCGGTAACCCTCCACGATCGCGCCGAACTCGCGCTGCACAAGTGCCCGGAAGCTCATGCCCATGTCGATCGAGACGGAGCTGAAGGCGAAGGGGGTGTTCGCCACGACGCTGGTCGCGTCCTGCACGGGCGACTGCCGACGGAACTGGGATCGCACCACGACGTCCCGGGCCGCCAGCTCGACGCTCAGCACAATGGCGTAGACGATGAGCGAGATCCCGGGCTTGGTCACACGCAGTCTGGTGCTCAGCTCTGCGAGCGTTCGGGCGTGCCCGGCCGACTCCACGACACCGAACGTCGCGGGATCCGTGCTGGGATCCTTTCTGAGGTTCGCGTCCGCGGCCCCGCTGAGCAGACGCTGGACGATCGTGAGGTTCTCCTTCTCCGCCTGCGTGTGGTCGGGTGAGCTCTCGACTTCGAGGACATCCGTGATCTTGGCAGCGCGAAGCCGTGGGGTCTTGCCGTCCAGCAGCACGCGGTACTCGTCGCGAAGCTGCTCGACCCCTCTGCCGTCCACTGCGATATGGGAGACGAGTGCCCCCGCCATCCACTTTCCCCCACGGTTGATCAGCACGGGCATGAACGCCCGCCTCCGGCGTACGAACTCACTGTGCGTCAACGCCATCAGCTGTTCTCTGGTCAACCGCGCTTCGGACCAGTCCATGTCGATTGTGAGCGGACGAACGTCCGACGGCCGCCGCACGACCTGCTGCGGAAAGGTGCGCGGATCAGCGAGGTCGAGCGTGTCGGCCGCGTCGTCGAAGAGGGCGGTCAGGACGTCGTGCCTGGCCACCAGCCCCGTGAGCGCCGCGAGTACGCTGTCCCTGTCCGTGTGGCCTTCCTGCTCGTCGAACACCACACACAGGGGCCACTCGACAGGATCGAGGCCACGGCGGTGAAACATCTCGACCATGGCCGCCTGTCCCCACGTCAGGCCTGTTCGCTCGCTGCTCACCTGGTTACCTCGCAACACTTACCGTCAAGTTGGTCGAAGACGCGCGTCATCAATCGGCGTCGCCGCAGAAGGCTCTGCACGGGCTCCCGCACCAGATTGCTCAGGTACACCACCGAGAGTTCGCGCCGGCTGTCGGCCAGCGCGAAGGACCCCGTCCCGGAGTCGGACCCGAAGGCCTCCCGTCCCGGCGGCTGTCCGAGCCACTGCCATCCCACCAGCGCGCCGTGCGAGAACCCGAACGCGTGCTTTCCCTCGCCGTCGGTCGACAGGCCGTCGCCGACAGGTCGCTCCAGATGTTCGACGGCCAGGCGCTGCGGGACCGGCAGAGCGCTTCGCTGCTCGGGAGACGCCATGACGGCGAAAATACGCATCAGCTCCTCGGCCTTGCTGCGGAAGCCGGAGCCCGGCCATGCGCACTGCATGACCTCGGGGGTGTCGGCCCACCACAGATCAGGCTCCCGCTCCCCCGTCTCACGATTCATGATCGGCAGCGGCGGCTCCTCACGGGGCAGCAGTGCTCCGTACCCGAGGCGAGCACCGAACGGTTCAAAACCGAAGCGTTTGGTGAAGGCGACCCTGCCCATGCCGGATACCCGCTCCAGAACGAGCGAGAGTACGTACCAGCCGGTGGTCACGGAGTATTTCGGTCCGCGCTTGGTGTCCACGGGAGAGCCGGCGATCCACCGCTGGAAGCGTGCCTCAGACCAACGCCCCGGGGTGGCCTCGCGGGTGATGCCGCTGGAGTGGGTCAGCAGGTCCCGGATCCGGACCGCGTCGAACTGCCGGCCGAACGCGGTCGGCAGATATCTCCGCACGGAGTCGTCGAGGGACACATCGGTTCGGCCGAGCAGGAAGTTCAGCGCGGCGAAGGCGAACACCGGCTTGCTGACGCACAGCAGTGAGAACGTCGCGTCCTTCGCGCCTACGTGCTCCTCGAGGATGAGTTCGCCCGCTTGCCGCACGATGATACGTTCCGCGACCGATTCGGGCAGCCGACCGTCACTGAGTAGCATCACGTCGGCTCCTTGCGGGCTTCAGCGGACAGCCGCTCGACGTTCTCGCGCTGTGCCGCGACGAGCAAGGTCAGGGCGGGATAGTTCACTTTGCCCCGCGTTGTCCTCGGGATGCCGGGGACCGGCACGACCGACAGCGCGGAGGCGGGCAGCCTGGCCGCTCGCGCCGTGCGCGTGACGAGTTCGTCGGGGTCGCCCTGGTATTCGGCGACGCATATCACGATCTCCGCATCCGTGCCGATGACCGCCACGTTCCCGCTGGGTCGAAGGAACGCCTCGACCTCGTCCAGACTGACCCGTTTCCCGAACTGCTTCACCGTCCGCGTGGTACGGCCGGTGATCCAGATGAACCCGTCTTCGTCCACCGTCCCGAGGTCACCCGTGCGGTGAAAGCCCCGCGGCGGCTCGCTCCGCTGCATGTTCCTGAGCGCGCGTGCCGAGTCGACGTACCCCTGCATCGTGCTGGGGCTTCGGACGATGAGCTCACCGTCGTCGCGGACCACCTCGACGCCCTCGATCGGCACGCCGACGGAGCCGAGCTTGTCCGGCCTGCGCGTCAGGTCGAAGGCCGAGATCCTCGTCATCACCTCGGTCTGTCCGTACATGAGGAAGAACTGTGCCCCGTGCTGAGATGCCAGCTCCAGGTAACTGCTCTGTACTTCTGGTGCCAGTCGGCCGCCGGAGTGCGACAGCTGCCGGAGTGAGGGTGGCCACCCCCGTACTAGGCGGCTCTGGAGCAGCTCGTACATGAGGGAGACACCGGCGAGATGGGTGACCTCGTTCGCGGTGACGGTGTCCCAGAACCGGCGAGAGGTGGGCCGTTGCCCCGTCACCACCAGGCTGCCCCCGGCTGTCAGATGGGAATGCAGGACCGACAGCCCGAACGCGTAATGTAGGGGAAGGCTGGTGACGGCGCGGCTCTGGGGATCCAGCTCAAGCCGGTCGATGATGCCGAGTGTATTGGCCCGCACACCGGGTTCGCCCAGTGCCACGCCCTTCGGCATCCCCATCGAACCTGATGTGAGCATGATGAGCTTGGTGGACGTCGCTCCAGAGGCCCCGCCGACACGCCGAATCCAGTGGTGAGGCTCGGACTCGCGGTACAGCTCATGGTCGAGCGACTGAGCGCCGACGACGAGCTGCGGCTCGTAGGCCTCGATGGTCTGGGCCAGGGCCTCGGAGGCGCTGAGCGGATCCACCAGCATGACCGTGCTCGGCGTCGCGAACGAGGCGAGATAGGCCACGATCGTGCGCAGGTTCGGCTCGGCAACAATGGCGACCAGCGCGCCATCCTGCCCGAGATGGCGCTTCGCGAACTCGTCGACCAGACGGCCGAGCTCTCCGTAGGTGATCGTTTCGCCTTCGGCGATGACCGCCACAGAGTCCCGTTCGCCTCCCAACAGCCACATCACTGAGCCAACCGGGCCCTGATCAGGCGCGAGAGCTGTGCCGGGTTGCCGGCTTCAAACACCTCCTGCATGTCGAGCCGCACGCCGTACTGCTCGAAGATCGAGGTCGATATCTCGATCATCGCGAGCGAGTCGGCTCCGAGATCGAAGAAGTCGTCTTCGGCGCCCGCGACGACGCTCTCCGTCGCCGTGGCGACGGTCCCGCAGACGAACTTTTCGACGTCGTCGTGTGCGGGGACGTAGACCGAGCGGCGCTCAGGCGCGGCCTGCTCGACGACGGCGGTCGTCAGCTCGCCGGTGATCGACTCATTCGTGATCACGATCAGCGGAGCCGCCGCCTCGGTGCCGAGGTGCTCCCACGTCAGGTTTCGGTATTCGACCGGGCTGAGTTCTCCGCTGGAGCGGATCGCCACGATCCAGTGTCCGTCCGAGACCGCCACGGTGCAGTCGCTGACACCCTTAAGCGTCTCTACGAACTTCTTCAGCTCTGCGGACGCTGCGTTTTCACTGGCCATCGGTACTCAATCTCTTCAACTTGCCGATTTCGGAACGAGGTAGCTCAGCCACGAACGACAGAACATGCGGCCGCGACGCCGGGGGCAGGCGGCGCCGGCAGTGGGCCTTGATCGCGGCGGCCGTGGCAGTGGTGGGTGCGTCTGCGATGACGAGCGCCTCGGCGATGTTCCCGAACACCTGGTGGGGCCGTGCCCGGGCCATCGCGTCACGGACACCGGGGACTTCGAGGATGACCCGTTCCAGCTCGGCCGGATAGACGTTCTCGCCGCCTACGGTGAACATGTCACCGTCCCTGCCCACGAGGAACAGGTAACCGTCGGCGTCGAGGTACCCCCGGTCACCGACCGAGCCGTACCCGTCCTGCGTGCGCCGGACGCCAGGTGCCGTGTTGCGCGCATGCGAGAGGCTCCGCATGTACACCTCGCCGACGGTACCCACCCGCACCGGTTTCCCGTCCGCGTCCCGCACGCTGATCCGCGTCAGGTAGCCACGCCCCACGGTGCCTGGTCGCTCCACCCATTCACGGCCCGAGCAGAACGTGAGGCCGACCTGCTCCGTGGACGAGTAGTACTCGTGTACCCGGGCGTCTCCGACGCGGTCGATCCATCGCCGCTTCGTCTCATGATCACAGGCTGCCGCCGTGTGTATCACGCCTTCGATGGAGCCCAAGCGCGCGGTGCCGAACCGCTTGGCCAGCGACAGCAGGCGGAGGTGCGTGGGCGTCGCGCAGAACCACTCGACGGACTCCGCGGCGATGACCTCAAGCAACTCGGCGGCTTCGAAGCGCCTGCCGGTCACCGTGAGCCGATGGCCGTCCAGTAGTCCGATCAGGACGGGGAGTAGACCGGCCGCGTGGTACAGGGGCAGCACCGCGAGCTGCCGGAGTCCCGGGCGCCAGCCGGCCCGCTGGTACAGCCGCAGCATCCCGGAGAGTGCGGACGGGGAAAGGTCCACGGGGATCAGTTTGGGGCGCCCCGTCGTACCCCCGCTGTGCAGAAGCAGCCGCCAAGTACGCTCATTGCCCTCCGCGGAGCACCCCCGAGTGGCGATCTTTCCCTCGTGCAGTACACCGTCGAACCCCGCGGCGACCAACTGCGCGCACAGCCTCTTCGACGACTGCGACCAGGTCCCGGCTCGGACGAGACAGATGCCCAGACCTGCACGTGCGGCGGCGAACAGGCTGACCAGCGTGGAGATTTCGTCGTGGACCTCGTGTACCACGGCGGGACGCTCAAGTCCGTGCGTGGCGAGTTGTTCGCGCAGCTCCATTGCGGCTGACGCCGTCATGCGCTCCAGGTCACCGAGAGTCACTCGGGCCCCGGAGCCGAGATGGGCTATCGCCAGCGCGGACGGGTCGGTCTCGTCCCAGATACGCCGCAACGAGAGCTTGTCCGCGCCGCTCGCGAGCGAGTCAGCTGCCACGAGCCACCTCCCCGTCGGAGTGGCTCCCTCTGCTGGTGGTCGCCTGCGGATCAAGACTCAGCAACGCCAGAACCTCATCGTGCAACAGGCCGTTGCTGACGATGAAACCGCCGGACGGAGCCGCCCCTACGCGACCGCCGTCCAGTGCTGTGGCACATCCGCCGGCCTCGGTCACGATCAGAGCGCCGGGGCAGAGATCCCACGGCTTGCCCCACGGCTCGATCGCCACGTCAACGCTGCCGCCGGCGACGCGCAGATGCTGAAGAAAGCCGCCCCGGGTCCCATGCGGATACGACGAACGGTCCAGAACCGCCTGGAGATTGCGACCTGGCCTGCCGTCCGTCCATTCGGCGAATCCCGCGAAGGCCACCTCGGCGTAGGCCAGATCGTCCCTACGACTGACCCGCACGGGTTTTCCGTTGATGTGGGCCCCACCCGCTCGCCGCGCCCATCCCCGGACACCGAGAAGCGGTGCCGAAATGGCGGCGACGACCGGCTCGCTCTCGCGTACATACGCCAAGAGCGTGCCGAATTCCGGGTCGGACCGCACGAAATGACGGGTGTGGTCGATCGGATCGACGATCCAGCCGTCCACCTCGCCGGCGAGCAGCGGACGCACGCCCTCCACACCTGAGCGTTCCTCGCCGAAGACCTCGGTGCCGGGAGCGTGTCGAGCGAGCGTGCTGCGCACCAGGTCTTCGATGACGAGGTCGGCGCGCGTGAGGAGCGAACCATCTGCCTTCACCGTGAACCTGCCCGGTTCCTCGCTCATGGTCCTGAGGACCGTGTCGGTCGCGTCCATGGTGCTCAGCGCCGCTTGGAGGGCACGCTCAAGCTCAGCGTCGATCGGAGACATCCACCCTTCCTCCTTGGCGCGAACTGCCTGTCGCCTCGTGTCAGTGGTGTGTGACGGTGTACTGGATGGCAGCGCGGGGGTTTTCCCAGAAGATCTGCTCGATCTGCTGCTCGGTGAGCCCGATGGA
>NZ_JBEYXP010000070.1:0-55492 GCF_040704615.1 Streptomyces sp. NPDC046862 | reverse complement strand
GTTTGTTGGTGTTTTTGTGTTTGTGGGGGTGGGGGTGGTGGGGGGGGGGGGGGGGGGGTTGGGTGGGGGGGGGGGGGGGGGGGGGGGGGGGGGGGGGGGGGGGGGGGTGGGGGGGGGGCGGGGGGGGGGGGGGGGGGGGGGGGGGGGCCCGCGGGGGGGGCGCCCCCGCCGCCCCTACCCGTCCCCGGGGCTCCGCCCCGGACCCCGCTTCGGGGGCCGGCCCCCGGACCCCCGCTCCTCAAACGCCGGAGGGGCTGAATGGTGCGGGCCAGCGCTGAATCGTGCGGGCCGCCGCTTCTTCTCCGGCCAGGCCAAGGCTTTTAGGGGCGCGGGGAACTGCGCGACCAGCCACACCCAACCCGCACCGGGGGCTCCGCCCGTCACCCACCCCCGTACAGCGCCTCCACATGGTCGAAGCCCTCGGCGCGGAGGTTCGGCGTGGCGTCGATCGCCTGGGCGTACTGCTCCCGCAGGACGTCCTCGGGCACCCGGCGCCGCGGGGGCCGTATCGCGTTGCGTTCCAGACAGACGTCCAGCGGGGTGGTCATCACGAAGGCCGCGGCCGGGACCTCGTAGCGCTCGGCCAGTTCCAGGAACTTGGCGCGGGTCACCGGATCGGTGCTGGCGTCGGCGTCCACGACCGTGGTCAGCCGGCGCGCCAGGCGCCCCTCCAGGATCGTGCCCAGCGTGTACACCGCCTCGTCGGTGGCCGCGGGGTCCACGGCGTCGTCACAGATCAGCTCGCGCAGTGCGGACAGCTCCAGCACGCTGCCCGGCGGCCAGTCGGCGGCCACGGTGCTCTTGCCGCTGCCGGCCGCGCCGAGCAGCACGACCAGCACGGGCCCGGGGATGGCGGTGTCGGACACGGGTCGTCTCCTTTGCGGTGAGGGTGGGTTCGGGGGGACCACGGAGGCCAGGGACGTCAACCGATGCCAGGCGGACTCCGGATGCGCACGGTGATCTCCCGTGCGGGTCCTGTGAAGGGGCGTCAGCTCGTTGTACCGCACAGTCCCCCGGAACGTGCAGTGACCACGTATCCGTGCGGGTGCGCCGCTGGCGGAAAAGCGGCGGAGGAGACCCGTGCCGCCCCGCACGGCGAAGGGCGCCCGGACGGGTCTCCCCGTCCGGGCGCCCCGTCCCGGTGTGCCGCTCGTACCGCCCGGCTCTCAGAACCGCACCGGCAGTCCCCGCAGGTGACGGCCCTCCCCCGGCAGGTCGAAGTACTCCAGCTCGTCGCGGGCCACGCCCAGCGCCGTCCCGCGGTGCCGGATCAGGATCTCGTGCAGGGCGACCTCCGCCTCGACGCGGGCCAGCGCCGCGCCGATGCAGTAGTGCGCGCTGTGGCCGAAGGCGACGTGCCCGACTCCGCGGCCCAGTTCACGGGTGACGTCGAGCGCCTCGGGCGCCCGGAACTCGTCCGGATCGTGGTTGGCCGCCAGCAGCGCGCTCGTGACGGCCTCCCCCTTCCGTACGGGCATGCCGGCGAACTCCAGGTCCTCGGTGGCGTACAGGGGCGCGCCCATCGGCACGGGCGAGGTGAAGCGCAGGAGTTCGGGCACCGCCCGGCCCAGCAGCTCCGGTTCGGCTCGCAGCCGGGCCAGTTGCTCGGGGTGGTCGAGGAGGGCGAGCACCGCGGAGGCGATGAACAGCGCCGGCGGGGTGATGCCCGTGTTGATGAGCAGCAGGATCAGGGCGACCATCTCGGTCTCCGTCAGCCCGTCCGGGGCGCCCTCGCCCGAGGTGATCCACCCGGAGACCAGGTCGTCGCGGCGGTCGGCCCGGCGGCGGGCGATGAGGTCCTTGGAGTGGTCGACCATGTTCCGCAGGGCCGGGATGACCAGGTCGAGGTCCCCGGAGGCGTACTCGCGGATCCAGCGGCGCATGTCCGGCACGTCCGCCTCGTCGATGCCGATCAGGGCGCAGATGACGGTGGAGGCGAGCGGGTAGCCGACGTCCTCCAGCAGCTCGGCCTCCTGCTTCGCGGCGAGCGGCTCGATCAGGTTCCGGGTGATCTCCTCGATGCGCGGGCGCAGTTCGTTGATGCGGCGCGCGGTGAAGGACTTGGTGACGAGCTGCCGCAGCCGGGTGTGCTCGGGGCCGTCCACCAGGACCATGATCCCGAGGTAGTCGCGGTACTCCATCGGCAGCCCGTACGCCTCGATCATCTGCTCGGCGATGGACGGCCCGTCGTTCGCGAAGCCGGGGATCTTCTCCTGGTCGCGGACGAAACGGGGGTCGGACAGCGCCTCCTTGGCGTCCTCGAAGCGGGTGATCAGCCACACCGGCGTCTCCACGCCCGGCAGGGTGACCCGCACGAGGGGGGCCTGGCGGCGCAGCTCCGTGTAGCCGCGTACCGGGTCGCTCACGAGTTCCGACGTCAGCTGGACGAGCGGCTCGGTCTCCATGGTGGTCATGAGGTCTCTCCTTGGCGCGGGGATCTCGGCATCCGTGTCTCCGTGCGCCACAGTGGCGTCGCTCTCCGGCCCGCTCAAGGCCGGTCGACTGCCGCGCGGATGCCGAGGCACAGCCTCTGACCAGGCGATATCGCCGCTCCCTGGTCGTGAGGAGGGGAAGAACATGGACAGTTGAACGTCGGCCGCGAGGGCCCCGCACACGCGTGAGCGCCCGCCCCCGGGTAAGGGGGCGGGCGCTCACGTACAGGGCCGGCGTGCGGGTGGCGCCGGTGTCCTGCTCGGTGCGGGGTGGTGCGGCGCTGGTCGGTGACCGTCTGCTAACCCGTCATGGCCTCGCGGAGGCTCCTGGGGCGCATGTCCGTCCAGGTCTGCTCGATGTAGTCCAGGCACGGCCTGCGGCCGTCCTCTCCGAACGCGACCCGCCAGCCGGCGGGGACGTCGGTGAACGTGGGCCAGAGCGAGTACTGCTCCTCGTCGTTCACCAGCACGTAGAACCGGCCGTCGTTGTCGTCGAACGGGTTGGTGGTCATGGGCAACTCCAATCTGGTCGGGACCTCCCGGTGCGGGGTTCGCCCGCCGTGGGGGGAAGTCCGCGTGGTGTGGTCACGCCGTGCTGTACTGCCGGTTCGTCCTCCTCTCCGCGATCGAGTCGGCGATCTCCCCGCTCCGTACGGCGATGTTGGAGAGCAGTGAGGACGCGAGTCCGTGGGTGTGTTCGGTGCCGCCCTGGAGGTAGACACCGCAGGTGACGTCCGGTCCGGTGGCGAGACGGTAGTCCCGCTCGACCCGGAACCGGCCCTGCTCGTCGCGCAGGCAGTGCGGCTCCAGCTCGCCGAGCAGCTCGCTCGGCTCCATGGAGTCGTAGCCCGTCGCACAGATCAGCACGTCGACGTCGAGGTCGGACGTCTCGTCGCTGCGCAGGGAGTGCAGGGTGAGGCGCACCTTGTCGCCGGTCTGCTTCGCGCTGTCGACCTTCGACAGGTTCACGAAGTCCAGGCGGGGGGTGCCGCGCACCTCGTCGTCGTACGCGCGCTGGTGGAGGTCGCGGATGACCTCGTCGTCGACGACGCCGTAGTTGGTGTTCCTGTGGTAGCGCCAGAAGGCGTCCTTCGACCGCTCGCCGCCGTTGTAGTAGTCGTCCACGGCGGAGGCGTCGAAGATCCTGTTGGCGAAGGGGGTGTCGTCCGCGATGGAGTAGCCGTACGACGGCATGATCGCGGAGACCGTGGCGCCGGGGATCGAGTCGTAGACGAAGCGGACGATCTCGGCGGCGCTCTGGCCGGCGCCGATGACGGCGACCCTCTTCACCGAATCCTGGGTGAGTTTGCGGAATTTCTCGAGGAATTCCGAGCTGTGCCAGATGCGCTGGTCGCGGTCGATGCCGGCGGGCATGCGCGGCACCAGTCCGGTCGACACCACGATGTTGTGGGCCTTGACCACGCGGGTCGCGCCGCGCGGGCCCGTGCCGCGGACCGCGACCTCGACGTGGTCGAGGGGCCCGCCGTCCCGCGGCAGCCGCACGGAGGTCACCTCGGAGCTGTAGCTGACGCGGTCCGAGAAGCTGGACTCGGCCCATTCCAGGTAGTCGTGGAACTCCTCGCGGGTCGGGAAGAAGCTCTGGTTGTTGACGAACTGGGCGAGGCGTCCGGCCGCGTGCAGGTAGTTGACGAAGCTGAACTGCGAGGCGGGGTTGCGGAAGGTGGCCAGGTCCTTGAGGAAGGAGATCTGCATGGTCGCCGACGGCAGCAGCATGTTGCGGTGCCAGCCGAGCGTGGGCTGCTTCTCGAAGAACGCCGCGGAGATCGGGTGCCCGTCGCGCTTGGCCTCGTGCTCCTCCAGGGCGATGGCGAGGGACAGGTTGGAGGGGCCGAAGCCGATGCCGACGACCTCGTGGACGTCACGGTGCTGTTCCATGCGATTCTCCCGCCTTCGTGGGCTGTTGAGGGGCTGGTGATGAGCTGTCGCTTCGTGGGCGAGCCGTGCTGGGGGCCGGTTGTGGTGGGCCGGTGTGGTGTCCGTGGGTCAGGCGGCGTGCGGGCAGCCGATGTCCGGCCTGGGCAGCCGGTCCATGAGCCCGGCCGCCTCCCGGTGCCGGGTGGAGTCGCGGCCGGCGAAGGACTCCCGGACGCGCTCGCGGACGTCGGGGTCCTGTTCCTGGCTGAGCTTGAACATCCCCTCCGCGCCGGTCACGTCGACGCGGAAGGCGCCCACCGCGGGGAGGATCTTGCGGAAGTAGTCGAGGGACTCCCGCATGTCCCAGCCGGCGCCGAAGTCACCCTCGAAGGCGCGGACCGTGGAGCACACCAGCTCCAGTGACTCCTCGCCCGCCTCGTCCGGCTCGATCTTCGTCAGCGTGCCGTGGACGTGGACGGAGGTGAAGTCCCAGGTGGGCGCCGCGGGCGTCTTCTCGTAGACCGTCGGGGAGACGTAGCCGTGGGGCCCGGTGAAGGTCAGCAGGACCACGGCGCCGTCGTCCAGGGCCTTGAAGTGCGGGTTGGCCCGGTTCATGTGGCCGAGGAGCCTGGCGCCGGAGAGGTCCGGCGTCCACTCCCCGCTCGTCGTGGAGTCCGGGATGACCGGCAGGTGCGTGGCCCAGGGGCCGGCGGTGGCCGGGCCGTTGGACGTCATCAGCGCCAGCGGGTTGCCGCGCAGGATGTCCACCATCCAGGACGTGGCGGGTGTTCGGTAGGGGGCAGGGACGAACATGGTGGATGCACATCCTCACTTCGGGTCGAGCGTGCGGTTGAGGGCGCGGCCGCGCGTGCGGTCGAGTGCGCTGTCGACGGCCGCCGCGATGGCCGCCGCGATGTCGGGCGCGAACTCGGGCCGGCAGATCTCGTGGTGTGTGCTCGGTACGTCCTGGACGTGCAGCTCGCCGCTGATGTGCGGGGCCCACTGGTCCATGTACGGGGCTTCCGGGTTGAGCGTGGCGTTGAAGAAGAGGGCGTCGCCGTCGAACACCGGCGGCTGGAACTTCTTGAGGATCTCGACGTTGTTGACGACGAAGTCCGACGAGATCTCCAGCAGCCGCTCCTCGTCCCGGCCGGCCAGATCGCCGACGTGGTCCTTGAGGAGGGCGCGGACCTGGGCGAGTTCGAGGTCCGGGTCGTCCGCGAAGTGCCCGCTGGGAGCCGCGTCCAGCAGGGCCAGGAGGGCCACTTCGTGCCCCCGGCGCTGGAGTTCCGCGGCCATCGCGTGGGCGACGACTCCACCGAAGGACCAGCCGACGAGGTGGAAGGGGCCTTCGCTCTGAATTGAGAATACCTGGTCGAGGTATTCCGACACCATGGATTCAATGGAATTTTCGCAATTCTCTCCATTGAATCCACGCGCCTGAATTCCGTACGACGGACGGTCCTCGGACAGGTGCGCCGTGAAGTTGAGATACGGCCAGGCCAGACCGCCGGCGAGGTGGATCCACCACAGCGGTTCCCCGTCACCACGCGTCTGGATGGGCAGCAGCCGGGCGAACGGATCGGCGTTCTCACGGGACGCGGACCCTGAATCCATGTAGGCCGCCAGTTCCGCGACCGTGGGCGACTGGAAAACGGCACGCATGGGCAGTGCCACGCCCAGCTGCGTACGAATTCTGCTGCCGAGCCGGGTGGCCAGCAGGGAATGCCCGCCCAGGGCGAAGAAGTCGTCGTCGACGCCGACGCGTTCGAGACCGAGGACGTCGGCGAAGACGGCCGCCAGCTGTTCCTCACGGGGTGTGCCCGGTGGCCGGTAGGTGCCTTCGGTGACGAAGTCCGGTTCGGGCAGCGCACGGCGGTCGAGCTTGCCGTTGGGTGCGAGCGGCAGCCTGTCCAGGAGGACGAAGGCCGCCGGGACCATGAAGTCGGGCAGCTTCTCGGAGACGAACCGGTGCAGTTGGCCCGTGTCGAGACCCGTGTCGGGGGCTTCGAGGTCGTCCACGGGCACGACGTAGGCGACCAGGCGGTTGTCGCGGGACACCACGGCCGCCTGGGCCACCCCCGGATGGGCCGTGAGCGCGGCCTCGACCTCCCCGGGTTCGACGCGGAAGCCGCGCACCTTGACCTGGGCGTCGCCGCGGCCCGCGTACTCCAGTTTCCCGTCGGCGTTCCAGCGGGCCAGGTCGCCGGTGCGGTACATCCGGGAGCCGGGTGGCCCGAAGGGGTCCGTGACGAACCGTTCCGCCGTGAGGGCCGGGCGGCCGTGGTAGCCGCGGCCCACGTTGCCGGCGACGTACAACTCCCCTGTCACACCTTGCGGTACGGGCCTCAGCCCCGGCCCCAGGACGTAGGCCCGCATGTTCTCCAGGGGTTCGCCGATGGGTGCGCTGCCGCTCCACTCCCCGCCCTGGGGGACGGAGAAGGTGGTGGCGTAGAAGGACTCGCTCTGGCCGTAGGCGTTGACGATCCGTACGCCCGGGAAGGCCTCGCGCGCCTTGTCCACCAGGGAGGCGGGCAGCGCCTCGCCGGCGAAGACGAGGGTGTCCACGCTCGTCTTGTCGGCGATGGTGTCGACGAGTTCGGCGAAGGCGGACGGAACGGTGCTGATGACGTTGCCGTGCCAGCCCTCCCGCTCGCCGAGGACCAGGACGTCCCGGACGACCTCGACGCTGCCGCCGGTGGTGAGGGTCGTGAAGATCTCGAAGGCGGAGACGTCGAAGTTGATCGAGGTGCCCGCGAGCAGCCGCCGTCCCTTCTCCATCCCGATCCGCGAGGCCAGCCGCAGCACGCCGTTGACGACGTTGCTGTGGGTGATGGCGACGCCCTTGGGCTTGCCGGTGGAACCGGAGGTGTACATCACGTACGCCAACTGACCTGTGTGCACGGCCGCTTCGAGGTTGTCCCCGTCGCCCGTGCCGAGGTCGAGCTCGTCCACGAAGAGCGCGGGCGCCTGAATCCCGGGCAGGACGGAGACGGTCTCCGAGTCCGTGAGGACGAGCTGCGGGCGGGCCTCGTCGAGGATGGCCGCCAGCCGGTGGCTCGGGTACTTCGGGTCGATCGGCAGATAGGCGCCGCCCGCCTTGAGCACCGCCAGCAGGCCCACCACCAGGTCGGTGGAGCGCGGCAGCGACACCGCCACGACCGACTCGCGTCCGACACCGCGGGCGGTGAGCGCCCGGGCCAGCCGGTTCGCCCGCGCGTTGACCTCGCGGTACGTCAGCTGCCGGTCCTCGGCGATCACCGCGATCTCGTCCGGCGTCCGCTCCACCTGGAACTCGAAGAGTTCGGTGATGGTCAGGTCCGGGGTCTCGGCGGCCGTGCTGTTGAACTCCACCAGCAGACGGTCGCGTTCGGCCGGCTCCAGGGTGTCGACCGCGGCGACCTTCGTACCGGGGTCCGCCACCAGCTGCCGCAGGATGCGCACCAGCCGGGCCGCGAACTCCTCGACCGTGGCCCGCTCGAAGGCGCCCTGCTTGAACTGCAGGGTGAGCATCAGGTGCGGGTCGGCCGCCGCCATCAGGGTCAGCGGGTAGTGGGTGCCCGAGAAGGGCCGGATGCCGGTGAAGGCGATCCCGGAGGCGGTGTTGGCGTCGCTCAGGCCTTCCTTGTCCACGGGGAACGACTCGAACACGACGAGGGTGTCGAACAGCTTCTTCAGGCCCGCGCCCTGCTGGATCTCGGTCAGCCCGTAGTAGTGGTGGTCGAGCAGCGCGGCCTGGCGGCGCTGGAGTCCGGTGAGCACGTCGGCGAGGGTGTCGCCGGGGCCGTACTCGACACGCACCGGCAGCGTGTTGATGAACAGGCCGACGATCGAGTCGACGCCCTGGAGCTCCGGCGGCCGGCCGGAGACCGTGGCGCCGAACACCACGTCCTGCCGTCCGGTGAGCTCGCCGAGCAGCAGCGCCCAGGCGCCCTGGACGAGCGTGTTGACGGTGACCCCTAGTTCGGAGGCGCGCCGGTTGAGGCCGCGGGCCTCCTCCAGGGGGAGCTGGATGTCCACCTGGCCGACGCCCTGGTCCTCGTGGTCGTCGTGGACGTCGTCGGCGGAGGGACCGAGCAGCGTGGGCTCCTCCACTCCGGCCAGTTCCCCGGCCCAGGCCCGTGCCGTCTCGTCCTGGTCGCGCTGCGAGAGCCAGACCATGAAGTCGCGGTAGCCGCGGATCCTCGGCAGCGCCGTCAGGTCGCCGGCCGTGCCGTACAGCCGCAGCAGGTCCTGCATCAGCAGCGGGAACGACCAGCCGTCGAAGAGGACGTGGTGGGCGGTGAGGACGAGTTCGGAGCGCTCGTCGGTCATCCGGACCAGGGCGAGCCGCAGCAGCGGCGGGACGACCGGGTCGAAGTGGACGGTGTGGTCCTCGGCGAGGAACCGCTCGAAGGCCTCCTCCCGCTCGGCCTCCGGCAGTTCGCGCAGGTCGAGCTCCTGCCAGGGGATCTCGACGTCGTCGAGGACGAGCTGGACCTGACGGCCGTGCGCGTCGGTGACGAACGCGGTGCGCAGGTTGGCGTACCGGTCGAGCATGGCCTGCCCGGCGGCCCGCATCCGTACGGGGTCCACGCGCCCGGAGACGTGGAAGGCGATCTGCATCTGGTACGCGTCGATCGCCTCGTCGTTGACGAGCGTGTGGAACAGCAGCCCGGACTGCAGCGGGGTGAGCGGCCAGACGTCCGCCAGCCCGGGGTAGTTCTGCTCCCAGGCCTCGATCTCGTCCTGGCCCACCTCGACCAGGGGCAGGTCGGACGGGGTGAGCCCGCCCGCGTCCTCCTGGCTCGCGTGCCGGGCCACAGCCGCCAGGGCGTCGGCCCACAGGTCGATCAGCTCCTGCGCGTCCGCCGCCTCCAGCACGCCGGCCGGGAAGCCGACGACCGCTTCGAGCTGGGCGCCCAGGTCGGTGTCGATGACCGCCGAGTTGATCTCGACGGTGGACATGGCGGGCATGTCGGCATCGAGGTCCGCGTCCAGGCCGTCGGCGTCGGTCAGCTGGGTCCAGCCGAGGCCGCGCAGGCTCTCGGGCATGTCGGCGGAGGAGAAACGGCCCAGGTAGTTGAAGCCGATCTGACCGGTGGAGTGCTGCCTCAGCTCCTCGGCGGTCCCGGGGTTCAGGTACCGCAGCAGACCGAAGCCGAGTCCCTTGTCGGGGATGGCCAGCAGCTGCTCCTTGACCGCCTTGACGATCCCGCCGGCCGCCGGGCCGCCGGCGAAGGCGTCCTCGACGTCGAACCCGACGGTGTCCAGACGGACCGGGAACATGCTGGTGAACCAGCCCATCGTGCGCGACAGGTCCGCGCCCGGGACGACATCCTGCTCACGGCCGTGGCCCTCCAGCTTGATGAGCGTCGACGACTCCTCCACGCCACGGGCCCGCCGCCACTTGGCCACGGCGATGGCCAGCGCGGCCAGCAGACCGTCGTTGACACCGCCGTGGAAGGCGGCCGGGACCCTGGTGACCAGCGCCTCGGTGACGTCCACCGGCAGCCGCATCTGCAACTGGTCGAGGGTGGAGCGGGTGTCGACGGCCGGGTCCAGCGCGCGGGAGCCCAGCAGCGGGTCGGGCCCGTCCAGGACCGAACGCCACAGCTCCATCTCGGCCGTGCGGGACTCGCTGCCCGCCTCCTCGATCAGGGCGTGCGTCCAGCGCCGTACGGACGTGCCGACCTCGGGCAACTCCGGCGAGCGGCCCTCCCGTACGGCCTTCCACGCCTCCGCGAGGTCCGGGACGAGGATGCGCCAGGAGACACCGTCTACCACGAGGTGGTGCAGGGCGATGATCAGGCGTCCGGGCCCTTCGGCCGCGTCGAACCACACGAACTGGGCCATGATCCCGGCGGCCGGGTCCAGCCGGCCCGTCGCGGCGTTCAGCTCGTCCTTGGCGAGCCTCTGCCACGCGTCGCCCCACGTCCCGTCGCACGGGACGCGGTGCACGAGGGTCGCCGCGTCGACCGAGCCCACGGGCCCCACGTGCATGCCCTCCTCGGGAACGAGCCGGGAGCGCAGGATGTCGTGGGTGTCGAAGACCGCGTTCAGGGTGGCGGCCAGGCCGCCGGCGTCGATGCCGGCCGGGAGTTCCAGCGCGATGGACATCGAGAACCGGTCGTAGCCGCCGCCGAGTTCGAGCATGTACTCGGTGATGGGCAGGTGCGGCAGCACACCGGTGCCCCCACCCTCGAACTCCTCCAGGACGACGCCCGTGCCGACGCTGGTGGCCACGGTCGCGAGTTCCGCGACGGTCCGCTGCTCGAAGATCTGCCGGGGCGTGACCTCCACACCCTGGGCACGGGCGCGGGACACGACCTGGATGGAGCGGATGCTGTCACCGCCGACCGCGAAGAAGTCGTCGTCGATGCCGACCCGGTCCAGGCCCAGCACGTCCGCGTACACGGCGGCGAGGACCTGCTCCTCGGGGGTGCGCGGGGCGCGGTAGGTCTCTCCGGTGAACTCCGGCTCGGGCAGCGCCTTGCGGTCGAGCTTGCCGTTCGGGGTGAGCGGCAGCCGGTCCAGGATCACGAACGCCGTCGGGACCATGAACTCCGGCAGCCGGCTCGTCATGAAGGTCCGCAGGTCGCGGGAGGTGAGCCCGGCGGTGAGGTCGACGTCGATGTCGCCGAGCCCACTCACGCCGTCGCCCTCGCCGCCCGCGCCCACCGGCACGACGTACCCGACGAGTTGCTTGGCCCCGCCGCGCGTCTCGCGCACCACGACCGCCGCCTGCGCCACCTCGGGGTGGGCGACCAGCGCGGCCTCCACCTCGCCGGGCTCGATGCGGAAGCCGCGCACCTTGACCTGGGCGTCGCCTCGGCCCGCGTACTCCAGGGCGCCGTGGCGGTTCCAGCGGGCCAGGTCGCCCGTGCGGTACATGCGGGAGCCGGGGGGACCGTAGGGGTCGGCGACGAATCGTTCCGCCGTGAGGTCGGGGCGGCCCAGGTAGCCGCGGGCCACGTCGCCGGCGACGTACAGCTCGCCGGTGACACCGACCGGGACGGGCCGCAGGTAGGCGTCCAGTACGTAGGTCCGCATGTTGCCGAGCGGGGAGCCGATGGGTGCGCTGCCCGCGACCTCGCCCTTGTCGGAGGAGACGGCGAAGGTCGTGGCGTAGAACGACTCGGTCTGCCCGTAGGCGTTGAGGACGCGGACACCGGGGATCGCCTCGCGCATGCGCTGGACCAGCGTGGCGGGGAGGGCCTCGCCGGCGAAGACGACCGTGTCGACGTCGATGCGGTCGGCGAGCTGGTCGAGCAGTTCCGCGAAGGCGGACGGGACCGTGCTGATCATGGTGCCGTCCCAGCCGCCGCGCTCGCCGAGGACCAGCACGTCCCGCACGATCTCGACGCTGCCGCCGCTGCTGAGCGTGGTGAACAGCTCGAACACCGACACGTCGAAGTTGACGGACGTGCTCGCCAGGGTCCGTGAGCCGGGCTCCATGCCGAGTCGGTTGACCAGGCGCAGGACGCCGTTGACGACGCTGTGGTGCGTGAGGGAGACGCCCTTGGGAGTGCCCGTGGAGCCCGAGGTGTACATGACGTACGCCAAGTTGCCCGGGTGAAGAGGGACTTCGGGATCGTCCGCCGGGTGGGCGTCGAGGTCCAACTGGTCCACGAAGAGCGCCGGGATGTCGTTCTCCGGCAGCACCGACACCGTCTCGGAGTCGGTGAGCACCAGCTGCGGGCGCGCCTCGGTGAGGATGTGCTCCAGGCGGTGGCTCGGGTACTTCGGGTCGATCGGCAGATACGCGCCGCCCGCCTTGAGCACCGCCAGCAGGCCGACGACCAGCTCCACGGACCTCGGCAGCGACAGCGCCACCACCGACTCCGGCCCCACTCCCCGGCCGGCCAGTTCGCGGGCCAGCCGGTTGGCGCGGGCGTCGAGGTCGGCGTACGTCACCGACTCACCCTCGAAGACCACCGCGACCGCGTCGGGGGACGCCGCCACCTGCTGCCGGAAGAGCTCGGGCAGCGTCACCTCGGGTGTCGGCACCGCCGTGTCGTTGAAGCCGTACAGCACCTGCTCGCGTTCGGCCGCGTCCAGGACGTCGACCGCTCCGATCGGGCGCCCGGGGTCGGCCACCACCTGACGCAGCACCCGCACGAACCGGGCCGCGATCGTCTCGGCCGTCTCGCGGTCGAACAGGTCGGTGGCGTACTCCAGCAGGCCCTGGACCTCTCGTCCATCGGCGTCCGTGACCTCCGTCAGGTTGAGGAACAGGTCGAACTTGGCGGTGCCGGTGGCGATCGGCTCGATGCCGACGCCGAGGCCCGGCAGGTCGAAGTCGGCCTGGGTGAAGTTCTGCCAGGCGAACATCACCTGGAACAGGGGGTGGTAGGCGGTCGAGCGGTCGGGGTTGAGCAGCTCGACCAGCCGCTCGAAGGGCACGTCCTGGTTGCCGTACGCCGACAGCGCCTTCTCCCGTACCTGCTCGACGAGTTGGTCGAAGCTCAGGTGGGCGGACATCTCGGCGCGCAGCACCCAGGTGTTGACGAAGAAGCCGATCAGGTCGGCGAGGGCGTCGTCGGTGCGGCCGGCGATCGGGGAGCCGATCGGGATGTCGTCGCCGGCGCCGAGCTGGCGCAGCAGCACCGCGAACACGGACTGCATGACCATCGACACGGTGAGGTCCCGCTCCTGCGCCAACCGCTCGACGGCGAGGAGGAGTTCGGGCTCGATGGCGAACTCCAGCATGTCGCCGCGGTAACTGGCCCGCGGCGGCCGGGGCCGGTCGGTGGGCAGGTGCAGCGGCTGCGGAGCGCCCTGAAGGGTCTCCTGCCAGTAAGCGGACTGTTCGGAGAGCACGCTGTCGGCGTCGTCGGCGTCGCCGAGCAGGTCGCGCTGCCACAGGGCGTAGTCGGCGTACTGGACGGGCAGTTCGGCCCATTCGGGGGCCCGGCCCTCCCGCCGGGCGGCGTACGCCTGGGAGATGCCCTGGATCAGCGGGGCCATGGACTCGCCGTCGCCCGCGATGTGGTGGATCACCAGGGTGAGGACGTGGTCCTCGGGCCCGGCCCGCAGGATGCGGGCCTGTACGGGGATCTCGGTCGCCAGGTCGAAGGTGTACCCACCGGCGTCGGCGACGGCGGACTCGATGTCCTCGGGTGACAACTCGACGACCGGGACGACCAGTCGGGCTTCCTCGACCGGCAGCACCAGCTGGTACGCGACGCCCTCCTCGTCCTCGCGGTAGACGGTCCGCAGGCTCTCGTGGCGGTCGATCACGTCCTGGATGGCCGCGACGAGCGCCTGCGCGTCCAGCGCCCCGGTCAGCCGCAGCGCCATCGGGATGTTGTACGTCGCCGACGGCCCCTCGAACTTGTCGATGAACCACAGCCGGCGCTGGGCGAACGACAGTGGCATCCGCTCCGGGCACTCGGCGAGCCTGCGCAGCGGCGGCCGCACCTTGAGGTCGCCGGTCAGATGGGCGCCGAGCTCCGCGACCGTCGGCGAGCCGAAGACGACCCGGATGGGGATCTCCGCGTCGAGGACGGTACGGATGCGGCTGGTGAGACGGGTGGCGAGCAGCGAGTGGCCGCCGAGCGCGAAGAAGTTGTCGTCGATGCCGACCCGCTGGGCGCCCAGCACCTCGGCGAACAGCTCCGCCAGGGTCTCCTCGGCCGTGGTGCGCGGCGCCCGGTAGGCGGTGCCGGTGACCTCGGGCTCGGGCAGGGCCGCCCGGTCGAGCTTGCCGTTGGGCATCAGCGGCAGCCGGTCCAGGGCGACGAACGCGGAGGGGACCATGAACTCGGGCAGCCGCTCGGAGACGAACCGGCGCAGCTCGTCCACGTCCGCCTCGCCGACCGCGTAGGCGACGAGTTGCTTGCCGCTCCCCGGTCCCGGGCGGGCGATCACGACGGCCTGGTCCACCTCGGGGTGGGCCGTCAGCGCCGCCTCGACCTCGCCGGGCTCGATGCGGAAGCCGCGCACCTTGACCTGGGAGTCGCCGCGGCCGGCGTACTCCAGGCGGCCGTTCTCGTTCCAGCGGGCCAGGTCGCCGGTGCGGTACATCCGTGATCCGGGCGGACCGTAGGGGTCGGCGACGAACCGCTCGGCCGTCAGGTCGGGGCGGCCGTGGTAGCCGCGGCCGACGTTGCCGGCGACGTACAGCTCGCCGACGGCGCCCGGCGGCACCGGCGTGAGACCGGGGCTGAGGACGTACGCCCGCATGTTGCCCAGCGGGGAGCCGATGGGCGCGGATCCGATCCACTCGTCGTCGCCGTCGCTGTCGCCGGAGACGGTGAAGGCGGTGGCGTAGAAGGACTCGCTCTGGCCGTAGGCGTTGACGACGCGGACGCCGGGGAATGCCTCGTGGACCTTCTCGACGAGGGAGGCGGGCAGGGCCTCACCGGCGAAGACGACGGTGTCCACCTGCGTCTTGTCCGCGATCTGGTCGACGAGTTCGGCGAACGCGGACGGCACGGTGCTGATGACGCTGCCGCGCCAGCCCTCGGCCCGCTCCCCCAGCACCAGTACGTCACGGACGATCTCGACGGTGCCGCCGCTGGTGAGGGTGGTGAACAGTTCGAAGGCGGAGACGTCGAAGTTGATCGAGGTGCCGGCCAGCAGCCGCTTGCCCGGACCCATGCCCACCGTCGGGGCCAGGCGCAGAACGCCGTTGACCAGGTTGTGGTGGGTGATGGCGACGCCCTTGGGCTTGCCCGTGGAGCCCGAGGTGTACATGACGTACGCCAGCTGCTGTGCGCTGCGGGGCAGTTCGAGGTTGGAGCCGTCGCCGTCGGCCAGGTCGCCGAGGTGGAGGACGGGTGCCTCGGTGGGCGGCAGCACACCCGCCATGGCGGTGTCGGTGAGGACCAGCTGCGGGGCGGCCTCCTTCAGGATCGCCTCCAGACGGTGGCTCGGGTACTTCGGGTCCACCGGCAGATAGGCCCCGCCCGCCTTCAGCACCGCCAGCAGGCCGACCACCAGCTCCGCCGAACGCGGCAGGGACACCGCGACCAGCGACTCCCCGCCGACGCCCAGCGCGGTCAGGTCGCGGGCCAGGCGGTTGGCGCGGGCGTTGAGCTCGGCGTACGTCACCGACTCGCCCTCGAAGACGACGGCGGCCTCGTCGGGCGTGGCCGTCGCCTGGAGCTCGAACAGTTCGGTGATCGTGACGTCCGGGGTCTCGGCGGCCGTGTCGTTCAGGGCGAGCAGCCGGTCGCGCTCGGCGGGCTCCAGCAGGTTGACGCGGCCGACCGGGGTCTCCGGGTCCTCGGCGAGTTGCTTCAGCACGCGTCCGAAGCGGGCGGCGATCGCCTCGACGGCCTCGGGGGCGAGGACGCCCTCCTGGTAGTTGAGGGTGAGCCTGAGGTGCGGGTCGGCGTCCGCCATCACGGTCAGCGGGTAGTGGGTGCCCGTGGTGGGGCGGATGCCGGTGAAGGCGATCCCGGCGGCCGTGTTGGCGTCGGTCAGGCCGTCGCGGTCCACGGGGTACGACTCGAAGACGACCAGGGTGTCGAACAGCTTCTTCAGCCCGGTGGCCCGCTGCATCTCGCTGAGCCCGTGGTGGTGGTGCTCCAGCAGGCCGGCCTGGCGGTGCTGGAGCCGGGTGAGGACCTCGGCGAGGGTGTCGGCCGGGCCGTACTCGACGCGTACGGGCAGCGTGTTGATGAACATGCCGACGATGGAGTCCACGCCGCTGACCTGCGGCGGCCGCCCGGAGACGGTGGCGCCGAACACGACGTCCTGCCGGCCGGTGAGCTGGCCGAGCAGCAGCGCCCAGGTGCCCTGGACGAGCGTGTTGACGGTGACGCCGAGTTCGGAGGCGCGCCGGTTGAGGGCGCGGACGTCGTCGAGCGGCAGCGGCACCTGGACGCCACCGATGCCGGTGCTCTCCTTCTCGGCGCGGGCGCCGGGCAGCAGCAGCGTCGGCTCGTCCACGCCGGCCAGTTCCTCGGCCCACACGCGGGCCGTCTCCGCGTGGTCCTGGCGGGACAGCCAGACGAGGAAGTCCTTGAAGGAGCGGACGCGCGGCAGCACGGAGGTGTCGCCGTTCGAGCCGTACAGGCGCAGCAGGTCCTGCATCAGGACGGGGAAGGACCAGCCGTCGAAGAGGACGTGGTTGGCGGTGAGGACCAGTTCCGAGTGGTCCTCGCTCATGCGGACCAGGGTGAGCCGCAGCATGGGCGGCACCAGCGGGTCGAAGTGCGTGCCGTGGTCGTCGGCGAGGAACTGCCGGTACGCCTCCTGGCGCGCGGACTCCTCCAGGTCCCTGAGGTCGATCTCCCGCCACGGCACCTCGACCCCGTCGATCACGAGCTGCACCTGGGTGCCCTCGGAGTCGGTGACGAAGGCGGTGCGCAGGTTGGCGTACCGGTCGAGCACCGCCTGCCCGGCGGCCCGCATGCGCGCCGGGTCGACGCGGCCCTCCACCCGGAAGGCGAGCTGCATCTGGTACGCGTCGAAGGTGGCGTCCGCCAGCATCGTGTGGAACAGCAGACCGGACTGCAGGGCGGTCAGCGGCCACACGTCGACGAGACCGGGGTGGCGGCGCTCCCAGCTCTCGATGTCCCGCTGGCTCACGCTCACCAGCGGCAGGTCGGACGGGGTGAGCCCGCCCGCGCCCTCCTGGCTCGCGTGCCGGGCCAGCGCGCCGAGCGCCGCGCACCACAGGTCGGCCAGCTCCTGGACCTCCGCGCGGTCCAGCACACCGGGCGGGAAGGAGATCACGCCGTCCAGCCGGGCGCCCTCGTCGGTGTCGATGACGGCCGAGTTGAGCTCCAGGACGGACATGGCCGGCATGTCGGCGTCCAGGGGTGCCGCCAACTCGCGGAGCTGGGTGAAGCCGAGGCCGCGCAGGTGCTCGGGCATGTCGGCGGAGGAGAAACGGCCCAGGTAGTTGAAGCCGATCTGGCCGGTGGAGTGCTGCCTCAGTTCCTCGGCGGTCCCGGGGTTGAGGTACCGCAGGAGCCCGTAGCCGAGTCCCTTGTCGGGGATGGCCAGCAGCTGCTCCTTGACCGCCTTGACGACGGCGCCGGCCGCCGGGCCGCCCGCGAGGGCCTCGTCCAGGTCGAGGCCGCCCGTGTCCAGGCGGACGGGGAAGAGGCTGGTGAACCAGCCGACGGTGCGGGACAGGTCGGCGCCGGGGACGACGTCCTGCTCACGGCCGTGGCCCTCCAGCTTGATGAGTGTCGAGGTCTCCGCCACACCGCGCGTACGGCGCCACTGGGCGACCGCGATGGCGAGCCCCGCGAGCAGACCGTCGTTCACCCCGCCGTGAAAGGCCGCGGGAACGGTCGTCAGCAGGGCCTCCGTGACGTCCGCGGGGAGGCGCACGGGGAGGTGTTCCAGGGCGGTGCGGGTGTCGACGGCCGGGTCCAGGGCGCGAGAGCCCAGCAGCGGGTCGGGCCCGTCCAGGACCGAACGCCACAGCTCCATCTCGGCCGTGCGGGACTCGCTGCCCGCCTCCTCGATCAGGGCGTGCGTCCAGCGCCGTACGGACGTGCCGACGGCCCCGAGTTCGGGTGTACGACCCTTCCGCACCGCCTTCCACGCCTCGGCGAGGTCCGGCAGCAGGATGCGCCAGGAGACGCCGTCCACGACCTGGTGGTGCAGCACGATGATCAGGCGTCCGGGGCCGCGGTCCGGGTCGAACCACACGAACTGGGCCATGACCCCGGCCGCCGGGTCGAGTCGTCCCGCCGCCGCGTCGAGCTCGTCCTCCGCGAGCTGCTCCCAGGCGTCGCTCTCCCAGTCGCCGTCGCAGGCGATCCGGCGGACCAGAGCGGACGTGTCGACGGAGCCGACAGGCTCCACGTACAGGCCCTCGCCCTGCACCAGCCGTGAGCGCAGCACGTCGTGCCGGTCGAAGACGGCGTCCAGGGTGACGGTCAGTCCGGAGGCGTCGATGCCCTCGGGCAGTTCGGCGAGCAGCGACATGGAGAACCGGCGGTGGGAGCCGCCCAGTTCCAGCATGTACTCGGTGATGGGCAGCAGCGGCAGCAGACCGGTGCCGCCGCCCTCGAACTCCTCCAGGACGACCGCGGTGCCGGCGCTGGTGGCGACCGTCGCGAGCTCGGCGACCGTGCGCCGCTCGAAGATCTGCCGGGGGGTGACCTCCACGCCCTGGGCGCGGGCCCGCGAGACGACCTGGATGGAGCGGATGCTGTCGCCGCCGACCGCGAAGAAGTCGTCGTCGACGCCGACCCGCTCCAGGCCCAGCACCTCGGCGTACACCGAGGCCAGGACCCGCTCCTCGGGGGTGCTCGGGGCGCGGTACTCGCTGCCGGCGAACTCCGGCTCGGGCAGCGCCTTGCGGTCCAGCTTGCCGTTGGGCATCAGCGGCAGCCGGTCCAGGATCACGAAGGCGGAGGGGACCATGAAGTCGGGCAGGGCCTGCGAGACGAAGGCCCGCAGGTCGGTGGCCTCGATGCCGGAACGGAAGTCGTGGCTGTCGTTGTCGCTGGTGAAGGCGGGGACGACATAGCCGACGAGCTGCTTGCCGCCACGGCTGTCCCGGGCCACCACCGCGGCCTGGGCCACCCCGGGGTGCGCCGTCAGCGCCGCCTCGACCTCGCCGGGCTCGATACGGAAGCCGCGCACCTTGACCTGGGCGTCACCGCGCCCGACGTACTCCAGCTGTCCCTGGTTGTTCCAGCGGGCCAGGTCGCCCGTGCGGTACATACGGGCGCCGGGTATTCCGCCGAACAGGTCGGGCAGGAAGCGCTCGAAGGTCAGGTCGGGACGGCCGCGGTAGCCGCGGGCCACGTTCCCGGCGATGTAGAGCTCACCGGCGACACCGGGGGCGACGGGCTTCAGGCCGGGGCCGAGGACGTACGCCCGCATGTTGCCCAGCGGGGTGCCGATGGGCACGTTGCCGGTGCCCTCCCAGTCGTCGCCGACGGTGAAGGTGGTGGCGTAGAACGACTCGGTCTGCCCGTAGGCGTTGACGACCCGCACACCCGGGAAGGCGGCCCGCACCTTGTGCACGAGCGCGGCGGGCAGCGCCTCCCCGGCGAAGACCAGGGTGTCGGGGCGGATGCGGTCGCCGATCTGCTCGACGAGCTCGCCGAACGCGGAGGGGACGGTGGAGATGATGTGGCCGTCCCAGCCGTCGCGTTCACTGAGCGCGAGCACGTCGTCGACGATCTCGATCGTGCCGCCGTGGCAGAGGTTGGTGAAGATCTCGAAGACCGACACGTCGAAGTTGACCGAGGTGCTCGCCAGGGCCGTGCGGCCCGGTCCTGCGGCGATCCGCTCGGCGAGGTGCGTGATGCCGTTGACGACGTTGCCGTGGGTGACGGCGACGCCCTTCGGGGTGCCGCTGGAGCCCGAGGTGTACATCACGTACGCCAGGTGGTCCTGCTCCAGGGCGACCCGGGGGTTGTCGGTCGGTCCCTCCGTCGGCAGCTCGTCGATGAGGACGCGGGGCGTGTCCGTCCCCGGGAGCACCGACGCCGTGTCCGCGTCGCTGAGCACCAGCTGCGGGCGGGCCTCGCCGAGGATGTACTCCAGGCGGTGGCTCGGGTACTTGGGGTCGATCGGCAGATAGGCGCCGCCGGCCTTCAGCACGGCCAGCATGCCGACGACGAGGTCCACGGAACGCGGCAGCGACAGCGCCACCACCGACTCGGGGCCCACTCCCCTGTCCACCAGTTCGTGCGCGACGCGGTTGGCGCGGGCGTCGAGTTCGCCGTACGTCACCGCCTCGCCCTCGAAGACCACCGCGACCGCGTCGGGGGTCTCGGCGGCCCGCTGCTCGAAGAGCGCCGGGACGGTGGCCTCGGGGAACTCGGCGGCGGTGGCGTTGAGTTCGGCGAGCCGCTCCCGCTCGGCCGGCGCCAGCACGTCCAGGGCGCCCACCGGCTTCGCCGGGTCGGCCACGAGCTGCTCCAGCACGCGGACGTAGCGGTCGCCGATGGCCTGCACGGTCTCGCGGTCGAACAGGTCGGTGGCGTACTCGATGGTGCCGCGCGCCCCGTCCCCCTCGTCCGGTGCGACGTTGAACTCCAGGTCGAACTTGGCGGTCTTGGTGCCCAGTTGCTCGAAGTCGAGGCGGGTGGTCAGGCCCGGCAGGTCGATGTCGGCGCGGGTGAGGTTCTGCCAGGCGAAGAACACCTGGAAGAGCGGGTTGTAGGCGGTGGAGCGCTCCGGGCTGAGCTGGTCGACCAGCATCTCGAAGGGCGCGTCCTGGTTCTCGTACGCGCCGAGCGCGCTGTCCCGCACCTGTTCCAGGAGGTCCTCGAAGGTGGGGTTGCCGGGCAGCCGCACCCGCAGCACCCAGGTGTTGACGAAGAAACCGACCAGGTCGGCGAGGTCCTCGTCGACGCGGCCCGCGATGGGCGCGCCGATCGGGACGTCGTCGCCCGCGCCCAGGTGGTGCAGCAGCACGGCGAGCACCGACTGCAGCACCATCGACATGGTCAGCCCGCGCTCGGCCGCCAACTCCTCGACGCGTGCCCGCAGTTCGGGGGCCAGGCGGAACTCGACGTGGTCGCCGAGGTGGCTGGCGGCCGACGGGCGGACGCGGTCGAGCGGCAGGTTCAGCGGCTGCTCCATGCCGTCCAACTGCTCGCACCAGTAGGCGAGCTGACCGGCCAGGACGCTGTCCGGGTCGTTCTCGTCGCCGAGCATCTCGCGCTGCCAGAGCGCGTAGTCGGAGTACTGGACGGGGAGTTCCTCGAACTCGGGCGCCCGGCCCTCGTGACGCGCGGTGTAGGCGGTCTGGAGGTCGCGCAGCAGCGGGACGCCGGACTCGCCGTCGGCGGCGATGTGGTGGAACAGCAGGACGAGTACGTGCTCGTCGGGGGCGTGCCGCAGGACGCACGCCCGGACCGGGATCTCGGCGTACAGGTCGAACTCGTAGGAGATGGCCTCGTCGACGGCGTGCCGTACGTCCTCGGGGGCCACGGCGTGGACGGGGACGTCGACGCGGGCCTGGCCGGGTTCGAGGATCCGCTGGTAGGGGACGCCGTCCTCCTCGAAGAGGATCGTGCGCAGGCTCTCGTGCCGGCCGACCACGTCCTGGATCGCCGCGGCGAGCGCGTCCGTGTCCAGGTCGCCCGTCAGCCACAACGCGAGAGGGACGTTGTAGGTCGCGGAGGGGCCCTCGAAACGGTCGAGGAACCACAGCCGGCGCTGTGCGTAGGACAGGGGGATCACTGGGACTGCTCCTTGGTCATCTTGCGCAGGCGGGGGCGGTTCGTGCTGCCGGCCTTGGCCGTGGTGACCCGGCCCGAGAGCTCCGCGATGGACGGGTGCTGGAAGAGCGTGCGGATGGACGTCTCGATGCCGAGCCGCCTGCGCATCTGGCCGATCAGCCGGGTGGCGGTCAGCGAATTGCCGCCGAGGTTGAAGAAGTTGTCGTCGATCCCGACGCGGTCGACCTTGAGGACTTCGGCGAAGAGGGCGCACATGGCCTCTTCCTGGGGGGTGCGGCCGGGGCGGTACCCGTCGTCGGCCGTGACGGGCTCCGGCGGGGCGAGCGCCTCCCGGTCGACGGTGCCGTCCGCCGTGAGCGGCAGCGCGGTCAGCGGCACGAAGGCCGTGGGGACCATGTAGTCCGGCAGCCGCTTGGCCGTGAACTCCCGCAGCTCGTCCGTGTCGTGGGCCGCAGGGGTGCCGACCACGTACGCGGCGATCTGCTCGCCGTCGGCCGTGACCGCCGCCTGGGACACCTCGGGGTGCGCGGCCAGTACGGCCTCGATGTCGCCGGTCTGGAAGTGGTGCCCGCGCACCTTGGCCCACGCGCCGAGCCGGCCGGCGTACTCCAGCCGGCCCCCGGCGCCCCAGCGGACCAGGTCGCCGGTGCGGTACATCCGTGAGCCGGGCGGCCCGTACGGGTCCGACACGAACCGCTGGGCGGTGAGGACCGGTCGGTCCTGGTAGCCGCGGGCCAGCTCTCCGGCGATGTACAGCTCGCCGGTGACGCCCGCCGGGGACTGCCGCAGGAACGGGTCCAGCACATAGGCCCGCATGTTGCCGAGCACGGAGCCCAGCGGGGCCGGACCGTCGCCCTGCCAGCCCTCGGCGGCGGTGAGCGCGGCGGCCCGGATGGTCTCGGTCGGGCCGTACGCGGTCACGATCCGCACCCCGGGGACCGTCTCGCGCAGGCGCTGCACCAGCGAGCCCAGCAGGACGTCTCCGGTGAGGACGACGGTGGCGGCGTCGATCTCCGGGTGGCCGTCGAGGGCCGCGGCCAGCACCGGCGCGACCGTGCTGATCACGTCCGCGCCCCAGCCGTCGTCGGTGCCGATCCGTATGCCCGCCCCGGCGCACAGTCCGGCGAGGATCTCGAAGGCCGCCGGGTCCCCGGCCGGTGAGGCGGCGACCAGCCGGGTGCCGGGGGCGAGGCCGGCGCTGTCCGCGTAGTTCTTGAGGCCGTTCACCAGCGCGCGGTGTCCGACCGCGACAGCGCCGGGGCGTACGCAGGCCAGTTGCTGCGGCCCGACGCGGGCGGGGGCAGGGGCGGCCGGGTCGGCGTACTCCAGGGTCGTGAGCGTGAGTTCGGGCCCGTGCTGTCCGGACGTGAGCACCGTGTACGCGGCGCCCGCCCGCAGCGTGCCGATCAGGGCCACTGCCAGGTCGACGGAGGGCGGCAGCCGGAGCCCGACGACGGTCTCGGGTCCGGCGCCGCGCCCGGCCAGGGCGGCGGCGACCCGGTGGGCCCGCTCGTCGAGCTGCGCGTAGGTGAGGGACTCACCCCCGCGGCTCACCGCGACCGCGTCCGGGGTGGCCGCCACCCGCTGGTCGAAGAGCGCGGTGACGGTCTGGGCCGGCAGGTCCTCGACCGGTCCGGTCAGCCGCTGTTCCTCGTCCGGCAGCAGCAGGTCCACACCGCCGATCAGTTCGTCGGGGTCGGCCGCGACCTGACCGAGGACCGACCGCAGCCGGGCCGCGATGTCCTCGGCCGTGCCCCGCTCGAAGAGGCTCGGGTGGTACTGGAGCGTGAGCCGCACCTCGGGGTCGGACTCGACGATCAGGGCGAGCGGGTAGTTGGCGCCGCCGACCGAGCGGACGCCGGTGATCTCCAGTCCACCGCCGGGCGCGCGGTCCACCGGGTAGGACTGGAACGCCACCAGCGTGTCGAACAGGGCGTCCAGACCGGCCGCCTTGTGGATCTCCGTCAGGGGGTGGTGATGGTGGTCGAGGAGGGCCGTCTGGCGCTCCTGGAGGCCGGTCATCAGCTCGGCCAGGGTGCTGTCGGGCGCGCACCGGGCCCGTACGGGAACGGTGTTGATGAACAGCCCGACCATGGACTCCACACCGGGCAGGTCCGCGGGCCGCCCGGAGACCGCGGCGCCGAACACCACGTCGTCCCGCCCGGTCAGCCCGCCCAGCAGCACCGCCCAGGCGCCCTGCACGAGCGTGTTCAGGGTGACGCCGAGCTGGGAGCCGCGGGCGGCGAGCCGGCGGCCCTCCTCCGGGGTGAGCCGGAGCGCCACCTCCGCGACCTCTCCGGCCTCGGCGCGCGGCGCGGTGGCCGGAACCAGTGTGGTCGGCTCGTCGACGCCGGCCAGTTCGTCGGCCCAGGCGCGGGTGCTCTCCCGCTGGTCCTGGCGGTCGAGCCAGGCCAGGAAGTCCCGGAAGCTCCGCACGGCCGGCAGCTCTCCCTCGCCGCCGGCCGCGTACAGGCGCAGCAGGTCCTGGCCGAGGACCTGCTCGGACCAGCCGTCGAGCAGGACGTGGTGGGAGGTGAGGACCAGTTCGCTGTGGACCGGGCTCAGCCGGACCAGGGTCAGGCGGAGCAGCGGCGGCACGGACCGGTCGAACCGGGCGGTGCGGTCCTCGGTCAGGAACCGTCGCAGGGCCTCGGCCTGTTCGGCGTCCGGCAGGTCGCTGAGGTCGATCTCCCGCCAGGGCAGGGTCACACCGTCCACGACCAGCTGGACGAGGGTGCCGGAGACATCGGGCACGAACGCGGTGCGCAGGTTGGCGTACCGGTCGAGCAGGGTCTGCCCGGCCGCGCGCAACCGGTCGGCGTCGACCTCGCCGGTCAGCGTGAACAGCGTCTGCATCTGGTACGCGTCGTGGCCGCCGTCGCTGAGCATCGACTCGAAGAGCATGCCGGACTGCATCGGGGTGAGCGGCCAGACGTCGGCGAGGCCCGGGTAGCGCCGCCGCCAGGTGTCGAGGTCGTCGACCCCCACGGCGACCAGCGGGGTGCTGTCCGCCGCGCTCTCCTCACCGGCGGTTGCGGCCTCGCCGGCCGCGGCGGCCAGCACCGCGACCGTACGGCTCTGCAGGACCTGCTTCGGCGTGATCTCGACGCCCCGGGCGCGGGCCCGGGTGACGACCTTGATGGCGCGGATGCTGTCGCCGCCGAGGGCCAGGAAGTCGTCGTCGACGCCGACCCGTTCGACACCGAGGACATCGGCGAAGACTGCGGCCAGGACCTCCTCGCGCTCGCCGCCGGGCGCCCGGTAGGAGCCTCCGGTCAGGTCGGGCTCGGGCAGCGCCTTGCGGTCGACCTTGCCGTTCGGGGTGAGCGGCAGCCGCTCCAGCGGGACGATCGCGGCGGGAACCATGAACGCGGGGAGCTTCGCGGCGGCGAGCCGCACGAGCTCGCCGGTGTCCACACCGTTCCCGGCGTTCCCGCCGTTCTCGGGGTTCCCGGCGTCCTCGGTGACCACGTATGCCACGAGCCGGTTGCGGTGCGCGACCACCGCGCTCGCCTGGACGGCCGGGTGGGAGCGCAACACGGCCTCGATCTCGCCGAGTTCGACGCGCAGCCCGTTCAGCTTGACCTGGAAGTCGATGCGGCCGAGCAGTTCGATCATTCCGTCGGGGGTGAAACGGGCCAGGTCACCCGTGCGGTAGACGCGGTCGGTGACCCCGGCGTGCGACCAGTCGACGAACCGTTCGGCGGTCTTCTCCGGCTGGCCGAGGTACTCGCGGGCCACACCGATGCCGCCGACGTACAGCTCTCCGGCGACGCCGGGCGGGACCGGCCGGCGGTGGTCGTCGAGGACGTAGGTGTGCTGGTTCGCCATCGGGCGGCCGTACGGGATGCTCGCCCACTCGGGGTCGACCTGACCGACCTCGTAGATCGTGGAGTGGATGGACGCCTCGGTGACACCGCCGAGCGTGAGCAGCCGCAGGTTGGGGGCGAGGGCTCGGACCCGGTCCGGCAGCGGCACCGGGATCCAGTCGCCGCCGAGCATCGCCGCGCGCAGGTGCGGCAGCGGCTGGGCGCCGGTCTGCTCCAGGTGGTCGACGAGCAGCTCCAGCAGGGCGGGGGCGGTGTTCCAGACGGTGACGTCCTCGGCGGTCAGCAGCTCGTGCCAGTGCGCGGGGTCCTTGGTGCGCTCGGGCGAGGGGACGACGACGGTGCCGCCGGCCGTGGTGATGCCGAGGTACTCGTAGACCGACATGTCGAAGCTGGGCGACGACAGGGACAGCACCTTGTCGCCGGGGCCCGCCGAGAAACGGGAGTTGAGGTCGGCGAGATTGTTCATCACGCCGCGGTGCTGGAGCGCGATCGGCTTGGGCTTGCCCGTGGAGCCGGAGGTGTGGATGACGTAGCAGAGGTTCTCCGGGGAGACGGTGACGCCCGGGTTGTGGGCGGGCCGGTCGGCGAGTCCGCCGCCGTCGCGGTCCAGCAGCACCAGCTTCCGGCCGGCGTCCTCGGGGAGGTTCCCGGTCAGGTCCGCGCGGCTGACCATCACCGCGCAGGCGGTGCCCTCCGCCATGGCGGCGATGCGCTGCGCCGGGTACTCCGGGTCCAGCGGCACGTAGGCGCCGCCCGCCTTGAGGATGCCGAGGATCGCGACCAGCAGTGCCGGTGAGCGGTCCAGGCACAGACCGACCCGGACGTCCGGGCCGACACCCAGCGAACGCAGCTCGTGGGCGAGCCGGTTGGCGTCCGCGTCGACCTCGGCGAAGGTGCGCCGCCCACCCGGGTGGACGACCGCGACCGCGTCCGGCTGCTCCGCCACGCGTGCCTCGAACGCCTCGTGCAGGCAGGTGCCGTGGGGCAGTTCGGTGTCGGTGGCGTTCCACTCGACGAGCGTGCGGTGCAGCTCGGCGTCGGTGAGCAGGCGCAGCTGGGAGACGGGCGTGGACGGCTCGCGTACGGCGTCCTCGGTGAGGGTGCGGTAGTGGGCGAGGAGACGCTCGGCGGTGGCCTCGTCGAAGAGCCCGGTGTCGTAGCGGAGTTCGAGGGAGCCGTCGTGGACGACGAGCTGGAGTTCGGTGCCTTCGGTGTCGTCGGTGTCGTCGGTGTCGGAGGCCTCGTCGAACCGGATGCCGACGGGGGCCGGGCCGTCGCCGGGGGCGGCCTCCTCGGCCAGCCGGCCGAGGGTCGAGGTGCCACTGACGCGGAACCGCACCGTCCCCTCGGCGGTGTCGACGGCGACGCGGTCCTGGCCGGTGTAGCGGAACAGTACGGCGGCGAGGGCGGCTGTCAGCAGATCAGGGCGGGCGGAGGTGCCGGTGGAGGTGCGGAAGGCGGCGTGGACCGCGGCCGTGCACCGGGACACGGCGCCCGGCCGGCGGGGCCGGTCGGCCGGCAGCAGCACGGGGGGCCACTGCTCGTCGGTGTCCTGGAGGTGGTCGTGGTTCACTGTCCGGCTCCCATCAGGATCGCGGTCTCGGTCGCGGGGGTCGTGGTCTGCCCCAGGGGCAGCGGGTTGCTCACGCACAGGTCGCGTACGGCGCCACGGACGCGGGCGACGAGGGCGGGGTCGATGACGTACTCGGTGTCGGTCACGGGGGCGGTGCCCTCCAGGACCGTGTGCATCAGCCGGGCGCAGTCCGCCATGTCCTCGGGGCGCATGCCGCGCTGGGCGAGGATGTTGGTGCCCAGGCGCAGTCCGCTGGTGACCAGCGGGGGCTTGGTGTCGCCGGGGATGCGGTTGCGGTTGGCGAGGATCCCGCACTCCTCCAGGGCCCGTTCGGCGACGACTCCGGTCAGGCCTCGGTCGTGCACGTCGATCAGGACCATGTGGTTGTCGGTGCCGCCGGTGAGGATCCGGTAGCCGAGCACGGCCAGTTCGGCGGCCAGGGCGCTCGCGTCCTCGACGATCAGCCGCGTCGTCTCGGCGAACCAGGGAGAGGCGGCGACCGCGAAGGCACGGGCCTTGGCGGCGATGGTGGCCGGACTGGGGGTGCCCTGCGACTGCGGGAACACCGCGCGCTGCATCAGCCGCGAGAGCGGGGTGCGCCCGTCGGGGCCCGGTGTGCGGTACTCGGCACCGCTGAGGATCAACCCGCCACGGGGACCGCCGAGTTGCTTGTACGTGCTGGTCGTCGTGAGGTGGGCGACATCGACGGGGCTCGGGTGCCGGCCGGTGGCGACCAGGCCCGCGATGTGCGAGATGTCGGCGAGCAGATAGGCACCGATCGTGTCCGCGATCGCGCGGAACCGGGCGAAGTCCACGGTCCGCGGGTAGGCGCTCGCGCCCGCGATGATCACCGAGGGCCGGTGCAGGAGGGCGAGCTCCTCCACCTGGTCGTAGTCGATACGTCCGGTGATGTCGAGGCCGTAGTGGAACGCCTTGTACTGGCGGCCGGTCACCGAGGCCGGGGAGCCGTGGGTGAGGTGGCCCCCGGCGTCGAGGTCCAGGCCGAGGATCGTGCCGCCGGACGGGACCAGGGCGGCGAGCACCGCCAGGTTGGCCGACGAGCAGGAGTGCGGCTGGACGTTGGCGTAGCGCGCCCCGAACAGGTCCTTGGCCCGCTCCACCGCGAGTCGCTCGACCGCGTCGAAGTGGACGGCCCCCGGATGGTAGCGGGCCCCTGGGTACCCCTCGGCCGTGACGTTCGACAGCGCCGCTCCGCCGGCGGCGAGCACCGAAGGGTCGGCGATGCTGGCCGAGGCGATCATCGCCAGGGTCGTGCCCTGGTGGCGCACCTCGGCGTCGAGCATCCGTGCCAGCTCCGGATCGCCGTGGTGCAGGGCCTCCATGCCGATGGCCAGAAGGGCCGCCTGCTCACCCGTCCCGGTTCCCTCGACGCCGGCCCCTGCGTTCTTGCGGGCCGTCTCCACCAGGTCGGTGCTCCAATGCCCGGCCATGTCGTCCACCTCGTTTCTCGATGAATGTCGCTGATGAATGAGCCCGGAAGAACGGAATCTCTTCGGCCCGCTTCTTGGATTCGGTCCGTCTCCCGGACCCGGCTCGCCCCTCACGCCCCAACTGCTTTCTTGCGCCTTGGCTGCGCTTCGCGGCTGCGGCTTTCTTGCGCTTTGGATGCGCTGGTTGCCTGCGGCGCGTGTCTCGCCTTGAGTGCGCTTCTCGCCTTGAGTGCGTGTCGCGCCTTGGGTGCGCTTCTCGCCTGCGGGCCGCATTTCGGTTGGGCCCGCTTCTTGCTCGGGGCCTTCTCCTGTGCCCGGCCCTTCACTTGCCTTTCGGAATCAGTCCGTTTCCTGGATTCCGTCGACTCTCGCGAGTGGAGCGTTTTTATCCGTTCGGACTGCTTTCGATTTCCTGCGATGGGAAAGACCGTAACTTTCCCGCCACGCGTCCTACAACCGTTCAACGGCGGCCGGAATTCACGCAGTCGATCAGGAATTGACGAGCTGCCGGGAAAGGGAACCCGGAAGGACCGCGAGCTCGTCGACGCGCCCGAGGGACGCGTGGGGATCGGCGGCGAAATGCCGCAGGACGCGCGCCAGCCGGGCCGCGAGCGCGTGGGCCGAGGCGTCGTCGACAGCGGTGCGGTGGTACTCGATCCGGACCCGGAAGCCGGGCCCGGTGTCGGCCACCACGGTCAGCGCCTGGGGCCGGTCGGGGAAGGCACGGAACGCGGCGACGGTGACACCCGCCGCGGAGGGCGCCGGCCGTGGCTCTGGCCCGCAGTCCACGACGGTGTCGTACGGCGCGGACACGACCGGCGCCCGGTGCAGCCGGGTCAGCAGGTCGGCGGCGGTGTCCAGCGGCCCCCACACGGCACGTACGGCGACGGTGCGGGCGAACGGCCCGAGCAGTGCCCCGGCGTCCGGCGGCCGCCCGGGCACGGTGACCCCGAGGACGACATCGCGCCCGCCGGCCGTCTCCGCCCGTGCGACGGCCCAGGCCGCCTGCACCAGCATCCCCACCGGTACGCCCGACTCGGCTGCCCGGATGGGCAGTTGGCGGGCGACCGGCGGCGGCAGCGGAGCTTCCACGCTGCCGGTGTCGGGCGGCTCCGCGGGCGGCCCCACGGGTCCGGTGAAGCCGTACCGGCGGGGCAGGAGTCCGGGATCGCCGCAGGTGGCGTACAGACGCAGCAGGTCATCGGTCAGCAGGCGCACCGACTCGGTGTCGAGCAGCGCGGGGTGGGCGGTGACCAGCAGGTCGTGGTGCTCCCAGCCGAGCCGGACCAGGGTGAGCCGGAACAGCGGTCCCGGGCCCAGAGGGGTGCGCCGGTCCTCGTACAGGAGGCGGTCGAGGCCCTCGCTGCGTTCTCCGATGGTCAGCCTGGTGAAGTCCCGCACCTGCCACGGCAGTCGTACGCCGTCGAGGACCCGTCCGTCGCGGGTGGTGCGCAGGTGGGTGTGCCGGTCGAGCAGGGCCTGGGCCGCGGTGTGCAGTCGGTCGGCGTCGACGACGCCGACGAGGTGGACGACGGTCTGGAAATTCCCCGCAAGCCTCGCAATCAATTTCTTCGCCCCCGTTTCTCGTTCCTTTGTTTTCTTGTCCGGCGATTCAGCTGTTCGACTGTTCAGGTCGGCCAGTTGCGCATGTCGTCCGGTTGCCCCGGCGGCCTCACGGCCGCCGGGGGTGTCGGATCAGCCCGACGAGATGGCCGCCGCCATTCCGGCGACCGTCGGGTTCTCGTACAGCTCGTGCGTGGTGAGCCGCACCGTGAGTTCGTCGCCGATCCGGGCCAGCAGCCGTGTCGCCCGCAGGGAGTTGCCGCCGAGGTCGAAGAAGGAGTCGCCGCGACCGACGGCGGGCCGGCCCAGCACCTCCGACCAGATGTCGGCGATCTGCCGTTCCAGGTCACCGACCGGTTCCTCGAACTCCCGTGCACTGCCGGTCGGTTGCGGTGCCGCGTCCAGCAGCAGCTGGGTGGTGTCGATCCCGCCCGCCGCGTCCGTCGGGATGCTGCCGACCTCCAGCAGCCGTACGGGAACGGACAGTTCGGCGAGCACCGGCTCCAGCGCGGCGCGCACGGTGTCGGGGTCGGCGCCGTCGGCCGTGTAGGCGACGAGGACCTCGCGGGCGTTCAGCTCGTCCGTCGCCAACTCGGCCACGATCACCGGGTTGTCGAGGTCGAGGCCGATGAGCAGGTAGTGGTGCGGCAGCGCGCTCGCCGTCAGGAAGGCGCGCAGTCCGTCGTCGGGGTCGATGGAGCGGAATCCTCGGCGGCGGGCGGCCGTCGTGGACTGCCCTCGGTTCATGCCGGTGTTCTCCCACACGCTCCACCCCAGGCAGCGCACGTCACGGCCGCGTTCGTGACGCCAGTGGTCGGCGAAGCCCACCATGAAGGTGTTGGCCGCCGCGTACGCGCCGAAGGAGTGCCCGCCGAACTCGCCGTTGACCGAGCCGAACAGGGTGAGCGAGGCTCCCGGCCGGCTCTCCAGCAGCTCGGCGATCGCCAGGGTGCCGGCCACCTTCGCCGCGTACTGCCGGCTGAAGGCGGCCTCGGTCTCGCGGGCCAGCGTGTGCCGTTCCAGGTTGGCCCACTGGTCGCTGACGTCGGCGGCGGCCAGGTGGAGCACCCCGTCGAGGGTGCGGCCGTAGCGCTCCTCGGCGGCGGCCACCGCCGCGCCGAGCCGCAGCGGATCGGCCACGTCGGTCCGCTCGTACGTCACCTGCCCGAGTGCGGTGAGGTCGGCGAGCGCCTCCGCCCTCTCGCCCTCGGCCGGGGAGCGGCCCACCAGCAGCAGCCGGACGCCGTAGGCGGCGAGCAGATAGCCGGCGAGGTCGTGGGCGATGCCGCCGAGGCCGCCGGTGACCAGGTAGAGCCCGCCGGGTACGAAGGGCGCTCCCCCGGTGGTGGTCTCCTCCTCGGGCACGGGCCGCAGGCGAGGCTGCCAGCGCAGTCCCTCGCGGACGGCGACCACACCGCTCTGGGCGCGGTCGGCGAGTTCCCCGCGCACCGCGGACGCCCACTTGACGGGGTCGGCGGGCAGGTCGAGCTGGCGGACGGTGAGGTGCGGCAGCTCACTGACGGCGGTGCGCACCAGCCCGGGCAGCGCGCACACGCCGAGGTCGACGTGGTCGCCGGGGCGTACGTGCACGGCGCCCTCGGTGAGCAGGAGCAGCAGCGGCCGCCCGAACTCGTCGCCCTCCAGGGCCCGGACGAGCGCGGTGAACCGCGTGGTGACCTCGATGAGCCGTACGGCGGGATCGGCGGATCCGGCGGGATCGGCGGATCCGGCGGGATCGGCAGGGTCGCCGGGGCCGGGCAGCGGCCAGCCGTACACCACGGAGTCGATCGCCCCGTACCGCGCGGCGACCCTGGTGAGCACGCGCCGGATCTGCTCGGCGTCGCCGGGCACGACCCGGAAGCGCCCGGGCCCCTCCTGGACGTACGCGTCCCCCTGGCCGACGACCACCAACCGGTCGCCGCCGAGCCCGAGTCGGCCGACCTGCTCCTCCTCGGCGAAGACGACCCGTACGCCGCCGCTCCCGTCGCCGTCCACGGCGTCGAGCCGCGCCCACCGGCGGGCCACGAACCCGGTGTCCGCCGACTCGTCCTCCTCGGCCTCCCGCTCGACGCGGTCCGCGAACCGTCCGGCTCTGAGGTCGGCGACGAGCGCGGCCCGCTGGATCTTGCCGCTGGCGGTCTTCGGGAACTCCGCCTCGGTGACCGGGACCAGCAGGTCGGGGGCGAGCCCGGCTTCCCTGCCCAGCCGGGTGCGTACGTCCCGGCAGGTGCGCCGGAGCGATTCGGCGTCCCACTTGACCGGCACGAAGAACACGACCAGGCGATCCGACCCCTCTCCCGGTTCACGGACGCCGGCGGCGGCCGAGAAGGTGACGCGGACGCCCTCGACCTCCTCGACCACGTTCTCCAGCTCGTGCGCGATGTAGTTGGCGCCGCGGACGACGATCTGGTCCTTCTTGCGCCCGGCGATGACGAGCGCGCCGTCGTGCACGAACGCCAGGTCCCCGGTGCGGAACCAGCCCTCGGCGTCGAACGCGGCCTGGTTCGCCTCGGCGTTGCCGTGGTAGCCGCGCATCATCGTCACGCCCCGGATCTGCAGCTCGCCGATCCGGTCCTGAGGCAGCACGTTCCCCTCGGGGTCGACGACCCGGATCGTCACGCCGGGCAGGGGCCCGCCGACGGTCGAGAACGCCACCGCGTCCTTTCCGCCGCGCTCGTGCCCGTCGAGGAAGCGGAGGTCGCCGTCGAAGGAGGAGGGCGCGACCACCAGCGTGCCGGCGGTGCGGTCGGTGCGGGACTGCGTCGAGTACGTGACGCCCGAGCAGGTCTCGGACATGCCCCAGGCCGGCGCCATCGCGTCCGCGGGCAGCCCGTGCGGAGCGAGGAGTTCGAGGAAACGGTGGCTGGTGGCGGCGATGACGGGCTCGCCGCCGTTGGCGAACTCCCTGACGTGGGACAGGTCCCAGGAGCGCCGGGCGATGTCGTCGGCGTGCTCGTTGATCAGCGCGAAGGCGAAGTTCGGCGCCCAGGTGTTCGTCGCCCCGTACTCCTGGAGCCAGTCCAGCCACAGCAGCGGATCGGCGAGGAAGTCGTCGATGCGACCGTTGACGTGGCTGCACCGCAGGAACATGTCGCGGATGTTGTAGAAGACCATCGTGACGTGGTCCAGCGGCATCCAGATCAGGCTGACGTCGTCGGACGTGTAGCCGCGCCCCTGCGCGACGGCCCAACTGCGCCGGGCGACACTGGCGTTGGTGTGCTGGACGCACTTCGGTACGCCGGTGCTGCCGGAGGTGAGCAGGTTGATCACCGGGGTGTCGGGCGTGGTCGCGTACCAGTCGGTGTCCCGGTCGTACTCCGCCAGGGACTCCACGGTCAGGATGCGCACCGTCGACTCGCCCCACAGGTCGCGCACCGCGCTCAGCGCGGGCGCGGTGGCCGCGTCGGTGAGCACCACGGGGTGCCCGAGCAGGTTCCAGGCGCCGCGCAGCTTGCGGTTGGCCTCGTTGTGCGCGGCGTACGTCGTCGCCACCGCGACCGGTGTCGGCACGAACCCGCCGAGCACACAGGCCCAGAACGCGGTCATGTAGCCGCGGTGGTCACCGAACTGGAACAGCGCGGCGTCCCCCGGCTCCAGCCCGGCCGCCCGCAGGCCGGCGAGCACCCGCTCGGCCTCGGCGAGCAGCTCCGGGTAGGTCTGCAGGTCGGGTTCGCTGCCCCGGCGCAGGAAGGTGGTGCCCTTCTCGGGGGTGAGTTCGGCGGCCTGGCGCAGCGCCTCCTGGAGGGTGGTGGCCGCGCCGTCGGGTATGCGCACCGGCCCGCCGTGGGTCTGGGAGGACGGTTTGCCGCCGCCGTCCGCCCCGGCCGCGGCCTCGGCCTCGGCCTCGGGTGCTTCGTGCGCCGGTGCCTCGGGGCTGTCGGACACGGCGGTACGGGTGCCCTGGCGGACCACGGCGACGGCCTCCCGTACCCCCGGGACCGAGCGGGCGGCCGCGGCCAGCCCGTCGATCAGGGCCGGGTCGATCGCTCCGGACGTGGTCATGAGGTCCTCCCTGCCATCTGGGGCGCCAGCAGTGTCTGGCTGATGTGTCCGGTCAGTTCGGCCGCCTGGCCGAGGAAGTAGAAGTGGCCGCCCGGGTGGAGCCGCGTCTCGAAGCGCGCCCGGGTCTGCTCGCGCCAGGCGTCGAGCGTGTCCAGCGGGGCGCGGGGGTCGGTGTCGCCGCTCAGGACGGTGATCGGGACGTCGAGGGGGGCGCCGGGTTCGATGTGGTGGTTCTCCCAGAGCTCGAAGTCCGCGCGCAGGGTCATCAGCAGGGCGTCCATGACGTCCTCGTCCTCGGCGATCTCCGGCTCGATACCGCCGAGGCGGACCACCTCGGCGGTCAGCTCCTCGTCGGAGAGGTGGTGCAACCGCTGTATGGCGCCCCGCTGTCCGGGTGCGGACTGGGCCGACAGGAAGAGGTGGCTCGGCTGGGGGCCGCCCTTGTCCCTGAGGGCGCGGGCCAGTTCGAAGGCGAGGATCGCGCCGCCGGAGTGCCCGAAGAAGGAGAACGGTCCGTCCATGACGGGCCGCAGCGCCTGGGTCAGCACTCTGACCAGAGGGGCGACCTCGGTGACGGGGTCCTCGGCGATGCGGTTCTGGCGGCCGGGCAGTTGGACGGCCGCCAGTTCTATCTCCGGTGGCAGCAGCGCGGCCCACTCGGCGTAGGCACCGGCGCCGGCACCCGCGTGCGGGAAGCAGATCAGCCGGTGACGGTGGTCGCCGCGCCGGGCCCGCCAGATGTAAGGGGTCTCGGCTACCAGGTCGACGGTTCCAACGGTGCCGACGGTGCCAAGGGTGTCGACGGTCATGCAGGTCCTCCAGGGCAGTTCTCGGTAAGGGTGGTGAAAGGGAGGGTGGTGACAGGGAGGGTGGTGACAGGGGTGGCGGGACGAGTGGTGACTCGGGTGACCGTGGGGGCGCCGCCTCGGGTGGCCGTGCGGGGGTGACCCGGATGGCCGTGCGGGTGACCGTGCGGGTGACCGGCGGTGCCGCCGGACGCGTGGGGCTCGGGGGCGCCCGGTCGCCGCGGCCGGATCAGGCGGGTCAGCCGGACCAGGCGGATCAGGTGGCTCAGACGGGTGCTCAGGCGGATCAGGTGACTCAGGCGGATCAGGCGGTTGTGCAGCCGCTTGCGGCAGAGGGTCAGGAGGGTGGGGAGGGGCTCCATGCTCAGGGGCACCGCATCTCGAGCTCGTGGGCCAGGCGGAGCCAGTGGTCCGCGCAGCGGCGCGCGGCCTGGGCGAGGGTGCCGGCGCGGTGGGCCGGGACGCTCTGTGCGAGGCGGCGCCACTTCGCCTCGTCGCCGATCGCGTGGAGGCTCAGCATCTGCAGCAGCAGCCGCCCGGACTCCGTGCGCAGCGACGGGTCCTTGCGGAGGTTCGGCAGCATCAGCGCGATCGCCGCGGCCGACGTACGCGTCGGGGGCCGGCCGGCGGGCCGCCGCACGGCTATCGGAGCCTGCACCGCTTCCTGCTCCCGCGTCGCCGGCCGCGCCCGGTTCGGCACCGGGTCCTGACCGGCGCGTATGCGGTCGCGTACGTCCTTCGCGGTGGCGGTGGCGATGCCGGCGCGGGCGGCGATCTCGCGCAGGGAGGCGTCGGGGTGGGCGGCGATCACCTGGCTGGCGCGTAACCGGCCCTCCGCCGCGTGCAGCGGGCGGACCCGCCCGTCACGCCCCATCCGCGCGGTGTTCGACTGTTCGTTCTGGTCAGTTGAACGGCGCCGGACGGCCGCGACGGTACTGGCCGCGAGTCCGGTGGTGGCCGCGATCCGCCGGTCCGACCAGTAGGGGCGGGCCATGAGGATCCGGGTCGCCGCCGCCGTACGGTCCGCCTGGGTCAGCGGCAGTCCGTGGGTCACGTTCAGCTTGACGGCCAGCGCGAACGCGTCCTCCTGGGAGCCGTCGAAGAACTCGACCTCGATCTCCGCGTCACCGCGCAGCCGGGCCGCCCGCAGCCGGTGCATTCCGTCGACGACCCGCATGGTTTCGCGGTGCACGAGGATCGGCGGGAGAGGGGCGTCCAGTTCGGCCAGGGCCTTGACGTGCGCGTCACTCTCGCCGTCGACCCGCGGGGAGTCGGAGGCCAGCAGCGCGCCGAGGGCGACGCTGGCGCGCTCTCCGGTCGGCCCGGTCGGCCCGGTCGACCTGGCCGGCGGTTTCTCGGTCCCGGTGACGGCACCGGTGACGGCACCGGTGACGGTCCCGGTGACGGTGCCGGTGACGGCCCTGGTGGCGGTGCCGGTGCCGGTGACGGCCCCGGTGACGGCCCTGGTGGCGAGCACCAGGTCGGCGGCCGGTTCGGCAGAAGCGTCGAGGACGTTCATGACGTGGTGGTTCCTCCCCCTGTGACTACCAGCACGGACTGACGGCCGACGGCACGCATGGGTCAGGTGGCGAGCCCCATCAACCTTCGAGCATGAAACATACCAGTCACCTGGTTTTTTTACGACCCCTTCGGCGAATCCGCGTACTGAACAGCCTTGACGCCGCGCCGCCGGGGACACCCGGGCCCGGGAGGACCGTAGAGCCGACCACCTCCCTTGCAACCACTTTGACCTGCACAAATGATGAGCCATGGCCACCTCGGGCGAACACTCCGACCGCCCCGCCGAGCATCACCAGCGAACGACCTTCCCTGAAGAACATACGGCCATGCCGGTTTTTTGGCACGACATCGGGTGGGCAGTTGATCGCAGCTAAGCCACCACCGAGCCGCCGACACGCGATGAACAGGCTCTTTGCTTCGAACCTCACTCCGGGTGGGCTTGGCGAGGGATAAAACAAACCGCTATGCTGGTTTCCTAATGCTCGCCCATCGCTCAATTCGCCTTCAGTGAGGAGCCCCCGGTGACAAAACAGGAACGTGCGGTCCGCACCCGCCACGCGCTCATCCGCTCCGCGGCCCAGGCCTTCGAGCTGCACGGCTATGCCCAGGCGAAACTGGCGGACATCAGCGCCCGCGCCGGCGTGAGCCCCGGGGCCCTGCACTTCCACTTCGAGAGCAAGGCGGCGGTGGCCCGGACGGTCGAGTCGACGGCCGGGGTGAGTCTGCGCCGCGCGGCCTGGCTGGCCCAGCCCCCGGACACCAACGCCCTGCAACGGCTCGCGAACGCCTCGCACGCCCTGGCCGGACTGCTGCGCACCGATGTCGTGGCCCGCGCGGGCTTCCGGCTGAACTGCGAGGCGGTCAGCGGCGGTGGGCTGAACCTGCGCCAGGAATGGCGCGGTTGTGTCGAGCAACTGCTCGCCGAGGCCGCCGCCGACGGTCTGCTGATCACCCGTCGGGCCTCACGGGCCGACGTGGTGGCCGCGATCGTCGCGGCGACCATCGGCTTCGAGGTACTGGGCCGCCGTGACCCGGAGTGGCTCTCGCACCGGACGCTCACCGGTTTCTGGCGGGTGGTGCTGCCCGGTCTGGCCACGCCGGACGCCCTGGGTGACCTCGACCCGGGCGGCACCGGCATCCGGCCGACACGCCGAGAGACCGAAGGGGGCGTCGTACAGGCCGAGTTGGAGGCGACCGGGGCGGCGCCTCCGTGACCGGCGCGCGGACCGCGCAGCGGGAGGACCGGCGGCGACAGGAACGAAGGAGGGCCGGCGTTTTCGCCGGCCCTCCTCACAAGCGACTCATGTCGAGAGGACTCCACGTGACACGCGGCCGGGACTCGTTCAAAACGACGCACGCGATACGCGGCTCAGGCACCGGGCGGCTCGGGCAACAGACGGCTGACGTCAGACACGGCTGGACGTGCCGGGGCGGCTCACGCGACACGCGGCGGGCACCGGGCGGCTCGGGCAACAGACGGCTGACGTCAGACACGGCGCACACCAGACACGGCTCACGCGACAGAGCGGCTCACGCGACAGGGCGGCTCACGGGTGATTCCCACACGGTGCCCGGCGCGGCGCCACGCCGCAGCCGACCGCACCGACCCGTGTCAGCTCGCCTCCGCCCACCGACCCGCCGCCACCAGTCCCGGCTGTGCGTGCGGCGAGGCGACGCGCGGCAGGAGCAGCGACCAGAAACGGGTGAGTGTGGTGCGGGAGAGCCAGTGCACGTCGTGGCCGCCGAGCGCGGCGAAGCCGACGGTCGCGCCGACCACCGTGGTCACGAGGTCCCGGGGCGCCACGTCGGCGAGCAGCCCCTCCCGGGCGGACCGGGCGACGGCGTCCTCGACCCACGCGCTCCACAGCTCGAACAGGTCCTCGCCCTCGCCGGCCCCCTCCGCGCTGTCACTGAGGTCGAACCCGGCGCGCAGGATGACGTCACGGCTGAGACATCGCAGCAGCGCGTGGCTCGTGTCAACGAGCGTCTGCAGCGACCCCCCGCCCCGCGGCGGCGGCGGCGGATCGGCGGAGGTGATGCGCGCGAAGTGCTGTGCCGCCGCCTCGCGCACGGCCGTGGCGAGGGCGGCCTTGCTGGCGAAGTGGAAGTGCAGCGCTCCGTTGCTGACCCCGGCTCTGGCACTGATCGTCGACAGCGAGACCACTTCGAAGCCGTCCCGGGTGAAGAGCTCGGCGGCGGACTCGATCAAGGCGTTGCGCGTTCGTACCGCACGTTCCTGCTTGGCCATCGGGCGCTCCGTTACTGCTCGGGGTTCGAGGAAGCATAACAAACCGCACACGCGGTTTCTAGGGAGAAGGTGTACTGATGTCCCCGAGACCCTCATGGTGCCCAAAAAACGGAACCCCACAGTCCCAAGACCGTGGGGTTCCGTAGGAACTGGCGGAAAACCCAGGTCAGTTCGGCTGAAGCACTACGGGCAGGGCGGCATGCCCGTTCACGATGAAGGACGGCATCGGCTCCAACCCGTCCGCCGGAAGTACGGACTCCAGATCCGGAAATCTGGTGAAGAGCGCTGCCAGAGCGGAGGTCGCCTCCAGCTTGGCGAGCGGCGCGCCCAGGCAGCGGTGGACCCCGAATCCGAAGCCCAGGTCATCCCGCCGGCCGGGCCGCAGCACGTCGAACACACCGACGTCGTCCCCGTACGCCCCGGGGTCGGAGGCCGCACCGGCGAAGGAGACCAGGATCGGGTCGCCCTTCTCTATGTGTGTGCCGTCCAGGTCGATGTCCTCGACGGCGAACCGCATCGGCGAGTACGCGGCGGGGGCGTGCGTGCGCAGCGTCTCGGACACCACGTCCGACCAGTCCGCGCGGCCCTCGACCACGTGCGCGCGCTGCTCCGGGTGGGCGCACACGGCGGCGATGGCGTTGGTGATGAGGGTGCAGGTGGTCTCCTGACCGGCGGCGATCATCAGGTAGAGAGTGCCGAGGAGTTCCTGCTCGGTGAGCCGGCCGTCGTCGCTGTCGTGGACGCCGATCAGCGCGGACGTCAGGTCGTCGCCGGGTCTCGCTCTCTTCTCCGCGACCAGTTCGGCCAGCATCCCGAAGACCCTCACCTGCGCGGCGGCCATCTCCTCTCCGGACACGGAGGTCCCGAACACCACGTCCAGGTCCGCGCACAGCGGTTCGCGCGCCCCCTCGGCGACACCGAACAGCTCACAGATCACCCGCATGGGCAGGACCTTGGCGAAGCGGGCCCGCAGGTCGACCCGTTCACCGTCCGGGACGGCGGCCAGCTCGTCGAGCAGCTGCTCGGTGAGCTGCTCCACGCGGGGCCGCAGGGCCTCCGTGCGCCGTGCGGTGAAGGCGGCCGCGACCAGCCGGCGCAGCCGCGCGTGGCTCTCCCCGTACGCGAAGAGCATGTTCTCGTTGGCCACCCACGGATACAGCGGCCAGTCCTCACCTATGCGGCCCGCCACGAAGTCGGGCCAGTGACGTCTCGCGTCCTTCGACACCCGCCCGTCCGTGAGGAGTTGCTTGACGTACTTCTGCCGTACGACGGCCCAGGCGCACACTCCGCCCGGCAACTCCACCTCGACGGCCGGTCCCTGCGCCCGCAGTTTCGCGGTCTCGCCCGCCAGGTCACGCCCGGTCACGTCGAGGGCGTACGGGCACGCAGTCATGTCCATCCGTGCACTCCGTTCGGTTGGTCATTCCGTTCGGCACTGAGCGTGGGCACCGGACGGCACCCACGTGGAACTCATCGCACACAGAGGAGACGCGGATCCCCCTCCCGTTGGAAGCCGCTCCCACGACTCCCCCCACACACACCCGGCGCGCACACCACCGCCGGCCGGAGCCGCCCGTAAGGGCCACCGCTCCGACCACCGGCGGGCGATCCGCCAGGGTCACTCTGTCCGGCTGCGGGGCGCCGCCCGTCGAGGCCAAGCCTCCCGCATTGTTGGCCGGTGCACGTCAAGGTCACTGTTCCGACCGCCGGTCGGGGCCCCAGCATGGGCGCTTCCGACCACCGGCCGGCGACCCGTCGGGAACTCCCGGCCGCCGTACGGGTCCCGCCGGAGGCGCTCCCCGCGTCGTACAGTCGTACAGCGGTGCGCGCCGTGACGTTTCACCTACGGCCCCGGCGCGCGCCCGCCTTCCAGCGAACGGTCGGCCCACCGGAGGCGTTCCCACCGCGCCGCGCCCGTCGGTTCACCGAGGGTGTTTCCGGAGGGATTTCCGCTCGCCGGGAGATGTCCCGGAGGGCCCGGGCGCACCCCGGCGAACCACCAGGGACCTCGGGGCGAACCCCCGGCGAACCTCAGGTCGGACGACCCGAGGACCTCAGGGCGCTCGACCGGCGAACCACCGGCAGGCTCCACCCTCAGGGGCCCCACCAGCAGAAGTCCCCTACAGCCTCACTCCCGCAAGCCCGTCCAGCTACCGCGCGTCACTCCCCCGCGCCCGCCACCGCCGCCTCCAACTCACGCTGCCGCACCGCCTCTTCGTACACCTGGGGCCCGCGCTGCGGCGAGAAGTCCAGGCGGACCAGGATTCCCGGTACGGCGACGGACGGCATCAGGTGGCGGTAGAGGTCGGCCACCCGCTCGGCCAGGTCCGCCCGCCCGGTCATGATCCGGGACAGGACCTGGACGCCGGTGAACGCGCCGACGAACAGCTTCGCGAGCGCGGCGACATCGGCGTGGGGCAGTATCTCGCCCTTCTGCTTGGCCTCTTCGAAGATGGCCTCGGTGTGCTCGGTCCAGGCCTGCATCGGCACCCGCCGGTTGAGGTGGTCCTTGGGCGACCCCTGGTCCACCGTCAGACGCACGCTGCCCTGGACGATCGGGTCACCGGTGTCCTTCCTCAGCAGGTACGCCAGCAACAGTGCCTCGTCCAGCGACTGCTGCAGCTTCAGCTCCCGCTCCGGGACGCGCGGGAGTGAGGCGACCTGCTCGGCCAGGACCGCCTGGGCGAGCTCCTCCTTGGATGTGAAGTGGAAGTAGAGGGCACCCTTGGTGACCCCCGACCTCTTCAGTACGTCGGAGATCGTCGCCGCCTCGTATCCGACCTCGTCGAACACCTCGGCCGCGGCGTACAGGATCGCCTGCCGCGTCCGGATGGCCCGCTCTTGCCGTGCCACAAGCACCCTCCGTACCAACCCGCCGCCGCGGGAAAAAGAGACCGAACGGTTCGCACCCTAACAGCGGCGCTGCCGCAGGGCGGTGACGCGGAACGTAAACCCGCGCACTCAGTCGCTGCTCCAGCAGAATAAAACCAGCCGAACGGTTTTTCAACCCTCCCGTTCAGCCCCTCCAAAACGCCCATACAGGGCAAATCATCCACCAAGAACAGGCAATGACGTGAGTTGCATGAGAGAAAGGCCTTGAAAAGAAAACCGGTTGGTACGTATATTCATGGCCGTGGTTCACACCTATCCGGTCCCACACCAGGGGGAAGCTCGATGACTGTGATGACGTCCGAGGCCTTGTGGACGGAAGTTCTTGACCAGACCGCCCCGTCCGACCAGGTCCCGTCCGACCAGGCACCTTGCGCCACGGGACACCCGGTCGCCGGCGAACTGACGCACCTCCTCTTCGAGGGCGCGCGCCGCGAGCGCTCGCACGGCACCTGGCGCGGGATGATCTCCGGCCCCGAGTTCGCGTACCGGCCGGGCCTGTCCCCGACCGAGCGGGCCTCACTGTCGTACGACCGGCTGCGCCTCCTCAACAAATGCCTCGACGACCCGGAGCACTTCGCCGCGGACCCGCACCGGCTGGCAGCGCTGCACGAGTGGATCGGACCGGTGGACGGAGGGCTGACCACCCTCGCGAGCATCCACTACAACCTGTTCCTCGGCAGCCTCGTCGACCACGACCGCGAGGGGCGCGACCTGTCCGCCTTCACCTCGCTCCAGCGCACAGGAACGTTTCTGTGCACGGAGCTGGAGCACGGCAACGACGTGGCCGCGATGGAGACCGTCGCGATATTCGACCGTACGAGCGGCGGCTTCTACCTCCACACCCCGACACCCGGCGCGCAGAAGTTCATGCCCAACACCAGCCTGACCGGCGGCCCGAAGACCGCGGTCGTCGCCGCCCGGCTCATCGTGGACAACGAGGACCAGGGCGTCTTCCTCTTCCTCACGCCGCTCAGCGACCACACCGGTCATCTGCCCGGAGTGAAGGTCCGCCGGCTTCCGGAGCGCACCGGCACCCCGGTCGACCACTCCCTCACCTCCTTCGACCACAAGTGGCTGCCGCGCGAGGCACTCCTGGAGGCCGAGCACGGCCGCCTCGACCACGAAGGCACGCTGACCAGCAGCCTCGGCAACAAGCGCAAGCGGTTCCTGCGCTCGATCAACCGCGTCACCATGGGCAAGCTGTGCATGAGCGCCGGCACCCTGGGCATGACCCGCGCCGCACTCACCATCGCGGTCCGCTACGCCCACAGCCGCCTCATCGCGGGCCCCAAGTCGGGCGAGCGCATGCCCATCGCCGCTCACCGCAGCCACCACAGCCGTCTGCTCGACGGGCTGGCGACGGCGTACGCGATGACGTTCCTGCACCGCACCGTGGTGGACCGGTTCGCCGAGCACACCGAGGAGGACCGGGAGGAGGTCGAGCGGCTCTCGGCGGTCGCCAAGGGCTGGATCACCTGGCAGGCGCGGGCGATCACCACCGAGTGCCGCGAACGCTGCGGCGCGCAGGGCCTGTTCCCCGCCAACGGCATCTCGGACCTGTCGGCGAACATCGAGGGCGGCATCACCGCGGAGGGCGACAACCTGGTGATCTGGGTGAAGGCCGCCTCCGAGATGGTCTTCGGCCACCAGTCGGCGAAGCCGGACACCCTGCCGCCCGGGGACCTCACGGACCTGCCCTTCCTCCAGGGACTGCTCGCCCAGGTCGAGTCGATCTGGCAGGCCCGGGCCCGTACGGCCCTGCGCGAGGGCCCGTCCGGCGACCCGGTCGGCCGCTGGAACGTCACCTCGGCCGCCGCCCTGGAGATGGTCTCCGCCCACGCCCGCCTCCAGGCCGCGAACGCGTTCGCCTCCGCCGCCGAACGGGCCGTCGACCCCCAGGCCCGCTTCCTCCTCCGCTCCCTGTGCCGCCTGTTCCTCCTGCGCCAGATCCGCGAACACACCGGCGACCTGCTCGCCGAGGGCCACCTCACTCCGGACCAGGTGCGTGCCCTGCCGCCGGCCCTGGACGCGGTCGTCGCCGACCTCGCCCCGCACATGCTGACCCTGGTCGACGCCTTCGACTTCCCGGCCGAGATGCTCTCCGCCATCCCGATCGCCAGCGGCGGGTCCATCGCCCGCACCATGGAGAGGGAGGAGGAACTGGTGGGGGCGTCGTGCTGAGCCACCCAGGGCGCACCGGACGCCGGTCACCGGCGGACGGGGTACGCCCATCCGGCACGGAACGACGGTAGTCGAACGACGGGAGGGCCCGTCCAGCTCACACCTGGACGGACCCTCTCGTCGCTCACATCACTCTCGTCGCTCACGTCACTCTCGTCGCTCACGTCACTCTGGTCGCTCACGTCACTCTGGTCACCCTGCCCGGTTGCTGTCCCTCCTTCCTCCACCACTCCCCACCGCGCGTGCCGCACCCCGCTGCCCGTGCCACCCGCACTGCGTCTACCGCCCTCGTCAGCTCCCGCTCCCGTCCCGCCCCCGCTCCCGCTCCGCTCCCACTCCCGCTCAGGCCACCTTCGGCGCGGCCCGCATCCCGATGTACACGCACCCGGTGCCGTCGACGAGCGTGGAGAAGACCACGGGCATCCAGTCGGCGCTGTACGCCCCGGAGCCGGCCCCCGCGAACACGTTCGGCGCGACGGGCACGAGGTCCATCTCCAGGGGCGGCGAGAAGTCCTTCATCCCGTCGACGAACTCGTACACCAGATGCCCCTGGCCGTCCCGCTCGGTGACGGTGATGAGCACGCCCTCCCTCTTGTAGGTGCCGACCAGCGGCGCGACGTCCACCACCGGCGGCTGCGCGGGCGGCCCGAACGGCTCCGGCATCCGCACTCCGGCGAGGTCGCGCAGCAGCTCTCCGAACAGGTCCTCGTACAGCCGGCGCGCGTCACCACCGTTGGTGAGCAGAACCAGGACGACACCCGCCTCGGGCACCACCCGCAGGAACCCGTACTGTCCGATCGAGGCACCGTCGTGCCCGAAGCCCGGGGTGCCGAACCAGTCGTAGAGGGTCCACCCCAGCCCCCACCCGTCCGCGCTGACGGTCCACTTGTCGGGCACGTCGACCTCGCGCCGCTGCATCGCGCGCACGCTCGCGGGAGTGAGCAGGCGTGTCCCGTCCGCGGCGAGCCCGCCGTCGAGGTGCATCTGGGCGAGTCGTACGACATCCCCGGCCGTCGCCAGCACCCGCCCGTACGGCCCCGCCGAGCGCGGCATCAGATCCCAGGCGGGCGCCGGATCGGGCTCCTGGCCGAGATCCCCGAGGTGCCCCATCGCCGTACGGTGCGCGAGCGCCTCCTCGGGCAGGGTCATGGTTCCCGTGAGCCCGAGCGGCGTGAGCAGCCGCTCCTTGAGGGCCTCGTCCCACGTGAGCCCGGTGAGGACCTCGACGATGCGGCCGAGCACGTTGTACCCGAGGCTGCTGTACGAGACCGCCGTGCCGGTGGGGCAGTCGAGCCCGACGTCCTTGGCGGCCTCGACATAGCGGGCGAGGCAGTCGTCACCGCGCCCGGAGTCGTAGGTGAAGTCGCAGGTGAGCCCGCTGGTGTGGGAGAGCAGCTGACGAGTGGTGATCGTCTCGGTCGCCTCGGGGTCCCCCACGGCGAAGTCGGGCAGGACGTTCTTCACGGGCGCGTCGAGGTCGAGCCGGCCTTCGTCGACGAGCTGCATGACGAGGCTGGCCGTGTAGATCTTGGCGAGCGAGCCCAGCTGGAAGACGGAGTCGCTGGTCGCCTCCACTCCGGTACCGCGGTGCAGCACGCCGCTGGCCAGCTCGTGCACATGGCCCCGGGCGAGGACGGCCAGGGAGGCGCCGGGCACATGATGTGCCTCGCGCAACCGGTCGAGCCGGGACTGCCAGTGGCCTCGATAGAAGCTCCTCTTCTTGGAGTCCGCGGCACCCCAACCGCCGCTGGCCTCCCAGTTTCCCTGGTCGTCCCAGCTGACCTGCCCGTTCTCCAGCTCCTTCTGCATCTGCGGCATGACCCCTCCATCGGCGACGGCGGTGCGGTACACCCGTACCGCACCCTGCGTACAACGTGCTCAAGACGCGAACACTGTACGCATGTCAACGCATCGTGCGCAACAGGCAACTCTCAGCCACGGACAGAGCACTGGTAGGCCACCTTGCGGCAACGCCCTGACGAAGACCAGGCAGGGCGTACACCACTCCCTGAACGCGAACACCGTACGCGTCACTATCGCCCCGTACGCAGATGCGCATGCTGTGCGCTACGCTTGCGACAGGACACCGCCCGGTGATCGACTGCAGCGACTGGACAGACGAACGCGCGCGGAGAAACGCGCACAAGCAGGACGCATGACAGCCACGCACCACGCCTGACTCACGCCTCCTGCCGCATGACGCGTTCCAGTCGCCCTCAGTCAACACAGCCACTCCGGACGGCCGAGGAGGAGGAGAACCCCAGATGGCACCCGCATCCACACCCACACCCACGCCCCCCTCCCAGCCGCAGGCGATCCCGTCCGTGTGGACGCGTCCACGGGGCGGACGGGAGCAGCCGGCGCTCAGCAGGGAACAGATCGTCGCCGAGGCACTGCGCCTGCTCGACTCGGAGGGCATCGACGCCCTCAGCATGCGCAAGCTGGGCAACCGCCTCGGTGCGGGAGCGACCTCGCTCTACCGCCACGTGGCCAACAAGGACGAGCTCATCGAGTTGGCCGTGGACGAGATCTACGGCGAGATCGAGGTGCCCGAGACCGCGGACCCCTCACACTGGCGCGAGGACGCGTCCCGCTGCGCCCACAGCCTGCGCGCCACGATGCTGCGCCACCCGTGGATCGCCTCGGTCCTCGGCGAGATGGGCATGTCGTACCTGGGCCCGAACTGGATGCGCCTGGCGGAGGGCATGCTCGGCGTCTTCACCAAGGCGGGCTTCCCCGCGGACGAGGCCGACCCGGCCGTGGCGACGCTCATCGCCTACGTCACGGGCATGGCGACCAGCGAGGCGGCCTGGCTGACGGTCCTGTCCCGCAGCGGACAGAACGAACAGCAGTGGATGGAACGCGTCTGGCCGGCCGCGGAACAGGCGGCCCAGTCCTACCCCCACCTGCGCGAGGGCTACGCGGAACAACGCGGCAAGGACCCCCGCGCGGCCCGCGAGGAGGGCTTCCAGTACGGCCTGGACCGCGTCCTCGACGGCCTCCAGACCCGCCTCCCCTGACCGTCCATCCTCAACCCGCGCGACCACCCCACACCCCATCCGCTACGCTGTCACAGGTCGGCCGCCACACCACAGCCGAACCCCGCCTTCGTAGCTCAGGGGATAGAGCACCGCTCTCCTAAAGCGGGTGTCGCAGGTTCGAATCCTGCCGGGGGCACCAGCCAAAAGGCCCCGGACCGATCATGGTCCGGGGCCTTTGACATCCACCTTTGACATCAACGGGCACGGTCACTGACGACCGGGGCGCCTCCTGAGCAGCCGGTCCATGTGGCTCATGGCCTCACGCTGCGTGTCCTGCACGACGTGCGTGTACACGTCCATCGTGATGCTGATCTGACTGTGCCCGAGGATCTCCATCACCACGCGGGGCGCGACTCCGGCCGCCGTGAGGAGGGTGGCGGTGCCGTGCCGGGCGTCGTGCAGCCGGATCACGCGGAGGCCAGCGGACTGGGCGACGCGGGTGAAAGAGCGGTACAGGTTGCGCGGCTCGACCGGGCGGCCGGTGCGAGTGGTGAAGACGTAGGCCGACTCCTGCCACCGCTCCCCCGCCTTGACTCGTGCAGCGGACTGCCGCATCCGGTGCCAGCGGAGGGGCGCGATGCAGAGGGCGGGCAGAGATACGGCACGGCGTCGGCGGCTCTTGGGGTCGTCGTCATACAGGACCCCACGGCGCCGTTGCATCTGCTGACGCACGTAGAGGACGCGGTTGTCGAGGTCGACGTCCGACCACCGGAGACCGACGATCTCTCCCCGTCGGAGGCCCATGGCGATGGCGAGGACGAAGGCCGCGTAGAGCGGGTCCCTTCGTGAGGCAGCGAGGAAGTCGAGCGTCTCGTCGAGAGTCCATGGCGTCAGCTCGCGGTTGTCGGTGCGGGGTGGCTCGACGAGCTTGGCCACGTTCCGTGTGATCAGTTCCTCGCGGCAGGCCGAGGACAGCGCCGAGCGCAGAACTCGGTGCGATTCCTTGGCGGTTGCGGCAGTGGTCTCCTTCTCCAGGCGGACGAGGAAGCGGCGAACGTCGGCGACGCCGAGGGATTCCAGCCGCTTGGCGCCGAGCAGACGCACGAGGTAGAGCCGGACGTGCGCCTCGTACTTGTCGAAGGTGCTGAGCTTCCGCCCGGGCTTGATGACGTTGTCCAGCCAGTACGGCAGCCATTCGGAGAGCTTGGCGGACTTGGTGGGTACGGGCACGCCCTGGTCGACCTTGGCGAGCAGCTCGCGGCGCTTGATGTCGCACTCGGCCCAGGTCTTGCCGTAGGCGAACTTGCGGGCCCGGGTACCGTCCGGCTGGAGCACGTAGACCGCGCACTGATAGCGGCCGTCCTTGCGCTTGGTGATGGTGCCAGCACCGTTAGGGTTCCGCTTGCGTTGCTGGGCCATCAGGCAGCCACCTTCAGTTCGTGGGTGATGTACTCGCGGACAGCCCGCGCCGGGATGCGACGGCACCGACCGATGGTGATCGAGGGCAGGCGACGAGAGCGGATCAGGTCGTAGACCGTGGACCGGCCGAGCTTCAGCCGCTTCATGACGTCGGGCACGGTCAACAACTCGTCGTCATGCATGGGTTGGCTCTCCTTCCGTTCCAGGGGCGGGTTCGAGGGATGCGGCAATCCAGGTCTCGGTGTCGGACAGGCCGGTTCCGGCGAAGACCCAGTGGGCGAGGACGTACGTCGTGTCGGTGGCGCGCTCGTCCGTTGCTGCTGCGGCAGCCGCTTGGGCGCGGCGCCATTCGGCGCGGGCGTCGCGGAGGGCACCGAGGGTGGTGGAGTAGCGACGGGACTTGGTGGAGAAGTGGCCTCGGAAGCCGAGCATGTGAGCCCAGGCCCGGAGCCGGAGCTCTTCCAGTTCCTTGCGTGCGCCGAGGGCCCAGGCGGTTCGGATCAGGCGGCGGGCGTGGTCGCTGATGTCGAGCTGGGCGAGCTCGGCGGCGAACTTGAGCGGTCGGTCGAGGGCTCCCGTGGCTGTCTCGGCGCCCTTGGTGGCGTACTTGGCGATGTACGCGGCGACGGCCCGTTCGGTGAGTTCCTGGCCGCCGTTGAAGTCGGCCGAGCGGATCGTGCGGACATCGAGCTGACCGCCGAAGCCGAAGGCGTGGGCGCGTCCGTCGATGACCGGGCCATCCACCTGGACCCTGGCAGCAGCGGTGCCGATGGCGTCGGTGAGCAGCTCGGCGGTCGCCCAGGCCGGGGGCGAGGTGTCACCACCGGTCGGGCCGTCGATGCGAATGACGGCGTGGAAGTGGACGGCGCCGCGCTTCTGGTACTCGGCGACCTTGGCGAACGACACCCGGGCGTGCTCGCGGAACCGTCGCTGTGACAGACCCGCACGCTTGGCGACCTCTCGGCGCAGGTAGGTCGAGAAACGCCGCCAGAGCGGACCGGCGTGGGCGTTCCAGAGAACGGCCGCTTCGTAGTCGTAGTTGTCCGGATCGAGCGGTGTTCCGAGTAGGGCGTCCTCCTGGTCGTGGCGGATGCCGCAGCGGCACGGGCGGATGGTTCCGGCCGGGCCGGTGGGGCGGTTGTGAACCGGGCCGAAGCTCGGCGCGGTGAAGGTGGCGAAGACGCGCGGGTGTGCGCCCACCTGTTCCGGGACGCCCTTGCCGCCGCGCAGGCCGGACGTGATCAGCTGGAGGGTGTCGCGCCGGTAGACCTCCGCGCAGGCCGCGCAGCGGGTTGTACGGCGGTTGTTGCAGCGGACGAGGAGCTGTCCGCTCGGGAGGTCGCTGGAGTCGAGGTGCTGGAGGACGCGGCCGATCTCGCCAGTACGGGTGTCGACGTCGTACTCGGTGCGGTGGCCGTCGAGCCGGATGGGGTTGGTGCAGCCGCCGAGCCCCGAGAGCTGGCGGAGGATACCCGGCAGGGTGCCGTGCTGGGCCAGCTTGGCGAGTTCCGGGAGCGGGGGCGGGGTGGTGCCGGTGAAGATGGCTGTCTCCTTCTGACTGGGCTCGGTCGAGAGGGAAGAGCTCCCGGGGCGGCGGATGCTTGGCGGTATCGGGCCGCCCCGGGAGTAAGGCGCCGTTCAGCGCCGCTGGTCGCGCAGGAGGGAGCGCAGGACCACGGCGGCGATGGCCACGGAGATGGCCGAGACGGCGACGGCGGCCAGGAGCGCGGTGAGGACGACACCACCCACGACGACGGCCGCGACCGCTCCACTACTGACGGAGACCTGCGGCAGAGAGCTCCGCACGGGCGCCGGATCAGCCGGGCTGTGGGTTTGCACGGACGCCGGGGTGGGGTTGTCGGGGTACTTGGGCAGGAACACAGCAGGACCCTTCTTATCTACTCGTCTAGGCGTGTTGGCTGTTTATGACGTCCACGCCGGAGCGCGTGCCGGACTCAATGGCGGGGGCCATGAAGGTGTGCGAGAGCCAGAAGCCGAAGAGCGCGATCAGAACGACGATCCAGGTACGGACGCCGAGGAACTTGACCGCTCCCCAGGCGAAGAAGCCGAGGACGACGACGAGGGGCAGGCTGACGGTCATGTGGGGCAGGTCCCTTCAGCGAACGGGGCAGCGGTGGGTACGGGCGGCCAGTTCGGCGGCGGCGCGGCTGTCGTAGTCGGCGGAGAAGCCGCAGCGCGGGGCCGTGCAGGCGGCGGTGTGCTTCTCACGGCCACGGCTGTCGTAGGACGTGCCGACCTGAACCGGGCCGATGCGGGTGACGGAGCGGAAGCGGCGATGGGCGGTCACGGGTGCTCCCTTCAGAGGTGGGTGGCGATGGCTTCGGCCATGGGCGCGGGGACGCCGAGGCGAGCACGGAGAGTCGGGGTGTCGATGGGTGTTCCGGTGCGGGTGTGGTGCTCGGCGGCAACCTTGCGGGCGTGCTCGACCAAGGCAGCCGGAACGGGCATGGCGGGTCGCTCGGGCGGCGACTCAATGACGGCCGGTCGCGTGGGCAGTTCCTCTGGAGGCAAGGGTTCGGGCTCGTCCTCCTGGCCGTCGATGTCCTCACCGGGTTCGGCGTCAGGGTTAGCCGTGGTCGGCGCGGAGTGGGCGAGGAGCGTTCCGCCGAGGAAGGCAACGGCGGGCCATCCGGCGACGAGGATGCGCAGCCAGGCCGGTACGTCGCCCAGGTCGAGAAGGCCGGCGGTGGCGACGTTCGCCCCGAGGGAAGCGGCGAGGGCGATGACGAACCAGCACCACCCGGCCGCTTTCGCCTCCCCGGACTGCAGTCGACGCCAGGCAGCGACGAGCAGCAGGTCGACCGAGACGGGATAGGCCCAGGCTTTCCACCCGTCCTGTCCGGCCGCCATGGCGATGTCGTGGAGGTGGGCGAAGGACAGCGCGGCGGCGATGACCGCTTGGATGAGCACCGCGTCAACGCGGGCCAGTTGGGCGCGCATGATGCGGCTCCTTCCGGGTTCAGGCATGGCAGGGGTAGGGAGTTGGCGCGAGACGGTCACGCCGACCGGTCTTGGGCGGGAACGAGGGTCAGTCGGTCACCGGGCGCGGCTCGACGACCGGGGCCGGGGTCTCGACCGGCCGTACGGGCACGTCGGGCCGGAAGGGCTTGAGCGCGGCCAGGTCAGGCAACAGGTGTGCGGACTCGCGGCAGAGCTCGGCGGCGTCGCCAAGGGAGAGGTACGGCGTCCGGATACGGGACCAGCCACCGGAGGTGTCACCGGCGACAGCCAGGCCAGGCCGTTCGGGAGCGATGGCGCAGGCTGCCGCAACCGCTTCGGGTGCGATGTCGCCGAGCGCCATCTTGGCGGAGGCTTCATCGTTCACGCGGTGGCAGACCCGGCCGGTCAACTGAGCTCGCAGCATGGTGGCACCCTTGCCGAGCTCGGCACCGAAGCGCTGCCCGCACACCTCCAGGTAGATCCCGGCGGCTCGGCCGAGCTGGGCGAGCCGGATGAGCTGGGTGACCATCTCGTCCCGCCGCTCTTCTTCCTTCTTCGTCGCGACGAGGAAGAGTTCGGCCACCTCGTCGACGAACAGCACGACGGGAGTGGGCCGTTCGCTCTCGGGCAGTCCCCAGATGTCGGAGGTGATCTCCTCGTCCGGGGTGTCCGGGGCGATGCCCTGTCGGGCCTTGATCAGGTCGTAGCGGTCCTCCATTTCCTTCACGAGCACGGGCAGCAGCTCGGCCGCCTGCTCCGGATCGGTCGCCAGCGCCGACAGCCGGGACGCGAACGGTGCCAGCTCCACCCCCCGCTTGCAGTCGATCCCGACCAGGGCGACCGACTGACGGGCAAGTCCAGCGATCAGGTGGCGCAGGTACATGGACTTGCCGGACAGCGTTGCGCCAAGGGTGAGTTGGTGCGGGATGGTGCGGTAGTCACGTACGAAGGGCGTGGCGCCCTCCCGCAGAGCCACGGGCACCTTGAGGAACCCGGTTTCGATCTTGCGGGGCATCCGTACCCGCCGCAGCACGTCGAAGCCGACCAGCCGCAGCTCCACCACACCCGGCTTTGACGGTCGAGACGTACACGGCGTGAACGCCCCACGCGTGCCGCAGCCGTTCCGCCGAAGCCGCGACGTCAGCGGGCTCCTGCCCAGGAGCGAGCCGCAGACGGAGCCGCAGCCCGGTCGAGGTGGGCCGGATGACGCCCCGACGCGGAGGCACTGGCCGGACCTCCCGCCGGGTGGTGGCCTTGACCGCGAGGACCCGCAGCCGGGACGGAGCCACGGTCAGGCCGCAGGCCTCCATGACCGAGCCGTACGAGCTGAGCAGCCTGGCGGTGGATATCGGCAGGCCGACCGTGGACCAGTAAACGCCCGGGTGTTTGGCCCGGGCGTAGGCAGCCCCGCCGCCGAGCGCGGCGACAGGACCACCTTCCTCCAGGAGCGTTGTCAGGTCGGTCATCAGGCCGTGGCTCCGATGGCGGCCGGGAAGGCAGCCGGGGTGACGGCGGCGGCGCGGAAGGCGATGCCGTGGCGCTGCTGCCCGTTGAACACGCTCTCCCACGGCCGGGCAACCAACCCCGGCAGCGAAATGGGCGCCCCGAGGGCGAGCCCCTCGGAGACACCGCTCTCCGGGACGGTGACCTTGAACAGCGACGACTCCCCTTCCTCAATGTGAACGACGCCGATCGTCATCAGCGCTTCGCCGCTGACAGCGTCCTTGGCGATCTCGCCGGTCTGCCGGTCACGGACCTTGGGCTCGGGCGCCTCGGTCAGCAGGATCGTCGCGGCCGAGGTCTCCACACGGATGGTGCGCAAGGCTTCTTCCTATCTACTCGTCTATACAAGATGCAGCGTTCGAACCCGACCTCCGGGAACGACGACCACCTTGCCACACCACTTGCCCACTCGTCTATACGAGTAGCCCTGTTGGGGTGTACGAGTTCGGAAGCGTCCCCGCGCACCGCCCTCGGGGCACTTGACTGTCAGACCCGTCCGGCAGGATCTGGGCATGCTGATTGCCACGAACGCCCGAGGTCACACCGTGAAGCGCCCTTCGAAGCCTGCGATAGGCACCATGCTCGCCAACCTGAGACGCGACAACGAGCACATGGTCCTCGAACGCCAAGACGAGGACCTCGCAGGTGACTGGTACATCCAGGTCTTGTTGCGCGAGAACAACACGTACCAACTGGAATACCGGGACGGCGTTGCTGCGGAGCACTACCAGACACAAACCGTCTCGCAGGAGAAGGTGCTCCGAGCGCTGCTCGGCTGGGCAGCCGGCACATCGGACTGGCGAGAAGACTTCATGTGGAACAACATCAGCTCCATGTTCGAGCCACCCGCCCCCGAGCACACGCACCAGCCAGCTCGCTAAGGTCAGCCCTCTCCTGGCCATGTGATCACATCGCCGGGAGCTGGTACGACAGCACATACGCGTCCGCAGCCATCACCGTGTCGCACACCTCCACGGCCCGCCCCTCGGTGTCGTACGCCGTCCGGATCAGGTGGATCACGGGGACGCCGGACGCGAGCCGCAGCGTCCTGACCTCATCGGGCGAGGGCATCCGGGCCCGGATCTCCTCCTCGAAGTGGTCGAGGCGGTGCCCCAGTTCTTCCAGCCGGGCGTAGATGCCGCCGGGCCCGGGGTTGGGCTCGGCGATGGGAGTCCCCCGCGCGATGTCGAGCGGTAGATACGAGGTGGCGAACTCCACCGGCCGCCCGTCCAGCAGATACCGCCGCCGACGAGCCAGCACCCGCCGAACGGACCCGAGCCGCGCGGAGACATCCTGACTGGCCTTCTCTTCCTTGACCTCCAGGCTGTCCACCTGCGGATGACTTCCCGCAGCGTCCGCCTCCACGATGAACGCGGACTTGCCCTGGTCCCGGTGCCGCCGGGCGAACCGGTCGGAGGCGAGTCGCCGCACAGGCGGCCGTGGTCGCACGAACACACCCTTGCCGTGCTCGGCAAGCACGAGCCCTTCCCCTTGGAGGACGGAGAAGGAGTTTCGGACCGTCATACGGGAAACCCCGTAGTGATCGACGAGCTCAGCCTCCGAGGGCAGCTTTTCGCCCTCCTTGAACCGCCCACGGTCGATGGCCTCGCGCAGCTGATCAGCGATCTGCCGAAAGACCGCACGATCACTCGTGGGGTCGAGATCGCCGAGGAGGCCGGAAGAAAGGGAGGACACATGTACTCCTTTAGATATCTAGACGAGTGGGCATTCGTTGTTGCTACGGTGGAGAGCCTAGCCAGCCGAGAGGGCAGAGGAACGTGAGCACCGACCGTCCGCACTCCGTGAGCGTCGCCGGAGTCATCGTCGACGACCAGGAACGCGCCCTCTTGATCAAACGTCGCGACAACGGCCACTGGGAACCACCGGGCGGAGTCCTCGAACGCGAGGAAACCATCCCCGAGGCCCTCCAGCGCGAAGTTCTCGAAGAGACCGGCATCAAGATCGCACTTCCAGCGACCCTGACCGGCGTCTACAAGAACATGAAGGGCCTGATCGTCTCCCTGGTCTTCCGCTGCCAGGCCGCCGACGGCACCCCCACCACCGGGGACGAGACCCGCGCACTGCGCTGGGCCACCCGCGAAGAAGTCATCGAACTCGCCGACGAGGCATACGCGATCCGCGTCCTGGACGCATTGGACGCGGCATCCCCGCCGGCCATCCGCGCCCACAACGGCGTGAAACTCGTCTAGCCCGAACCCGCTGCACATGGCGGCCTACCAGCACGAAGGAACTTGTATGCACGAGTATACGAGCACCGCCCGGGTCTGGGGAATCACTTGCCCAGGATTTCCCGAAGAGGTCAGCCGGGCCCGCCGCTGGACGAGAGACATCCTGCGCGGATCACCACTCGCCGACGACGCCGAGCTGATCGTGAGCGAGCTCAGCGCGAACGCGATCCTCCACACCGCCAGCGGCATGGAACGCGGCAGCTTCCACCTGGCCCTGGCGGTCTCCCCGCAGGCGGTTGCTCTGTCGGTCACTGACGACGGCGGCAACGGCACCGCCCCCAAGGTCGAGCACCAGGACCAGGACGCCGAGCACGGCCGGGGACTGAGCATGGTCACCGCACTCGCCCACCGAGTCGTCGTCCACGCCACCCACGGCGGCTACACGGTCACCGCGGAGCTCTTCGCGAACACCCGCCCAGGAGACCGCCCGTGCTGATGGACAAGCCACGCTGGGGCTACTGGTGCGAGTGCTGGACCCAAGACCTCACCGACACGACCGAGCAGCCGACCCTCCACGGATCGTTCGACGCGTACGCGGCGCCCCAGGCAGACAGGTGGGTCGCAGTCGCACTCAGGACCATCACACCGGCACTGGACGCCGACGCCTGCGACGAGGCATGGACCTGGCTGTACGAAGGCCGCGCGGACACGAGGCGGGCCCTCCTACGCTCCGAGCCAAGCACCGTGACGATCAGCCACGACAACACCCGCATCACGTGGACGATCCGGCCAGTGCTCTTCCTGCCACTCGCACACCGTCAGGGCGCCGAACTGCCAGCCTGCGCACATGACTTCAAGCCCCAGCAGACCGTGTCCGATCCCGGGTGATGCTTGACAGTTCGATCCCAGCTGATGGTTGACGGGGGCCGTGATCGGCTTTTCTGTGCACGTCGTTGCGGCGTGTGG
>NZ_JBEYXP010000069.1:0-56425 GCF_040704615.1 Streptomyces sp. NPDC046862 | reverse complement strand
ATGCGTGGGGCCCGGAGGCGGCACGGGGGCCGCCTCCGGGCTCTTCGAGGTGGTGTCGGTGGTCATGCGGAGGCGAAGATCGTCTTCTTCTGGCGTTCGATCGAGGACAGCAGGCTGTCGACGCCCTTGGGGTCGCGGATGAACTTCTGCAGCGCGGGCTGCATCACCGTCGAGGTGAAGTCCGGACGGGAGTCGCGGTCCATGAACTGCGTGAGGTGCTTCGCGCCACCGATCATCTCGTACGCCTTCTTCTGCAGGGCGCTGTAGGCGGAGGTGTCGGCCTTCGAGGAGGCGGCGATAAGGCTCGGGTCGGCCTTCAGGTAGATCTCCTCGGCCTGGGGTGTGCCCAGGAAATCGAGGAGTTTGACAGAACCGGCGTGGTTCTTGGGCTTCTTGCTCAGCATGATGCCGTCGGTCGGCGCCTCCACGGTGTCCTGGCCGTACGCCGGGTCGATCTCGGGGAAGGCGAAGAAGTCGAGGTCGTCCAGGTCCGCCTTGTTGGTGAACTGCTGCGCCACGAACATGCCGAGCATATACATGCCCGCCTTCTTCGACACCAGCGTCTGGGCGGCGTCCTGCCAGGTACGACCGACCGCGCCCTCCTGATGGTAGGGAAGGGTCTCGGCCCAGGTGTCGAAGACCTTGCGGACCTTCGCGTCGGTCCACGAAGCCTTGCCCGCCATCAACTCGACGTGGAAGTCGTAGCCGTTGACGCGGAAGTTGATCTGGTCGAAGGACCCCATCGCCGGCCAGGCGTCCTTGTCGCCGTACGCGATCGGGACGAGGCCGTCCTTCTTCATCTGCCTGCACAGGGCGACGTACGCGTCCCACGTGGTGGGGACCTCGTAGCCGTACTTCTGGAAGACGCTCTTGCGGTAGAAGACCGCCCACGGGGACGTGGTCAGCGGCACCAGGTAGTACTTGCCGTCCTGACCCTTGCTCAGGTCGTGCATGGCACTGGGGAAGTTGCCACCGATCGTCTTCCACACGTCGTCGATGGGGGTGGCCAGGCCCTTGGCCGCGAAGAACTGCATCCGGTAGCCGGCGAACCACTGGAACACGTCGTCCGGCGTGCCTTGCAGGTAGGAGTTGATCTGCTCCTGGAAGGTGTTGTGGTCCTTGGTGTTGAGGGCGACCTTGATCCCGGACTGCTTCGTGAAGGCCGCGTAGACGTCGCCGTACGCCTTCTTCGGGACGGCGTCGGACGCGTTGGAGCCGACGGTGACGGTCTTGGTGTCCGACGAGGCGGAACTGCCGGCGCAGGCACTCAGCAGGGGGATACCGGCACCCAGTGCCGCGGCTCCGCCGAGTCCGCGGAGCACGGTGCGGCGGCTGGTGCCAGGCATGGGCTGACCGAGGGAGGAACGGTGCATTTCGGCTCCTACGGGGCTGGTGGTGCCCAGGGATGGCACGTCAGCCGAACGGGGGTATGACGGAGAGCGGGTCGTCGAGGGACCATGCGAAGGTCAGTCGAGAGCCAGAATCCAACACGATCGAACAAAGGCGATCGCCGGACGCCAGGAAGCGTGAACGCTCTGTGGATGCGCTGTCAAGCCCTCCGTGCGGGTAATTCATGATGGGCCAGGTCCGGCCAGAAGCCCCACGTGTCGGCAGCCGGACCCGACGGACAGGGCTGACGCGGCTGGCCATCGAACCGTCCCGGGCTGAGTACTTGCCGCTTGAGCTGCGGGAACGCATGCCGGTCACGCCTGTCTCGGAAGTCCTCGGCACCTCGCTCCGCTGGGCCACGGGCCTCGGCGCCGGTCATGTCGTAGGCAAATGCGTTGAGAGAACTCTTGACGTGCGCTCGGCGGGTGCGTACACATTGACCGCGCGGTCAGACCGCGCGGTCATGTCACTGACCTCGTTCGATGGAGAAAACACGGCTGGGGAGACTTCATGACAACTGGGCTGGAGCACGGTGCCGGCTCCTCAGTGCCGCGCAGCGAGGACGTGGCCAGGCTGGCCGGCGTCTCACGCAAGACGGTCTCCCGGGTCCTCAACAACGAGCCGTACGTCTCCGACGAGTCCCGCCGACGCGTCCTGGCGGCCGCCGAGGAGCTCGGTTACCGGCTGAACCACGCGGCCAGGGCACTGGCCTCTGGCCGTACCCGGTCCATCGGTGTGGTCGCTCTGGGAACAGCCGGGTACGGAACCGCCTCCCTGCTCGTGGGCATCGAACAAGCCGTACGGGACGCCGGTTACGCGCTTCGCGTGGTCAACACACCGGACGGCGATCCGCAAGGCATCGCCGGCGCGCTGGAATCACTCCTGGAGCAGGGCGTCGACGGCATCGTCGTCTCCGAACCCATTGTCGAGGGTGAAGTCCCGCTCGGCGTCGACGTGCCGGTGCTCTTCCTCGGAGCCCCACCCGCCTTCACCGCCGCCCGGACGCTGACCGTCGGCGTGGGCGCCCATCAGCTGGCGCGCGCGGCCACGGATCACCTCCTGGACCTGGGGCATCGGACTGTCCATCACCTCGCCGGGCCACGGCGGTGGTACGCCACCAAGGACCGCATCGAGGGATGGCGGGCGGCGCTGGCGGCCCGGGACGCACATGAACCGCCCGTGCTGAACGGCGACTGGTCGGCGGCCTCCGGGTATGCCGCGGGTCGTGAGCTGGCCTCGGACAGCTCGGTGACCGCGGTGTTCGTCGCGGGCGACGAGATGGCCATCGGTCTGATCCACGGCCTGCGGGAGGCCGGGCGCCAGGTGCCGGAGGACGTCAGCGTCGTCGGTTTCGACGGAAACCCGGTCTTCGCCTACGTCTCCCCGCCTCTGACCACCGTCCGTCAGCCTTTCGAGGCCGCGTCGAGCGAAGGAATCAGGCTTCTCCTCCATGCCATCGAGAAGCCGGACACTGAACTGCCGCCGGCGAACGACCCACCCGTCGAACTGATCGTCCGCGGTTCCACCGCGTCTCCGCCCTCCCTCTGAACCACCCCACCCCCGTGCCGCTGCTCCGGCGCACCCACGCGCCGGGGCGCCCCCCACCTCCGCCATTCCGCGCTTGTCGCGCCGCGCTCCTGCGAGCCGCGTCCAACGAACTCCGCTGCACGCTCTGGGCGTTCCAGGGCAGCGGACACCGAAACACACCTTCCTCTGGGAGCCGCAATGTCCCCTGCGCAGACAGACGCCAGACCCGGCGCCGCTCCGCGTTCCCGTCCCGTCTCCTTCTTGTCCCTGGCCTTCATCCTGCTCGTCGCGATGATGACCATGGTCCTGCCCGCCGGCCGGGCGGACGCCCTGGCCCGTCCCTCGCAGACGATGTACACGCCGCCGTCGGATGCGCCCTCGCCCGGATCGCTCTATCCGCGAGCGCTGACTCTTCAGCACAACGGCTCGGCCAACGGCACGATTCTGTCGACGTTCGAGCAGTACACATCCGGCACGCCGGTCTTCCCGATCTACCGCAGCACCGACAACGGCAACTCCTGGACGAAGATCTCGGACATCGCCGACTCCCAGAACGGCTGGGGCATGCGCTGGGAGCCCGAACTGTTCGAACTGCCCACGGCGATGGGCGACTTCCCGGCCGGCACCATCCTGGCCGCCGGTGACTCCGTGCCCGGCGACCGGTCCGCAACCAAGATCGACCTGTACGCCAGTACCGACCGTGGACAGACCTGGAGCTTCGTCACCAACATCGCCACCGGTGGACGGGCGATATCCAGCAACGGCTACACCCCAGTCTGGGAGCCGTTCTTCCTCTACGCCAACGGCAAGCTGATCGTCTACTACTCGGACCAGCGCGACACCGCGCACGGGCAGAAGATCGTGCACCAGGTGTCCACCGACATCCGCACCTGGGGGTCGGTCGTGGACGACGTGGCCATGCCGAAATACGCGGACCGTCCCGGCATGCCGGTGGTCACCCGGCTGCCCAACGGCAACTACGTCATGACCCACGAGTACTGCGGCGCGCCCGAGGGCGGCTGCTCCGTGTACTACCACATCTCCGCCGACCCCGAGGCGTTCCTCTCCGCCCCTGGCCAGGTGCTCAGGGCGACCGACGGCACCATCCCCAGCGGGGCGCCGTACATCACCTGGCTGCCCACCGGAGGCGTCAACGGCACGCTCGTCGTCAGCAGCGACAACCAGAACGACCTGTTCGTCAACACGGCGAACGGCGCGGCCAACGCCTGGACCCACATCCGCTCCAACGTCGCCAGCGGTTACAGCCGGGGCATGCTCCCGCTGCCCGACGGCCACAGCCTGTTGGTGCTGAGCGGAGGGCGTGGACGCAGCACCGGCCTCAACCCGGTCACCTACAGCACCATCGACCTCGGCGGCGGCATCTCGGACGGCGCCACCTACACGGTGTCCAACGCGGGCAGTGGTCTGAAACTCGCCATCGCGGGCGGCTCCACCGCCAACGGCACGTCCGCCACCCAGCAGAACACGGACAACGCCACCGACCAGCAGTGGAAGTTCGTCCAGCAGACCTCCGGGTTCTTCAAGATCTTCAACGTCGCCTCGGGCAAGGTCCTCGGCGTGGAGAACCAGTCCCCTTCCGACGGCGCCAAGATCGTGCAGTGGGACGACAACGGCACCCTCGACCACGAGTGGGCCGTCGCCCCGAGCCCGGCCGGCGGCTACACGCTCACCAGCCGCGTCACCGGCAAGTACCTCGAGATCCCCGGCGCCTCCACCGCCACCGGCACCACCGCCGGTCAGTGGAGCGGCACCGGCTGCGCCTGCCAGCGCTGGAACTTCGTCCAGACGGCCCTGCCGCCGCTGGGCACCGGACAGTACGTCCTCGTCAACAAGAACAGCGGCAAGTACATCGACATCCCCGCCGCCTCCACTGCCACGGGTACGGCCGTCCAGCAGTACCAGAACTCCGCCTGCTTCTGTCAGCTGTTCACCTTCCAGTCGGCGGCCGGCGGAGCCTGGACCATCAACAACGTCAACAGCAACCTCAACCTCGACATCAGCGGCAGCTCCACCACCGCGGGAGCCAAGGTCGTCCAGAACACACCCTCCAGCGCGGACTCGCAGAAGTGGACCCTCACGGATGCGGGCAACGGCTACTACCGGCTCAAGAACCTGGGCAGCAACCTCAGCGTCGGTGTCGCCCAATCCTCCACCAGCAACGGCGCAGCCGTCATCCAGTGGAACGACCTGAACTTCGACGACCAGCTCTGGCAGATCGTTCGCATCAACTGAGCGGCTGAGCCCGGCGATCAGCGACTGGAGCGGGCGTGTACCTGCGCCCGCTCTCCGCTCATCCCGGCGACCGGCGCGGTCGGCTGGCGCGCCTGGTGGGCCGAGCGGACCGGCAAGAACACTGCCCAGCCGCAACGGGACGGGGCGGGCGAACAAGATCCCCCACACGTAGGCAGAGACAAGGAATGATCATGTCCGCCACGCCTGCGAACCTGCCGCTCGCCTTCGTCGTCGGCGCCTCCAACGGCGCTGCGGCGTCCGTCCCACGACAGCCGGAACGCCTCAGATGGTGAGGTACTCCTCGACGGTGGTCGGCCGGATCAAGGGGGTGGCGGTCGTTCGCCGGCGCATCGAGCCTGCCTTCGCCCGCCAGGTTCGCCCGGAGGTACGTCAGCTTGAGGAAGTCGAGGAAGTGAGGCCGCGACGAAACCGTGGAAGCCGATTCGGTCACCGGCCACCGGGATGACTCGGCCGATCGGATGTCGTCGACGGCCGCCGCGGCGGTGTATCGCGCGGTGTCGTCCCAGGTGGTGTAGTCGACCGGCTGTTCGCCGTCGCCCCGGACGTACGCCGTCTGCTCCGCGGGGTCGATGATGCGGTGGAAGTCGAACAGCACGTCGCGGGCGAGGAAGTGGCCGTTGAGCACGTGAACCACGTCGACCTCGCCACGCTCTACAGCGCCGCACACCCCACGCGACCGTGTGACGAAGCGCCGGTGACAGCCGGTCTCAGCGGCGCGTGCTGCCGCCGTCCGCGACGATGATCTGCCCCGTGATGAACGCGGCGTCGTCGGAGGCGAGGAACGCCACGACGCCCGACACGTCGGCCGGCATCTGCACGCGCTTGATGTTCTGGATCTGCACGGCCTGCTCGAAGAAGGCCTCGTTCGTGTTCTCCACGGACGCGGCAGTCCGTACCAGACCCGCCGCGACGCCGTTGACGGTGATGTCGTGAGCGGCGAGGTTGGCGGCCAGGACAGAGGTGAATCCGTTCAGCGCGCCCTTGGCGGAGACATAGGAGACGAACGGAGGCGGCGCGGTCCAGTAGCTCGACGAGGTGATGTTGACGATCCGTCCCGACCCGGACGCCTTGAGATCCGGGAGGAACGCCTTGGAAGCCAGGAAGGCGCCGTCCACGTTGACGGCGAAGGTGCGACGCCACTGGTCGAGGGTCACGTGCTCGATGTCGGCCAGGAGAACGACGGCCGCGTTGTTCACCAGGATGTCGGTGGCGCCGAGTTCGCTCCGGACGCGCGCGGCGAATCCGTGGATCGCGTCCTCATCCGAGATGTCGACCTTGTCGCTGAAGAATCGCCGGCCGGTTTCCGCCACAAGTTCCCTGGTCTCGTTGGCCGGACCGACGTCCGCGACCGCGATGTCAGCTCCCTCAGACGCGAGCCTGCGAGCGATCTCCTGCCCGATGCCGGTGCTGCCCCCCGTCACGACGGCCGTCTTGCCGGTCAGTCTTCCAGTCATGACTCGTTTCTCCTGTCGGCGCTCGAACGGAACCGGGGCGGTGCGCGGCTTCATGCGGCGACCTGCCCCGCTGAGTCGGTCACTCATGAATGGTGCGCACTGAAGCCGCCGCCGACTGGTGGTCTGTTCGTCTGATGAACATGTCCATTGAGCGTGACGGGGGTCACTTCCTACCTTGTCGCTGCTCGGCGGGTCGGTCAGCAGGCCGAGCGTCCTGCATCAGGTTGGTCGAAGAGCCACGCGGAGGCGGTCCGCGAAGGCCCCCGGGGCGGTTCGGCAGCGGTGTCGCCGCATGGCCGGACAGAAGCACCCCCAGCAAGGTCCGGCGGTGAACGTCGGTTCCGACAGCAGCGCGCTCCGCGCGCGAGGAGTCATCCATGGTCCAGATCGATTCACCCACCGAGGCAAACGGAGAGAGTGCCAGATACACCCTGAGGCCGGGCACGCTGGCCGCGGTGGTTCTCGCCGTGTGCCTTTCTCAGATGGCCCTTTCCGTGCCCTCGCTCATCACCGGGCTGATCCAGCAGGATCTCGCACCGTCCTCGGCGCAGCTGACATGGATCGTCGACGCCTTCTTCATTCCCGTCGCCGCGCTGGAGCTGGGCTTCGGCGTGTTCGGTGACCTGTTCGGCCGCAAACGCCTGCTCGTCGGGGGCGCCGCGCTCATCGTCGTGGGCTCGGCTGTCGCGGTCCTGGTGCCGGGTGAGGGATCCTCGACCGACACACGGGTGACCTTGCTGATCGTTGCCCAAATCCTCAGCGGCATCGGGGCCGCTGCCATCTTCCCGACGAGCCTCGCCATGGTGGCGGCCGGCACACACACCACCGCCACCCGCGCGCGTGGCGTGGCGGTCTGGGCCGCCGCGCTCTCGATCGGTGGGTTCCTCGGACCGCTGCTGGCGGGCGTCGCCGCCAAGATCCACAGCGGCTGGGACGGGAACGGGAACTGGCGGTGGGCCTACGTCGGTGTTCTGGTCATCGCCGCGGTGAGCGTGCTCCTGTCGCTGGCCTTCGCCCAGAACTCCGCCTCGCCCGAGGGCCGGTCCCTCGACTGGCCGGGGCAGATCACGGCCGCGCTCGGTCTGTTCGCTCTGCTGTACGCCGTGATCCAGGGCCCCGAGAGTGGCTGGGGGAGCCCACAGATCGTCATCGCGTTCATCGCCGCCGGTGTCTTCCTCGTGCTGTTCGTCGTCGCGGAGGGCCGCGTCGCCCAGCCGCTGCTCCTCCTGAGCGCGTTCAGGAACCGGGCGTTCGCCGTGAACTCGGTGGTCACCCTGATCGGTATGTTCGGCTTCCTCGCGATCATGTACTCCACCAGCATCCGCCTCACCACCATCCAGGGATTCAGCCCACTGAAGAGCTCCGTCGCCTACCTCTTCTTCGGAGGCATCGGCTTCGTGCTGTTGCCCCTCACCTCCAAGCTGCTGGAGCACTACAACCCCCGGTGGGTTCTCTTCGCGGGCCTGGGTCTCATCGGCGTCGCGGGACTGTGGTTCGCCGGCGTTCCGGCGAGCGACCGGGCGCTGGGCCCCATCGTCGGGCCGCTGATCCTCGCCGGTGTCGGCTCGGGGCTCGCCTTCGCCGCCATGAGCGCGGTCGCGGTCAACTCGCTGCCCAACCACCTCGCCGGGATGGCAAGCGGTGCCACGAGCACGTTCAGGGACCTCGGGTTCGCCTTCGGCCCGGCGATCGCGGGCGCCGTCGCGCTGGGCCAGGCCGCCAAGGAGATGGCCCGCGAGGTGGCCGGAAATCCTGCCCTGAGCAAGGCGTACGAGGCTTTCCAGGCCGCTCCGGCCCATGCTCCCGCGGACCAGAAACCTCAGCTGGAGGCGGCGGTTCACGCCGTGGCCTCGGGCCCGCTCGGCGCCAACTCGGTGCCGGCCACCATCACGTCGCCGGACGGTCAGGTCATCCCCTTCAACCCCCTCAAGGACGTCGCCTTCGACGCCCTCAGCAACAGTTACTCCCACGCGTACGTCCTCGGCGGCGTGGCCGCTCTCGTGGCGGCGGCACTCACCCTCGTGGGCGGGCGCGGTGGCCCTGGCGAGACCCATCTCGACGACGACCCGCACACCCTCGACGACTGACCGCCCGACGAACCTGCGGGCGCCGGACACGGGCAGCAGGCCGGACAGAACAGCCGCAGCGCCCGCCGCGACTCCTCATCGGGAGCAGCCACCGCGGCGGGCCACGGCGTACACCGCACATCGATCACGTGACCCACTCGGACAGGAGTCGGACCATGACCAGCACACAGTCGGCACCGAACAGTAGGGACGACCTCCGCATGCCGGACACGGTCCGCCAGGCGGAGGCGGCGTGGCTCGTCGCGATCACGAAGGGAGACGAGGAGCAGCGCGCACTCATGCTCCCCGACTGCGTGATCGTCCACGGCCCGGTCGGGAACGTCCATGACCGCGAGCGCTTCCTCGGTTACAACGCGTCGATGGGAGCCACCCTCGAAGCCGAGACCAGCGAGGTGACGTGCGGGGAGCGAGGGGGGCGGGCCATCGTGACGTGCTTTCAGAAGATGCGCATCCGGCGCGTGCCCGACCTGCCGCCGTTCCTGGTTCAGGCAGTGGCCACCCGGGTGTGGTTCTCGACCGACGAGGGATGGCGGCTCGGGCACATGCAGCTCTCCCGGCGGCAACCGCCCGTATGACGCGCCGGTCTCCGCGCCCGGGGAAAGGTCACGACGTGCGAATGGGGATGCCCGGCCGCCAGCCGAGACTCCTCGACAGGCCCAGTCCGCTCGCGACCAGCGAGGGAACGGCCGCCTGCAGTTTGATCGAGCCCGCGGCCACCACGACGGACAGGGCCGCGACGACCTTGCCGCGGCCGTCGACGATGCGCGTCGCGACCGACTCGGCCCCCTCGCTCAGCTCCTCCTTGACGACCACCGTTCCGGTCGAGCGGCAGGACGCCAGTTCGCGGCGGAGTTCGGCCGGGTCCACGATCGTCTTGGGAGTGAAGCTCCGCAGCCTTCCCGCCAGCACCTCGTCGATGAACTCCGGACTGCTGTGGCTCAGCAGCACCTTGCCGACACCGGAGCAGTGCAGGGGCAGGTGGCCGCCCACCTGCGACGTCAGACCGACGGCGTTGACCGCCGAGAGACGTTCGATGATCACGGCCTGGTCGCCCTGGAGGACGGCCAGCTGCACATGCTGGCGAAGAGCCGTGTACAGGTCCTCCACGAACGGCTGGGCGGCGCTGCGCAGCGTCTCGGCGCGCGGTGCGAGCGTGCCGAGACGCCACAGCCGCAAGCCGATCGCGAACCGGTTGTCGCTGGTGCGCTCCAGCGCGCCGGCCTCCACGAGTTCGAGGGTGAGGCGCCGCGCGGTGGCGTGCGGCATGCCGGTTCGCCGGACCAGATCGGCGAGGCTCAGCTCGGTGTGGTCGGGGTCAAAGGCAAACAGCAGATCCCACAGCCGAGAACTGACGGTCCGTCCGGGCTCGTTGGCGCGAGGCATGGGCCTCTCCTTCATCGTTCGTGGCCCCAGTCACTCTACCTTTCCTGTTCGTTGGATGGATAAAGGCGTTCTAACAACGCGCAATCTGCCGGACTCTTGCAGACAGCCAGTCACCACCTCGCTCGAGGTCCACGGGAGTGAAAGAGCATGAGTACTGAGAACGGCCCCAAGATCGCGATCCTCGGTGGCGGCATCGGGGGCCTCGCCGCCGCGGCGTTCCTGCGGGACAAGGGCTTCGGCAGCGACGTCTACGAGCAGGCGCCTGCCCTGACCGAGGTCGGTGCCGGCCTGGTGATCGCGCCCAACGCCGCCCGCCTCCTACGACGTCTCGGCGTCCTGGACCGGTTCATCAAGCGCGCGGTCCGGATGGAGATCGGCTGGGAGTTCCGGCGCTGGGAGAACGGCGCGGTCCTCTCCGCGGAGAACCTGGCGGAGGGGTGCATACGCCTGTACGGCGAGCACACCTACACCGCCCACCGCGCCGACCTGCTGGACGCCTTGAGGTCGGCCGTCCCCGAGCACTCGATCCACCTCGGCAGGCGCTGCGTCTCGGTCGAGTTCGAAGGCGACCAGGCCGTTCTCCGGTTCGAGGACGGCGAGACGGTCCGCCCTGACATCCTCATCGGCGCCGACGGAGTCCACTCACGTGTGCGCGGCGCCATGGTCGGCCCGACTCAAGCGAGGGAGTCGGGAATCTGCGCCTTCCGGGCCCTCGTACCGGCGCGGCACGCACCCGACTTCGCCAAACGGCGCGCCCAGACCCTCTGGATCGGCCCCGACCACCACCTCGTGCACTACCCGGTCTCCGGCGAGGACTACGTCAACCTCGTCGCCTTCGCGCCTGCCGGCGCCAACAGCGTGGAGTCGTGGACGGCCACCGCGACGGTCGAGGACCTGCTCGACGAGTTCGCCGGCTGGGATCCACGCCTGGTGGAATTGATCAAGGCGGCCGACACGCCGGGGCGCTGGGCGTTGCTCGACCGCGAGCCCCTCGACCGCTGGAGCCGCGGCAACGCGACCCTGCTGGGCGACGCGGCCCACCCGATGTTCCCGTTCTTCGCCCAGGGCGCCGCCCAGGCCATCGAGGACGGCGCCGTCCTGTCCCTGTGCCTCGCGGCGGACCCGGACAACCCGATCGCGGCACTGAGCCGCTACGAAGAGCTGCGTCGACACCGCACGGCACGCCTGCAGGCGGTGTCGCACGGAAGGTCGCACATCAACCACCTGCCGGACGGTCCCGAGCAGCAGGCACGTGACCTGCAGTACTCGCAGGCCGACCCGCTCAGGGAGAACGGCTGGATCTACGAGTACGACCCGGAGGTCGCCGTCTCATGAAGATCACTGCGGTGGTGTCGCGCGAGGGCCGGACCGTCCCCGAGCTTGAGCAGGTCGACCTCGAGGATCCGAGGCCGGACGAGGTCCTGGTGCGCGTCGTGGCGACCGGCATCTGCCACACCGACATCAATGCGCACAACGGCCATGGGGTTCCCGTACCGCGCCCGATCGTGCTCGGGCACGAGGGCGCGGGCGTCGTGGAGGCGGTCGGTGCCGGAGTGACGCGCCTCGTGCCCGGTGACCACGTGGTGCTCTCGGGCAACTCCTGCGGTGTATGTCCCCGCTGCCTCGACGCGCGGCCCACCTACTGCCGGGAGGCGATGCGTGTGGCCTTCGGTGGCGCGCGACTCGACGGCAGCTCGCCGATCACTCAGGCCGGTGACCGGGTCGCGGCGATGTTCTTCGGGCAGTCCTCCTTCGCGACGTACGCGCTGGCGCCCGCACGGAGCGCGGTCCTCCTGCCGAAGGACGTCCCGCTGCACCTGATGGGACCGCTCGGCTGCGGCGTCATCACGGGGGCGGGCTCGGTCCTGGAGTCGTTCCGGCTTCGCCCCGGACAGTCGATCGCGGTGTTCGGGACCGGAGGCGTGGGACTCGCGGCCGTCATGGCAGCCCGTCTCGCGGGTGCCCGGCACATCGTCGCCGTCGACATCAACCGGCCCCGGCTCGACCTCGCCAGGGAGCTGGGAGCGACCGACACCGTGCTGGGTGGCGCCGGTGCCGAACAGGCGCTGCGAGACATCGAGCCCGACGGCTTCGACTTCGCTTACGTCACCGCTGACGTACCCTCCGTCTACGCGACCGCGACGACGTGCCTGGGTGTCGAAGGAACTCTTGGCTACGTGGTGGCTCCCGCGGGCGAATGGATCCCGGACACCGGATTCCTGCTCGCCGGCGGTCGCAGACTTCAGGGGATCATCGGAGGCTCGGCCAACCCGCACGTGCTGATCCCCCAACTCGTCGACTACTGGCGGGCGGGCCGGTTCCCGTTCGACCGAATGATCGAGGAGTTTCCTTTCACTGACTTCGCCCGGGCGTGGGCGGAGACCAGTTCCGGGCGTGTGATCAAGGCCGTGCTCAGGATGCCGGAAACCTGACATCGCCTGACGTCGCTTCCGCGAACAGCCCGGTTCGGCGGGGCCCCGACCGTTCGCTGTCGATCAAGGCGTTGGCCGTCCAACGAACACAGCCATTGTCGTACCCCAAGGCCCCACCGAGACTGCGGTACGGGCGGCCCGAGACGCGGCCCGGTCACAGCGACCCTTGTCGAAACCCTGAGTACGTCCAGAGAGGCGGACCATCGAATGGCAACCGCAACCGGTAGTGGGCTCGTCGTGCGAACGCTGCGGCGAGCCGGGGTCGACGTGGCCTTCGGCCTGCCCGGAGCGCACATCGACGGCATCCTCCAGGAGGCTTTCGATGCCAAGCTGCGGGTCGTCGACGTACGGCACGAAATGAACGCCGGCCACGCGGCCGAGGGATACGCACGGGTCACCGGGGAGCTGGGCGTCGCCGTCGTCACGGCGGGCGGCGGGTTCACCAATGTCCTGACCTCGGTCGCCAACGCCTACCTGGACCGGACCCCCGTCCTCTACGTCGCGGGCTCCGGCCCGCTGGAGACGGACCAGGTCAACGACCAGCAGGCCGGGTTCGACCAGGTGGCGATGGCGACCCCGGTGACCAAGTTCGCGCACCGCGTCACCCGTACCGAGCTGATCCCGCGGCTGGTCGCCCAGGCGATCCGCATCGCCCAGTCGGAGCCCAAGGGGCCGGTGCTCCTCGACATTCCCTGGGACGTCCTGCGCCAGTCGGTCGACGTCGACGAGGTCGAGGACTACCGCGTCGAGATCGACGGCACCGGCACCGCCCCCGCAAGCGGCGTGGACCGGATCATCGAGGCGCTCGGCACCGCCCAGCGGCCCATCGCACTGGTCGGGAAGTCCTTCGTCACCGTCGAAGCACGGGCCCAGCTGCACGAGTTCGCCGCCCGTACCGGAGTCCCCCTCTTCTCCGACTGGGAGGGTCTCGGCGCGATCGCCGGCTCCGAACAGCACGTCGGCCTCCTCCAGACCCTGGCCACCGTCCTAGAGGACGAGCGGCCCGACCTGGTCCTGCTGCTCGGCCTGCGCTTCGGAATGGCCACCCAGTTCGGCACGGGCCGACTGCTCCCGAAGAGCGCACGAATCGTCCAGGTCGACCCCGACGGCCGTGAACTCGGCCGTCTGCAGGATGTCGAACTCGGCATCCAGGCCGACCCGGTCGGCACGGTCGGACTGCTGAACGAGCGCCTGGGCGACAACCCCGTCCCCGCAGGACGCGACGACTGGCTGAGGACCCTGCGGGACATCTCCGCCACCCGACGGTCCGCGCTCGCCACCGAAACCGAACAGCACGAGGGGGCTATCCACCCCTACCTCGCGGTCCGCACGATCGCCGAGAGCGTTCCCGACCAGGCCATCGTCGTCGTCGACGGCGCCCTGACCGAGTTGTGGCTCTCCGAGACGATCGCGCTCGCCCCGCTGTCCCACTACCTCGGCCACGGCTACCTCAGCTCGATGGGCAGCAACTTCGGAGTGGCCCTGGGAGCGCAGTACGCGGACCCCGACAAGGCGACGATCCTCGTCACCGGCGACGGCGCCGTCGGCTACAGCCTCGCCGAGTTCGACTCCCTCGTCCGGGCAGGGCTCCCCGTTGTCGTGATCGTCCTCAACAACCGAGCCTGGGGCGCCACCCTGCACACCCAGCAGTTCTTCTTCGGAGAGGACCGGGTCACCAACAACCGTCTGGAGAACGGCTCCTACAGCGGCGTGGCGCGAGCGCTCGGCGCGGACGGCGTCGACGTCACCGAGCTGGACCAACTGCGCCCGGCGATCGAAGCGGCCCTCGCGGCCCGCCGGCCGACCTGCATCGACGTACGAGTGAGCCTCGCGCCCATTCCTCCGGAGGAGCGCGTCCTGAACGGCGGAGCTCCGTTCGGCGGCGTCGAGATCGAGGCATGAGCCACCGCTCGGAGCGACCAGAAGGAGCGTCATGAACGACACGACCGACGTGGGACGTCCCGACCCGGCCGTCGAGGACCGGCGGCAGCGCTTCCTAGGGAAGACCTGCCTCGTCACCGGCGGCAGCAGAGGACTGGGCCTGGCAGCCGCACAGGCGTTCGCGCGTGAGGGCGCACGCGTGGTCATCATCGCGCGGGACCCGGACCAGCTGAAGGTCGCGAGCGGTCTCATCGGCGACGGCACGATCACCGTCGCGGCCGACCTCTCCTCGGTGGCCGGCATCAAGGCCGCGATCGCCGAGGTCGCCGTAGAGGTCGACCGTCTGGACGCCGCCTACATCAACGCCGGGCATGCCGGCATCAAGCGCCTCGACGACATGGACGAAGCCACGTGGGACAGGGTGTTCGACACCAACGTCAAGGGCTCGTTCTTCCTCATGCAGGGGCTCAGGCCCCTGCTCGCACCCGGCGGGGCCGTCGTCTTCTGCGGCTCGGCGGCCGGTCGCAGGGCCAGCGCGGGAACCGCCGCGTACGGAGCCAGCAAGGCCGCACTCGAGCACCTGACGCGCATCCTCGCCGCCGAGGTCATCGCCGACGGTATCCGCGTCAACATCGTCATTCCGGCAGGCATGAACACTGATATCGCCTCCCGCACGACGGGCCTTCCGTCCGGGGGAGCCGACGCCTTCCGAGAGCGGATCAGGCTCAGCACGCCCATGCTCCGGGAGGGAGAGCCGGAGGAACTCGCCGACGCCGTGCTCTTCCTGGCCTCGTCCGAAGCCGGCTACATCACCGGTACGGCCCTCTTGGTGGACGGCGGCCTCACCGGTTTCATCCGCCCGCCGGTCTAGAGAGGACGACCGTGGAGTTTCCCTTCGGCCAGCCCACCGACGCCGTCATCCAGTTCGCGTACGCGGTCCCCGACCTCACCGCCGGAATGCGCTGGTGGACCGACCAGCTCGGCGTCGGCCCCTGGTTCGTCAACCAGAGGATCGGCGGCGAGGGCTCCACCTACCGCGGTGAGCCGGGGAAGGCCGAGTTCACCCTCGCACTCGCCTTCTCCGGGCACATGATGATCGAACTCGTCCAGACCCTCGACGACGAGCCCTCCATCTACAGGGACGCCTACGAACGCCACGGTTACGGCTTCCACCACGTCGCCAAGGTCGTGCCGAACGTCAGGGAAGAGGTCGAACGCCGCGAGGCGGCCGGCGCGGTGGTGTGTTTTCACGACGTGGCCCCAGGGGGCGAGGTCTTCTTCCTGGACGGCGGCGAAGACGCCCCGGGGATGATCGAACTCGTCCAGGACAACGAGATCACGCGACACATCTTCACAGCCGTCTGGCGGGCATCGGCCGACTGGGACTCGTCGCGACCTGTGCGCGACTTCACGGAGTTGCTGCCGGCCTGACCCTTGGGTCCTGACCATGCGAGGGGAGACCGGATCGCGCCGCTGATGCCGGCCGATCCGGTCCGTGGACGGCGGCGGGCCGACCACCGCCGCACCCTCTGGCTCCGTCACAGAACGGTCGCACGCGGATGGTCGTGATGGCCTGGGGAGTGGGATCAACACCGCCCTGGTAGCCGACGACGGACAGCACGATGCCGACCAGGAGGATCGCGACCGCCGCCAGGTCGCTCTGGGCGAAGGCTCCAAGTCCGTAGACGGCGAAGGCTCCAAGTCCATAGACGGCGTCTTCGCGGCGGGTGCCGCCGGTGCACAACTGGTCGGCGGCCGTGAGGTCGGCCCGCATCGCCCATCCGGCGACGGCCACGCTCCCGGCCGCGTTGATCAGGATCAGGACCCAGGGCAGGACCAGGTCGACGGCGTCGACAAGGAGGCGCCCGGGTAGGCGGGCTGCTCGGAGGGCCGCTGGGTGAGAGGGCTGCCCTCGACCGGAGCGCGGCGCACGACCTCACCCGGCCCGTCCGGATCATGAAGAGATCGGGAGCAAGCTCGCGGATCTCCGTCACTCGATCACCCATGCTCTGTCTCCTCCTTGTCCCAGGGCCTCATACGCCCGCGGGGGCGAGGACGATGTCGAAGCGGACCCGGCTCCATGTGCCGTCGAGGATGCGGCCGTCGGGCGTCGGTGTTCCGGCGGGCTGGCGCTCGAACCGCTTGACCAGGGAGTCCTTCACGCCGAAGACGGTGTCCTTGCGGCCGATCGGGTCGCCCTCGGGGAAGATGTGGGTCACCAGCGTGCGTGCCCCCTCGTGGGACACCATGAAGTGCAGGTGGGCGGCGCGCAGCGGGGAGCGGCCGACCGCGTCGAGCATCTTGCCGACGGGCCCGTCATTGGGGATGGGGTACGGCGTCGGCGTGAGGCCCCAGAAGCGGTACCCGCCGTCGGCCGCGGAGAACAGGTGCGCCCGGCCGGCGCGCTTGCCGGCGTCGTACTGCACGTCGTACAGCCCGTCCTCGTCGGCCTCCCAGACCTCGATCCGAGCGCCGGCGAGCGGGCGGCCGTCGGTGTCGGTCACGCTGCCTTCGACCCAGCAGGGCTCGCCCGGGGCGCCGAAGGCCATGTCCTCGCCGAGTTCGATCGCGGGGGCGTCCTCGACGAAGAACGGACCGAAGACGGTGGCCTCCGTGGCGCCCTTGTACGCCTGGTTGTTGACGTTGATGGTCTGCATGCTCGCGCCGAGGGTGTCGGACAGCAGGATGAACTCCTGCCGGACGTCGTCGGTGATGTGGCCGGCCCTGGTGAGGAAGGCGATCGCCGTACCCCACTCCTCCTCGGTCAGCCGGACCTCGCGGATGAAGGAGTGCAGGTGCTTGACCAGACCGACCATGAGCTCCTTCAGCCGTGCGTCGTCGCAGGCGTCGAAGGAGGCGATGACGTTGTCGACCAGCCGCTGCTCGACTTCCTGCTGGCCCGGCGACACCTCGCGGTGGATCGTGCCGGAGACGTCGGCCCGGGCCGAGTCGGGGTTGACGTAGGTAGCCATGGCGGGCCTCTTTCAGCTGATCGGTTCGCCGGCCCACGCCGACTTCAGCAGCGCGGTCAGGTTCTCTTCGGTGACGGGCGTGGGATTGCTGGCTGGGATCGCCTTCGTGATCGGGCCCAGCGTTTTGGCGATGCCGTCCTCGGGCATGCCGTAGTCGCGCAGTGCCCGCGGGGCGCCCAGGGTCTGGCGCAGGGCGGCCAGGCCGGTGTTCGCCGTGCGGGTGCGGAAGAACGTGCCGAGGGCCTGGGCGATCCGCGCCTCCGCCTCGGGGGCGTGCGGGGCGTTGAAGGCGAGCACGTACGGCAGTACGACCGCGTGCGTCTGGGCGTGCGGGAGGTTGAACATGCCGCCGAGGACATGGCAGATCTTGTGATGCATACCGGAGCCGGCCGAAGCGAACGCGACAGCGGCGAGGTAGGCGCCGTACAGCGTCTGCTCGATGCCCGCGACGCTCGTCGAGTCCTCGGCCACCGTCGGCAGGCCTGTCGCCAGGGCGCGGATGCCCTCCTGGGCCAGCGCCCGGTCGATCGGGTCGGTGCGCGGCCCCCACATCGAGTCCACGCAGTGCGCCATCGCGTTCAGGCCGCTGGCCACGGTCATCTCGCCGGGGAGCGTGGTCAGCAGACAGGCGTCGTAGACGACCGACGCGGGCAGCACCTTGCTGTCCACACCGGTGGTCTTGGTCTCGCCGTCGGTCAGGCCCCACACGTTGGTCGCCTCGGAGCCGGCGTACGTGGTGGGCACGGCGACGATCGGCAGGCCGGTGGTCAACGCAACCGCCTTGGCGAGGCCCGTGGTCGAGCCGCCGCCGACGCTGACCAGGACGTCGGCGCCCGCGTCGGCCGCCGCCCGACGGGCTCGCTCCGCGACCTCGACGGGTACGTGCATCACGACCTCCTCGTGACGCAGTACGACCGGGATGTCCTTGGCGATCGGGTCGGCCAGCTCCTTCTCGCGGTCCGACGCGATCAGCATGACCTTGCTACCGCCGAGTGCCTCGACCTCCGCCGCCACGGCGACGGGTGACTCCCCGGCCGCGAACACCACCCGTTGGGGGAGGGTCTGGTGGGTGAACCTCATCAAGCTCCCGCCAGCCATTGTGTGCCTTCCGAACAGAGCTGCTCGACTGCTGTGCCGGTCAGGCCGGGAAGCCCGTCCTTCACCGTGAAACCCGCCTTGGTCTGCAGATAGGCCAGGTACCGGTAGCCGCTCGGGAACCGCTTCAGGAGTTCGGGGTCCAACGCCAGTGAGGCAGCGGGGTCGACGACGTCCAGCCGGTCCTTCTCGTAGATCGGCTGCCGGCGTACGAGGGTCCAGCGTCCCTGGTGGCGGGAGAGGAAGTCGTAGAAGCGGCCGGTGCAGACGACATCGACCTCGATGCCGTCGATGCTCGCGCGCTGGCTGATCGTCATCTTCGTCTGGGCGATGGCCCGGTCGCCAGTGATGTCCACGGTGTGGCCACCCAGGAAGTGGAGGATGCTGACGCCGTTCTCGAAACCCTCACGGCTGGCTTTGATGAAGTCTGCGGCGCTGCCCTGGAACCAGGTGGCGTTCATCCAGCCGTCGTGGGGATGCCAGACCGTGGCGAAGCGGTCCCAGTCCCCGGCGTCGCGCCACAGCGCCCAGTTCTCGACGAGCTGCCGGATCTCGTGCCGGTCGTTGTCCGCCTGCGACATTGTTGACTCCTTGGAACGGGAGATCCCTGGTGACGGGATCTCGTCAGACGGACCGGAGGAACTCCTCCAGCTCTCGGTCGAGTTGCTGCGAGGACTCTTTCTCACGGGCATCCGTCAGCCATGCGCCTGCCACCGCCGGGCTGAAGACCGCGGCGAGGCACCACAGCCAGGGCAACAGGGGCCGGGGGCTTGGCGCACGCCCTGTCACGTGCGCCGTGCGGCCTCTTGGCATCGTCAGATGGGGTAGTGGCGGGATCCGGACTGGATGGTGATCCAGCGCAGCTCGGTGAACTCCTCCAGCGCGGCGCGGGAGCCGAACCGCCCCCAGCCGCTGGCGCCGACGCCGCCGAAGGGCATCTGCGGCTCGTCGTGCACGGTGGCACCGTTGATGTGGCAGATGCCGGACCTGATCCGGCGGGCCACGTCCAGTGCGGCGGCCGCGTCCCTGCCGAAGACCGCGGCGGAGAGACCGTACTCGGTGTCGTTGGCGACGGCGACGGCCTCGTCGGTCGAATCCACCTCGATGATCGAGACGACCGGTCCGAAGGACTCCTCGCGGTAGATGCGCATGTCGGGTGTCACACCGCGCAGCACGGTGGGCTTGACGAACAGGCCGTCGGCCGTGCCGCCGGTCAGGACCTGCGCCCCCTTGTCACGGGCGTCCTCGATCAGCGCGATCACGTGGTCCCGGGCGGCGGAGTGGACCATGGGACCGATCTGTGAGCCGGGGTCGTTCGGGGGGCCGACCACCAGCTTGGCGGCACGCTCGGCCAGCCGGGTGGACAGCTCGTCGGCGACTGCTCTGTCGACGATGACCCGCTCGGTCGACATACAGATCTCGCCCTGGTTCATGAAGGCACCGAAGCTCGCCGCTGCGGCGGCCTCCTCCAGATCCGCGTCGGGAAGCACCAGGAACGGTGCCTTGCCGCCGAGTTCGAGGACCACACGGGTGAGGTGGCGGCCGCCGAGTTCGCCGATGACGCGGCCGACCCGGCTGGATCCCGTGAAGTTCACACGGGTCACGGCGGGGTGGGCGATCAGCGCCTCGACGACGCCGGGACCGTCCTCGGGCGCGTTGCTGATGAGGTTGACGGCCCCGGCGGGCACGCCGGCGTCGTGCAGCACCTGGACGATGGCGGCCTGGGTGAGCGGTGTCTGCTCGGAGGACTTCAGCACCACGGTGTTGCCCCACACCAGGGGCCACACGATGGCGCGCACACCGAGGATCAGCGGGGCGTTCCACGGTGCGATGCCGACGACGACGCCGACCGGCTGACGTACGCCGAGGGCGGTGAGGCCGGGCACGTCCGACGGGATGACCTCGCCCACAGCCGCGTAGGCCTGGGCCGCAGCCTCGACGAGCATGCCCTTCGCGACGTGCACGTTGAAGCCACACCAAGGAAGGGTGGCACCCATCTCGCGGCTCATCGTGGCGACTATCTCGTCGGCGCGCTCGCCGAGCAGGACGGCCGCACGCTCCAGAACCGACCGCCGTGCGGCCGGCGGAAGGCCCGACCACTCCTCGAGGGCGGCCGCCGCGGCGTCCACCGCGAGGTTGACGTCCTCGACGGAGGCCGCGGCGACCCGCGCGATGGGCTCGCCGGTCAGGGCCTCGGTCGTCTCGAAACAGCGGCCGTCCCTGGCCGCGACGCGCTCGCCCGCGATGAGGAGGTCGCTGGTCCGGACCGCGCCGGACGTGGGTGCCTCGGTCTCAGTGGCTGACATGTGTTGCCTCATCTCCACGACAGCGGCGCACCGCCGCACGAACCCTGCATGTCGAACTCTCTTCGGCCGACCGCCTGCTCTGAAGCCCCTTGTCCGTTCATCGAACAGCGAGTGCCGGACGGTGACAGGGCGAGGCGGTCGGCTCTTCGGGGGCGTCAGACCGGCGGCATGCGCTTGGCCTGGTGCAGGTGGGCCAGGCGCCAGCCCTCCCCGGTCTCCTCCCACACGCGGGTCACCGTCTCCTGGACCGGGAACGGCGGGAGGTTCTCGTCGAAGACGATGTGCATCTCCTGGAGGCATGTAGTGATCGCGGTTTTGCCGCGCACCGTGATGCCGAGCCCCTCGGCCTTCGCGAAGACGTGACGGCGGCGGGTCCAGGTGAAGTGGGCGAACGTCTCCCGGTCGTCGATCTTCCCGACCGGGCCGTGGATGGCCTGGCTGTCCTCGAGCATGAGGGCGGTCATGGCTTCCTCACCCTCGGTGAGCGCCGCGAGCCAGGCGGCCTCCGCCTGCTCGATCGCCTGGACGGTGGTGGATGTGGGGGATGTCGTGGTCATAGGTCCAGCTCCAGAATCGGTGAGAGTGCGCGCGACGAGCACGTGGTGAACATGCCCTCGGCGCGCTCACGGTCGGTCAGGATGTCGTCGCGGTGGTCGGGCTCTCCGGCGAGTACGCGCACGATGCACTCGCCGCAGATCCCCTGCCGGCAGGAGTAGGGGGCGTCGACGCCGCTCGCGAGCAGGACGTCGAGGACGCTCTCGCCTTCCTCGATCTCGTACTCGCCGCCGGTCTTGGCGAGCCGCACCGTGAAGTTCCCGCCCGCCTTGTGCGCCTCGGCGCTCTCCACCGGCGCGAAGCGTTCCTTGTGGATGGCTTCGGCGAGCCAGCCCGCGCCGAGGGCCGAGGAGATCACGTAGTCCATGAAGCCCCCGGGCCCGCAGACGTATAGCGCCGTGTCGGGGTCGGGCGGGCCGAGGTCGGCGGCGATGCTCAGTCGCTGGTCGTCCGGGCCGTCGTCGAAGTGGAGCCGGACGCGGGGGTCGCGTTCCAGCTCGTCCAGGAACGCCGCGTCCGCGCGGCTTCGGGCGCAGTAGTGCAACTCGTACTCGGCGCCCGTGACGTGGAGCGCGTGCGCCATGGCGAGCAGGGGAGTGACGCCGATACCGCCGGCCACCAGCAGATGGCGACGAGCCCGGTCCGAGACTCCGAACCTGTTGCGCGGACGGGAGATCCGCAGCCTGTCACCCGCGCGGAGTCGGTGCATCCCGAGTGAGCCGCCACGCGACGCCGTCTCGGCCAGCACGGCCAGCCGGTACCGGGTGCGATCGTACGGCGGCCCGCACAGGGAGTACTGGCGGACCAGCCCGGCGGCGCTGTCCACGAGTACGTCGACATGGGCGCCCGCGGCGAACTCCGGGAGGTGGGCGCCCTCGGGACTGATCAGGTCGACCACCATGATCCGGGCCGTCGCGTCGTACCGGGCGACCACGATGGTGTCGAGCCACTCGTTGCTCATGCTGCTCGCTCAGATTCCCGCGGTGGCAGAGACGTCGGCGGTCTCGCCCGCCGGGCGTTTGCCGATGGTGAACAGGCCGGACTGGGTGTGGTGGACCTCCGACGCGTCACGGATGATGTTGATCGGGTCGCGCCCGGCCTCGACGTCGTCGGCCATCGTCAGAAGCATCCGACGCAGCATGACGACGCCGCGGTCTCCGGTGGCCAGGGTCTCCTCGGAGTCCAGGGTGATCGCTCCCTGCGAGCCCTGGGCCTCCGTGTCGCCGGGGAACCGGTGACGTTCCTCGTCGGTCAGCTCGTGGTTCTGCTTGCCGTTCTGCGTGATGCCGATGACGAAGCGGACCATGCGCTCGGGATCGTTGGTGCGGATGGAGAAGAAGAGCCGGTGGCTGGTGTCGTCGGAGGGCACGACCCACAGCAACTGGTCCGGCCGCGCGTCGGGGGTCACCTTCACGTAGTCGGGCAGGCCGAAGACGTTGGGAAGCTGCTGCTCGACCGCGAAGCCGTACTCCGTGACCTCGCCGTCCTCACCCTCGATCTCGAACCGTTGGGTGTACATCACGCCGTGGTCGGTGCGCTCGTACGTCAGGCGCTCGGCGATGGTGGCCGGGTCGAAGAAGTTCTCGGGGTAGCCGAAGGTGCCGGTGCCCAGCATCTGGTAGCCGCTGTGCGTGGAGTGCAGCCAGGTGACGTGGGTCGGGTCGGCGGAGTTCTCGTAGATGTTGAGCCAGCTGAAGTCGGCCGGCATGCCGAGGACCGCGGCGTGGGGAACCGGCCAGCTCGCGAAGTACTTCTCATCCTCCGCGGGGTCCTCCAGCGCGTCGTAGCGGGGGAGTTCGGGCTTGAGCTCGGGCGGGCCCATGTAGACGAAGACCAGGCCGTAGCGCTCCGCCACGGGATACCAGGGCTGACGGGCGGCGTCGCGCCTGCGGCCCAGGGCCGGCTCGCAGGCCTGCTCGATGCAGCGGCCCCGCACGTCGAACTTCCAGCCGTGGTAGCAGCAGCGGATGCCGTCGTCCTCGACGCGGCCGTAGAAGAGGCTGGCGCCGCGGTGGGTGCAGCGCTCGATCACGACACCGGGGTTGCCCTGCCCGTCCCGGAACACGACCAGGTCCTCGCCCAGCACACGGGTCTTCTGCGGCAGGGCACCGGCGACGAGCGCTTCCGAGCTGGCGATCGGGTGCCAGTAGCGGCGCAGCGCCTCGCCCATGGGCGTGCCGGGCCCGACCTCGCGCAGGCGGGCGTTGTACGAGGGCTTCGGGCGGCCGTAGCCCGTGCCGGTGTCGGTCTCTGAAGTGGTGGTCATCGTTCTGTCTCCCGTGCGGCTCGGGCGCACAGCCGGTGTCCCGTGCAGGGCTGTGGGGGATCCCCTGCGAGGGCACCGTGATGTGCGCCCCTCGAATAGGATTGTGGATTCACATTCGCATTTGGCTGCGGGTGCGTCAAGGGTCACGGTCAGGTGCCGCTCGATCGGGGGGCGGTCAGTCGGTACGCCGTCCCGGCCGGCAGTCGGTCGAGCATGGTGTCGACGGCATGCGCCGGTCGCGGGTCGGCCTTGGTCGCGCCGTTGTTCACGGCCCGGCGGCGCCAGTTGCGACTTCCGGAGCGGATGCCGGCTCCGTATACGCTGGGGCGGATGACTACCGAACCGTCGCTCGATCTGCCGCCGGCGCAGCAGGCGCGCAGCCGGCTCACCCAGCAGCGGATCCTGGAAGCGGGCACGGCCCTTCTCGAAGAGGGCGGCACCGAGGCGCTCACTGTCGCGGCCGTCGCCTCTCGGGCGGGCGTCTCCGTGGGGAGCGTCTATCGGCGGTTCGGCGACAAGGACCGACTGACCGCGGCGCTGCAGCACGCCATGATCGACCAGTTTCGCGCCGACATCATCCGCCGTTTCGCTCCGCTGCGCGCGGATCCGGCCGCGATGGTCGCCTCGGCGGTCGCCGGGCTCACGGAGACGTTTGAAACGCACGCGCGCCTGATGCGCGTCTTCATCACCGCGGGCACCACGGATCCCGCGGTGGCCCGAGTGGGGTCCGAGGCCAGCATCGACGCCGGCCGGGTCTTCCGGCAGTTTCTGGAGCCGGTCCTGCCGGCGATGGCCGGTGCGCCGGAGCCGGAGCTGCGCCTGGATGTCGTCTTCCGCTTGGTCTACGGGGCGTGCATGAACCGTGTGCTGCACGGTGAACTCTTCGAGTCCGAGCGGCCGCTGACGTGGCGTCAACTCACCGAGGAGCTGGTGAACATCGCCTGCCCGTACCTCCTCGGTGTGCCGGGGCAGTGAGCTCCTGACCCCGGAATGTGAATGTGATCCCCCCTTCACATTCATGCCGGGGCGGCGACATACTGAGCGGACTCCACGAAAGACGGCCGGTAGGTCGTTCGGTCGACAAGGGAAGGATCCGCTCCATGCGAGAGCCGCTCAGCTACGAGATCGCACACGGCGCCGCACTCGCCGCTCTGGAAGCAGGAAGGGCCGAGGGGCACAAGGTGTGCGCTGTCGTGGTCAACCGCAGTGGCGTGACCAAGGTCCTTCTCAGTGACGACGGCGTCGGCCTTCTCGGTGTGGAGACCGCGCGGCGCAAGGCGTACACCTCGGCCGTGAGCGGTGTCCCGACGGCCAGGTTCGCGGTCTTCGCCGCGTCCTCCCAGATGCAGGTGGCGCCTCCCCACCTGGTCGATTCCAACCTGCTGCCGGTCGCCGGCGGCGTTCCGATCGTGACGGCCGACGGAGAGGTCATCGGCGCCATCGGGGTGGGCGGGGCGGACGACACCAGCGACGACCGCATCGCCCGACGGGCTCGCGATTCCGTCGCGAAGATTGTTGCGTAGGCCCCCTTCCTGGTAAGTCACGTGGCGGCGTGGGGCGTTGCTGGAGTACCACCGCCCCTGGTTCTCAGATCGCCGCCCGGATGAGCCCCACGGTGCGTGCCAGATGTGGCTCGGAGCGGTCGGCGCGGTGGGCGACGGCCAGTTCCACACGTGCGTCGACCCCGGTCAGCGGCAGGTAGGCGACGCCGTCGAGTGTGAGAGCGGTCACCGGTTCCGGTACGACCGCGACGCCGAGGCCGCCGGCCACCAGCGTGACCAGCGTCGAGGTCTCGCCGACCTCGTGGCGGATGCGCGGCTCGATGCCGGCGTCGTGCAGAAGGCCCAGGACGACGCCGTACATCACCGAGCGGCGGTCGGCGGAGTGCACGATCAGGTCGGCGCCGGCGAGGTCCGCGGCGCGGAGCCGTTTCCGGCGGGCGAGGGAGTGGTCGGCCGGTACGGCGACGACGAGCTTGTCTCGGCGCAGGGTGCGCACGGTGAGGGAGAGGTCGGCCGCCACAGGGCGCAGCAGTGCGACGTCGATCGCGCCGGTGCGCAGCGCCTCGACCTGGTCGGGCGCGAGCATCTCGCCGCGGAAGGAGAAGTCGATGCCGGGGAGTTCCTCCGACAGTCGCCGCGACAGGGCGGGCAGGAGGCTGTACGTCGCTGAGCCCACGCACCCGATCGCGAGGTGTCCCACCGTGCCGGCGGCGACGCGCCGTGTGTGGTGGGCGGCCTCGTCGACGTCGGCGAGGATCGCGCGCGCCCGCTCCAGGTAGGCCCGCCCGGCCTCGGTGAGGTCGACGCGACGTGTGGTGCGGTGGAGCAGCTCGACGCCGAGCTCGGCCTCCAGCTGGCGGATCTGCGTGGACAGCGGCGGCTGGGCCATGTGGAGCCGCTCGGCGGCGCGACCGAAATGGCGTTCCTCGGCCACCGCCACGAAGTATCGGAGGTGACGCAGATCCATATGTCGTCCATATCAATCAGTTCGTATATGAGTACTTCAGGATATCGTGGCCTGGGCTTAGCGTCGCTGCCATGAGTGCTTTCCTCTACGCCGCGACGCGCACGCCGTTCGGACGCTTCGACGGCGCGCTGGCGGGCGTCCGCCCCGACGACCTCGCCGCCGCCGCGATCGCCTCGACGCTCACCAGGGTGCCGGGCCTCGACCCCGCCGCGATAGACGACGTGGTGTGGGGCAACGCCAACGGCGCCGGCGAGGAGAACCGCAACGTCGGCCGTATGGTGGCGCTGCTCGCCGGGCTTCCGGTGAGCGTGCCCGGCACCACGGTCAATCGGCTGTGCGGCTCGAGCCTCGACGCGGCGATGATCGCCAGCCGGACCATCGAGTCCGGCGATGCCGAGGTCGTGCTGACCGGTGGCGTCGAGTCGATGACCCGGGCGCCGTGGGTGCTGCCCAAGCCGGCGAAACCGTTCCCGGCCGGCGACGTCACCGCGGTCTCGACCACGCTCGGCTGGCGGCTGGTCAACCCGCGGATGCCGAGGGAGTGGACGGTCAGCCTCGGCGAGGCCAACGAGCAGCTCCAGGAACGGTTCGGAATCTCCCGCGAGCGTCAGGACCAGTTCGCCGCCCGCTCCCACCAACTCGCCCACGCAGCTTGGGAGTCGGGCTTCTACGACGACCTGGTGGCGCCGGTGGAAGGCGTCGAGCTGACCCGCGACGAGGGCATCCGGGCCGGATCCACCCCGGAGGTACTGGCGGGGCTGCGGCCGGTCTTCCGCACACCGGAGCAGGGCGGCACCATCACCGCGGGCAACGCCAGCCCGCTCAACGACGGTGCCTCCGCGGTGCTGCTGGGCAGCGAGAAGGCCACGGACACGATCGGGGCCGACCCGATCGCCCGCATCGCCGGCCGCGGCGTGATGGCGCTGGAGCCGCAGGCCTTCGGCTACGCCCCGGTCGAGGCCGCGAACCGTGCGCTGGCCCGGGCCGGGATCGGCTGGGACCAGGTGGGCGCGGTCGAGCTCAACGAGGCCTTCGCCGTGCAGTCGCTCGCCTGCCTGGACTCGTGGAAGGTCGATCCCGCCATCGTCAACCAGAAGGGCGGCGCCATCGCGATCGGCCACCCACTGGGTGCCTCGGGCGGTCGCGTCCTCGCCACGCTGGCCAAGGTGCTGCGCGAGACGGGGCAGCGCTACGGCGTCGCCGCGATCTGCATCGGCGTCGGTCAGGGCCTGGCAGTCGTACTCGAGAACTGCGACGTCACGGAGCCGGTCCGATGAGCCGGGCGGAGATCGTCGAGAGCGCCGACGCCGCTGTCGTCGGGATCGAGGACGGGTCCACTGTCCTCATCGGCGGCTTCGGGTTGGCCGGGATGCCGTTCGACCTGATCGACGCGCTCATCCGGCAGGGTGCGAAGGACCTCACGATCGTGTCCAACAACGCCGGCAACGGCGACGTCGGACTGGCCGCGCTGCTGGCCGCCGGCCGGGTGCGCAAGGTGCTCTGCTCCTTCCCCCGTCAGGCCGACTCCTGGGTCTTCGACGGCCTCTACCGCGCGGGGAAGATCGAGCTGGAGGTCGTGCCGCAGGGCAACCTCGCCGAGCGGATGCGCGCGGCCGGTGCCGGCATCGGCGCCTTCTACTGCCCGACCGCGGTCGGCACGCCGCTGGCCGAGGGCAAGGAGGAGCGGGAGATCGACGGCCGGACGTACCTGCTGGAGTACCCGATCAAGGGCGACTACGCGCTGATCGCCGCGCATGCCGCGGACACGCTGGGCAACCTCGTCTACCGCAAGACGGCCCGCAACTTCGGACCGGTCATGGCCACGGCCGCGACGACGACCATCGTCCAGGTCGGCCAGGTCGTCGAACCAGGGATGCTCGACCCCGAGGCCGTTGTCACCCCGTCCGTCTACGTCGACCGGGTCGTCCAGGTGAAGACCCGTCACTACACCGTTCAGGGGGCACGATGACCACGACCTGCTCCGGGGCACCGACGGGCGCCGACCACCGGCTCTCGATGGACGAACTGGCCGCCGTCATCGCACGCGACATCCCGGCCGGCGCCTTCGTCAACCTCGGGATCGGGCAGCCCACCAGGATCGCCGACCATCTGCCGGCCGGCTCCGGGGTGGTGCTGCACACCGAGAACGGCATGCTCAACATGGGTCCGAAGGCCGAGGGCGACGCGGTCGACCCCGACCTGACCAACGCCGGCAAGGTCCCGGTGACCGAGTTGCCGGGCGCGGCGTACTTCCACCACGCCGACTCCTTCGCGATGATGCGTGGCGGGCACCTCGATGTCTGCGTTCTCGGGGCGTACCAGGCCGCTTTCAACGGTGATCTCGCCAACTGGCACACCGGTAGGCCCAACGACATCCCCGCCGTGGGCGGCGCCATGGACCTCGCCATCGGCGCCAAGGAGGTCTACGTGATGATGACGCTCTTCACCCGCTCCGGCGAGCCGAAGCTCGTACCGCAGTGCACCTACCCCCTCACCGGCATCGGCTGCGTCAGCCGCGTCTACACGGACTGCGGCGTGTTCGACGTCGGCCCCGACGGCGTACGGATCCGGGAGACGTACGGCGTCAGCGCCCACGAGCTCGCGGAGCGACTCGGCATCACGCTGTCTTAACACTGCAACGGTGCTTGCCGTGACTGCCGTCCAGCTCGGTTGGTGGAGTGATTATGGGTGTCGAGTGGGACGCCGACGAGGTCACGGACGACGTCCGCGCCCATGTGGTGGAACACCTCGGCGACCGGGATGCCGTGCTGACCGTCGATGACACCGGCTTATTGAATAAGGGTGCCCGGTCGTCCTGGACGGACGACCGGGAACGCTGCCGACGGGCGAACATCGGGCTGCCGAAGTGCTGAAGGTTGGCCTGACCGTGCGCCAGGTGACGTTCCGGCTCGGCGACTCCCTCATGCCGCCGGCCGGGTCATCAGCCCCGAACTCGCCGACAACCAGGCCCTCGGGGCCATGATCGGATGCACCGGCCAGGCACTCCTCGAGCACACGGTCAACGACCACCGCGACGGCCGGATCGTCAACGCCAATCTCGCCGACTACCTCGTGCCGGTCAACGCCGACATTCCCGCGGACCTGAAGGCGATCTTCATCGACGGGGAGGACTACGAGGCCGACCCGATCGGCGTCAAGGGGCTCGGTGAGATCGTCATCGTCGGAGTGGCGCCCGCCATCGCCAACGCGGTCTTCAACGCCACCGGCCGCCGGATCCGGGAACTGCCCATCACCCCCGAAGCCCTGCTCTGAACGCTCGGGTGGGTCGGTCCACCCGCTCGAGCAATCCGTCTCCTGGTGTGAACGCCGGCGCGGCACGCCGGGGCGCGGCTGCGCGCGCAGGGCACGCCGCCCCGGCTCGTGCGGCTGTGGCCTCACCAGGGCAGCGTGCCGGCGGTGTCGAAGTAGCCGCCGGTCGGGCCGTCGGGGCCCACCTGCGCCATGCGCACGATGATCTCGGCGGCTTCCTCGACGGACTGCATGCCCGTGTGGCCGTTGAGGTCCGTCTTCGCGAAACCGGGTGCCACGGCGTTGATCCGCATGGCCGGGAACGCCTTCGCGTAGTGCGCGGTGAGCATGTTGACCGTGGCCTTGGAGGCCGCGTAGGTCATACCCGGGTAGTGGTGGGCCGGGTGCTCCGGGTTGGAGACGTAGCCGATCGAGCCGAGGCCGCTGCTGAGGTTGACCACGACCGGCGCGGCGGAGCGTCGCAACAGCGGGAGGAAGGCGTGGGTGACGCGGACGACGCCCAGGACGTTCGTGTCGAAGACGGCCCGCACCTGGTCGGCGGTGACGTCCGCGGCGCCGGGCACGCTGTTGTCCTCGCCCCGGACCTCGATGCCGGCGTTGTTGACCAGCACGTCGAGCCCGCCGTCGGCCTCGACGGTCTTCGCGGCGGCCTGGACGGAGGCGTCGTCGGTGACGTCGATCTGGACGAACCGGGCGCCCAGCTCGTCGGCGGCGCGGCGGCCGCGCTCCGCGTCCCGGGCTCCGACGTAGACGGTGTGGCCTGCGGCGATGAGACGGCGGGCGGTCTCGAAGCCCAGTCCCTTGTTGGCTCCGGTGATCAGTGTTCTTGTCATGCGTCCACACTGCTGCCCGGGCGGGCGGACAGCCAGGAGACCCTTCTTCCTGGGACTGCCAGTACCAGGTACGCACCCGGCCGACGGTGTTCACTGGGGGCATGACCGCGACGGAACTCGGGCAGGCACTGCGGCGCTGGCGGGACAGGATCTCCCACGACACGGTCGGGCTGCCGGTCGGCGGACAGCGGCGTGCGGCGGGGCTGCGGCGCGAGGAACTGGCCCTGCTGGCCGGGATCTCGGTCGACTACGTCACCCGCCTCGAACAGGGCCGGGCGGCCAACCCCTCCGGTCAGGTCGTCGAGGCCCTGGCGCGGGCGCTGCGGCTCACGGGAGACGAGCGGGCGTATCTGTTCGGGCTGGCCGGGCTGGTGCTCCCGGGGCCCGAGGTGGTGCCGTCGTACATCCCGCCCGGCGTCCTGCGGCTGCTGGACCGGCTGGTGGACACCCCGGTCGCGGTCACCGACGCCGCCTTGACGCTGCTGATGGCCAACCCGATGTACCAGGCGCTGATGGGCGACATGTCCGGCGCCCGCGGCTTTGAGCGCAACGGGGCGTGGGGCGTATTCATGGGGTCGCCCACCCGGGCCCGGCACACGCAGGAGGGGCAGCGCGCCTTGGAGATCGGTATGGTCTCCGAACTGCGTGCCGCCGCCGCCAAGTATCCCGCCGACCGTCAACTACGGCTGCTGATCGCCGAGTTGCGCGCAGGCAGCAAGCGGTTCGCCGAGCTGTGGGAGGCGGGTGTCGTGGGCAGCCTGGAGCTCGCGGGCAAGACGGTCGAGCACCCGCAGGTGGGCCTGCTGACGCTGGACTGCAACGTGCTCCGGGTGGACGGCAGCGGCCTGCGCATCCTCGGCTACTCGGCCGAGCCGGGCACCGAGTCCGCCGAGAAGCTGAAGTTGCTGTCGGTGATCGGCATGCAGAGCCTGGCGGAGTAGGGCCTTCTGAGCTTGGCGTTCATCTCGTCGAGCTGCGCCAGGATCGGACAGCCGCTGATGGTCGGCCCTGGTCCCGCTGGGTGGCCCGCACCACTCGCACGGGCCGCCGATCACCTCGACGGCGGCATTCGAGCGGTGCTCTCCGCGGCGGACCGACGGCCCCGATGCCTCAGCTCTCCAGGACGAAGATCGGCTTGTGGCCGGCCCGGTCGGAGGTCAGCACGCCGGGGATCTCGTCCCAGCCGTAGATTCCGCTGGTGACCAGCTCGGGGTGGAGCGTGCCCGCCGCCACCGCGTCCAGGGTCGGCGTCATGTTCGGCCGCGCGTGCCCCTTGCCGTTGTGGAAGTGGACTCCGCGCTGGTAGAGCGCGAGCAGGGGGAGCTGGACCTCGTCGAAGTAGATGCCGACGCTGTTGACGTGTCCCTCGGGCACGACCGACAGCAGCGCCTTGCGCAGCCGCTCGGGGTTGCAGCTGGCGTCCACGGCCAGGTGGAAGTCCTTCTCCCGCTTGCCGTTGACGTCGTGGACCTCGGCGCCGAGTTGCTGGGCGACCTTCATCCTGACCGGGTCGTCGTCGTAGTAGACGGTGCGGGCGCCGGCGCAGTGGACCGCGACGTCGACGCAGTACAGGCCGATGGAGCCGGTTCCGCCGAAGACCGCGATCTTCGGGTCGGAGATCCCGGCGACGGTCGGCATCACCGTCTCCCAGCCGAGCGCGAGATTGTCGCCGATCGAGGCCAGGTGCACGGGGTCGACCCCGGCGGGCAGCTTGGCGAGGTTGAAGTCCGCATAGGGAACGCGGATGAGTTCGTCGAAGGTCCCGCCCCAGGCCCCGTTCACCGGAAGGCCGTACTGGGCGTCGCCGTGGACGAGACATCGAGCGGTGTGCCCGAGCTCGCACTGCGCGCAGGTGCCGCACGCGATGTGCCACGCGACCCCGACGACGTCGCCGACCGCGACGTCCGTGCAGTCGGGGCCGACCTCGACCACGGTGCCCACGCACTCGTGGCCGAGCGGGAACGGGCCGAATCCGGAGAACGGGGTCTTGCCGCCGATGACATGGTGGTCGAGATCGCAGGTCGTGGCCGCGAGCGGGCGCACGAGCGCGTCCGTGCCCTCGACGATCCTGGGGGCGTCGACCTCGTCGAAGCGCAGCTGTCCGGGCGCGACGAACATCAGGCTCTTCATGGGAAAGCTCCTCGGTTTCGTGGGGTCCCGGGCCGGGCCGACCGGTGTCGCCCGTCGGCCCGGCCCCGTGGTCTGTCAGACGGCGCCGGCGTCCGGGTCGCCGGCGGGGACGGCGTCCAGGAAGACCATGTCCGGCGGTCCGGCCAGTGCCTGTGCCAGGGCGGCGCCGACCTCCCGCATCGCGGCACCCTTCATGTGCGCGCCCAGTGCGTCCTGCGAGGCCCACTTCTCGATCATGACGAACTCGCCGGTGGTTCCCGCCTTGCGGTGCAGCGCGTAGCGCAGGCATCCGGATTCGGCGTGCACCGCGGGCAGCGCCGCCGTCAACGTCTTCTCGACCAGCTCTTCCTGGCCCGGCTTGGCGACCATCGTCGCCACCAGGACCACCGGCTCGGGCCCGGCCGTCACCGTCGGCAACAGCCCGTGCTCGGAGTCCAGATCAGCGGGCGAAACGCCGAACTCGGACAACAGCGCCGCCCCGTCGCCACCAAGGTCGTCGATCAGACGATCGATGCCGCGGATCGCAGCAGCCCGGATCTCCATCTGCATACGTCAACCATCCTCGTCGGCGACACGGCGCGGTCTCCACGAATCCAGCCCGGTCGCGCCTCTCTGTCACGCTTCTTCCGGCAGGCCGGGAAACAGTGCGCGGACGCGGTCGGGGTCGGGCGCGATGAAGACACCGTCCGCCGTGACCAGGTCTGTCGAAGGGGCCGCCTCGGTGGTGATCGCTCCGGTCACGAAGATCTTGCGGTTGTCCGTGCCGGTGACGCGTCCGAGGATGCGCAGTGGTGTCTCCAGCGGGATGGGCTGGTGGTAGCGCATCTGGAGGGAGACGGTGAGGCCGGGAGTTCCAGCGGCGGTGCAGGCTTGGCCCATGAGTTCGTCCAGGAGCATGGCGCTCATGCCGCCGTGGCCGTAGCCGGGCGGGCCTTCGTGGGCGATGCCCAGCGTGCAGTGACCGATCAGGCCGTCGTCGGTGGGCGTGATGCTCACGGGCGGGGCCAGCGGGCTGCCCGCCCCGACGACAGGGCTGTACATCCGCGGACCCCCGGGGAAGCCGTCCACTTCGGGGATCTCCGTTCGTGCGCGCTGTCGCCCGGTCAGTTGGCCGGTGACATGACGGACGCCGTCCGCCACGCGGTGCAGAGTGTCGGGCGAGGCGACGGTGCGGACCGTGGCTTCCACCAGGGCGCGCAGTTCGTGCCCCAGGCGAGTGATGGCCGCCCTCTGGCGCTCCAGGTGCTCGGGTCCCGCTGCTGGGGGCGGCTCGGTCAGGGGGGTGTGCATAGAGTTTCTCCGTGTGGGGGGGGGCGAGGTCCGGGTGGCGCGGTCAGCCATCGGCCCGGACGAAGCCGGGCTTGAGACGCTCTTCGTTCGGTTTCGGCGGCGCAGCAGGCCTATGACAGTCGCCACAGAAGACGATGACGGTAGACTATGACAGTTGTTATAGTCCAGGGATCGGAAGGGGGTCGCGGGTGACCAAGTCCAGTCCGTCAGCGCGTGAGCGGATCGTGGCCGGTGCGGCCGACATGATCAGTCGGCGTGGCCTGAACGCGACGAGCATCCGCGAGACGGCCAAGCACGCCAGGGCTCCGCTCGGGTCGACGTACCACTACTTCCCCGAGGGCAAGCAGCAGTTGGTCACCGAGGCAGTGCGCTACACGGGCGAGTGGACCGCGCGCAGCCTGCGCAAGGAATTGCAGGCGGGTCCGGTCGCCGGTCTGCAAGCCTTCCTTGCTCTGTGGCGCAAGATCGTCGTCGACAGTGACTTCCGGGCCGGCTGCCCCGTCCTCGCGGTCTCCATCGAGGAACCGGCCGCCGGCGAGACGTCCGCCGTGCTGGCAGCGGCTGCCGATGTCTTCGCCACATGGGAGGGACTGCTCGCCGACTCCTTGCGTGAGCACGGCGCCGAGCCTGAGCGGGCGGCGGACCTCGCCACGCTCATCGTCGCGGCCGTCGAGGGAACCGTGGCCATGTGCCGTGCCAAGCGCAGCACCCAGCCCCTCGATCGCACCGCCGAGCAGTTGCGGGCGCTCATCCTTGCCGCGGTCGAGGACTGAGTCCGGATCGCGCTCGGCAACTCGGGCTTCAGGTGCCCAGCGCGGCACGGACCGCCTTGACCCGCTCCTCCGTGAACACTCCGCTCTGAAGCAGTGGCAGGATCGACAGTACGCCGCCGGACGAACCCCAGCTGCCCTCGTCGATCACACGGAAGTTGACCCACCAGGCCGGCGCCGGCTTCTCCAGCCCGCAGGCCGCCGCCAGTGCGGCCAGTACGCGTTCGATCACCTCGGCCCGCACCTCCGGCTGCCAGGCGGCGTCCATGACCGCGAGGTCGATCACCATCACGTCGAGTTCCGGGCCGACGTCCGCCAGCAGTCGGCCGTCGATGGCCATCATGTCCCGCTCGCGCTCGACGAAATGCACCTGGAACCCGGGCCGGGCGGCCGGAGCGAACTGGCCCACCTCGGGCACCAGTACCGCGTCCGTCAGTGTCTCGGCCAGCTCACGGCGCTGCTCCAGGCTCAGGCGCCCCTTGGGTGTGTTCACGGTGATGATGGTCACGACATCCTCCTATGACAGTCGTTATGGGCGGCAGACTACACACCCTTATAACAACTGTCATATCCGGTCGGCTCCCGGGCGCGGTCCAGGACACGCCACGGATCAGAGGGCGCCTCGTGAAGGGCGGCCCGGGCGACGTGCTGATCGGGCCGCGTAAGGGGAGTGGCGCACCGTCCCGAACTGGGCGGCCGCCGCGAGGTGATGGCAAGGCGTCAGTCGGTGATCACGGGGCTGCGCTGGATCCATTCGCTGCCGTGTACCGCCTCGTGCAGGAAGGCGGCCACGTCCGCACGGCTGATCGTCGGGTTGCCCTTCATCGGCAGGTGGTCCCCCGCGCTGTATGCGCCCTTGGCGGGGCCGTGGGTCAGCCGGGTCGGGTAGACCACGGTCCAGTCGAGCCCGCTGGAGCGGATGCGCTCGTCGGCGATCTCCTTGTCGGCGTAGATCGACCGCAGCAGCGTGCGGTAGATCGCCTTCTGGGCGGTGCTCGACTCGTCGAAGGTGTAGCCGACGCCGAACGACGACAGCCACACCAGTCGGGGGACGCCCACTTCCTTGGCGGCACCGATCACGGCCGCCGAGGCGCGCGTGAAGAGGCCGTCGGCGCGCACCGAGTTGCCCCTGCCGAGGGCGGAGACGATCGCGTCGTGACCGACCGCGGCGGCGGCGATGTCGCGGTGTGATGTGGCGTCTCCGGTGGCCACCGTGACCTTGTCGGCCAGGTCACCGAGAGCCGCCGGGTTGCGTACGAAGGTGGTGACCGAGTCGTCGGAGCGCAGGGCCAGGTCGACGAGATGGCGACCGGTGGGACCAGTAGCGCCGAGGATGAGCAGTTTCATGGCAAGGGAATCTTCCGTGAGCGTGTGGGGCGGGGTGCGCGTACGCCTGTCGTGTCAGCGGTCGCATGTGTGCCGCGAAGGCGGAGCCGAAACGGATGGCTGTCCGCTACCCGGAAGGTAGCGGACGGCTGTCCGGTTAGCAAGGCCGGTTCCCGGCATGGCCCGAGCGCGGACGCCGGGCGGTGAGCCCACGGAGACTGGTGCGGGGGGCGCGGCGCGAAGAGGCCGAGCTGGACGTGTTCACCGAGCGGATGCGGAGCGGCAGGCGACAGGGCGGGGAAGTCGCACGGACTCCGCCGACCGCCTCCGCCTCTCGCCGCTGCCGCGGCCCCGGCTGTCCTCAGTGCCGCCCCGGCGCTCCCGCGCGCAGGCCGTCCATGATGAGGTCCAGCAGCCGGGTGGTCTTGGCGTGCCAGTCTCCGCGGATGTCGATCTGCCAGATGCCCGCGATGGCGAGGAGGAAGTCGTCGGCGGTCACCCCCGGGCGGATGGTGCCGGCCTCGTGGTTGGCGTTGAGCAGGGATTCGATCGATCCGACCACCAGCGCGTATCCCGACGACTCCGGGCCTCCCGTCGTGCCGGCGGCCTGACGTAGTGCGTCGGCCAGCCCGGTCTTGGCCATGATGAAGCGGGCGAGGCGGTCCATCCATGTACGCAGGGCCTGGTCGGGCTCCTTTGTCCTCAGCAGTTCGTCAGCACTGTCGGTGAGTTGCTGCACCTCGTGGCGGTACACCTCGAGGACGAGCGCTTCGCGATTGGGGAAGTTGCGGTAGAGCGTGCCCTGTCCGACGCCCGCCTTCTTGGCGATCGTGATCAGCGGGACGTCCGGGGAGCGCGACAGTTCGACCAGCGCCACCTCCAGGATGCGCTCCCGGTTGCGCTGCGCGTCCGACCGCTGAGGCCCGTCAGTCCTCGATTCCACATGCCCTCCTCCCGGGCTTGCATCCGAAGCCCTTGCCTAACCGGACACCAGTCCGCTACGTTCGGCGTGCCGGACTGCTGTCCGTTTGCGTTCCACCATAGAGGGCGAAATCGTTCGGCGTCATTGGCCGGTGGCGTGGGCCACCGGTGTCCGTCCCCCGTATCCCGCCTGCTCACGACCCGGGCCTTGCCCCGTCTTCGGACACGCCTCCTGATTCGTCCTCCTGCCCGATCGTTCCCCACACGTTCCGGATCTGTGACGGAAGGCCGACCCCGGACCACGGGCCAACAGCCGGGCACAACTCTGGAGACAAGCATGAACACCCTCGTGCTCCGCCGCGGTGTCACCTTCCCCAGCGCGGGCATCCTTGCCGCGGCCGCGCTGACCGCATGCACTACAGCCTCCGCCAGCCCCGGCACCCCGCTGCCGGCACCGGCACGCGCACTCGCTGCGGCCATCCCGCACGGCGTACGAGCAAACCAGGAAGTGGTCAACAAGCGCATCGCGATCGCGTTCCTGGACCTCGCCATCAACCACAGGAAGCCCCGGGAGGCCGCCGACCGGTACCTGGGCGCCCCCTACATTCAGCACAACCCCCAGGTCGCGCGGACCGCGACCCGCGGCCCGGCGTGCGTCGGGAGGGGCGCTGGCTGCTGGGCACCGGCACCGCGGCGGCCACCTACCATGTGGCGGCCGCACCGTCCACGTGCGCGGTGACGGCGGAAGCCGACGGCGGCTTCACCGTGCGCATCGCCGCCTCCGACATCGGAACCGGGGCGCGGACCGCACTCACCCAGATCGCCGCCGACGCGCTCCAGGTGGCGCCGGACCAGGTCCGGGTCCGCATCGGGGACAGCGACTTCGGCCCGGCCGCACTCGGTGCCGGCTCGATGGGCACCCGCTCTGGGCCTGGGCCATCAAGGCGGCCTCCGGGGAACTGCTGGAGCGACTCCACCCGGGCGCCACCATCCCGCCGGAAGGCATCACCGTACGGTCCGACACCACCGCGGCCGTCGTCGCCGTCGCACAGCAGGAGCCGAAGGAGCGGCACACCTTCGGGGCACAGTTCGCCGAGGTCGCTGTCGACCCAGTCACCGGCGAGGTCCGGGTGCGGCGCATGCTCGGCGTCTTCGCGGCCGGCCGGATCGTCAACCCACTGACCGCACGGGGTCAGTTCACCGGCGCCATGACCTGGGGCATCTCCATGGCCCTGCACGAGGAAGCCGTGCGGGACGAGGCCACCGGTGGCCTGGTCGGTGCCGATTTCGCGGGCTCATCGCCGCGCACGCCGACGTCCCCGCCATCGAGGCGTACTGGGTGGACGATCCCGACCCCGACGACCCGGTCGGGATCAAGGGCATCGGCGAGATCGGCAACGTGGGCGCCGCGGCGGCCATCGCCAACGCGGTCTGGCACGCCACCGGCGTACGCCACCGCCACCTGCCGATCCGGCCCGACCGGGTGTTGCTGGCGGGTGGGCCAAGTGCTTGACGTCGCTGAGTCGTTGCGCCGTTGGGGCGAAGAAGCCCGGAACTCCGAAAAGGTCCTGGCCGACGGTCCCCCGGAGCTGGACCGGGGAGCGGCAGCCGAGGCACCGACCACGCCCCGCACTGGTTCGGGTGCCTCGGCAGGTTCCTGGGCCACCACGTGACGGCATGCGTCGCCCGCCGGGCCAGACCGGCGCCAAGCCGCACCACATGGCCACAACTTGTTCCCACATGACAGCCCGGAAACCCGATGAAGAAGGCAGAAGAGGATGAACGAAACCACCATGCCCGCCACCGCAGCCGCATCCGACGCGCACACCGACTACGAAACTGGGAAGCTCGGACTTGGAGCACCGGCGTCTCATGCTGCAGGCGCGGATCCTGCGTCCCTCGACGGATCGCTTCCTGCGCCTGGGCGGTCTGAGGCCCGGCATGTCAGTCCTGGACCTCGGTTCGGGGATGGGCGATGTCTCCATGCCGGCCGCCGAGATCGTGGGGCCGAGCGGCCGGGTCCTGGGCATCGACCGCGACTCGGCGACCACGGAGAAGGCCCGCCGCAGGGCAATGAACGAAGGCTACGACGGAAGCCTCGACTTCGCGGTCACCGACCTCGACCACTTCGACACCACTGAGCGCTTCGACGCCGTGGTGGGCCGCTACGTCCTGCTGTACCAGAAGGACCCCGCCGCCACGCTTCGCCGGTTCGCCCGCTTCCTGCGGTCTGGCGGGATCATGGTGTTCCACGAGTTCGACTTCGTCGTGCAGAACCCCACGTGGCCGCCGTGCCCGCTGTGGGACGACAGCTACCGGCTGCTGACCGAGGTGTACCACGCAGTCGGAACGCCGCCTGACTTCGGGCCCCGACTGAACCGCACCTTTCTCGACGCCGGACTGCCCAGCCCGACGGTCGAGTGCCAGGGCCCGGTCGCGGCGGGCGAGGACTCGCCGCTCTTCCCGTGGCTGGCGTACTCGCTGCGTGTCCTCGAACCGGCGCTGGCGAAGGCCGGCCTGTCCCTGCCCGCGGGCCTCGTCGCCGACGACACCCTGCCGGACCAGTTGGCGAAGGCCGTACTGGAACAGGGCAGTCAGGTTCTGGGGGCGTTGCAGTACGGCGCCTGGACCCGAGTTCCGTGAGGCGTGGGCGGTAGGCACAGGGCCGAAGGCGGAGACCTATGGCCGCCTCCGGTGCAGACGGAGAGCGGCCCGCTGTCACCCGGGCCCGGCCTCGCGGTGTTCGCCTGCTGCATCGTCGTACTCCTGGCCGCGCGGCCGTCCTGCTCAAACGGCGCCATGCCTGAGCCCGTGGCCGCCGCCACTTCGCCGACCCCGCCCGTACCCCTCCGGCGCACCGGCGGGTAGCCCTGCTGTCCGTACAACAAGGGGACGATGAAGTCATGATGGGCCCGGCTTCGCTGCGACGGGTGATCAGCCCTCACCCGCGGCTGCTGGATGCCGCCCTTGCCACCCTCCTGGGTACAGGCGGCGTGCTGTACATGCTCCTCCGGAGAGTGCCCGGCGGCGGGTCACTCCGGGGTGTCGACGCCGTAGCGGCTGGGGCCGCCTTCCTGCTGGTGCTGGTGCGCCACCGGGCACCGCTGCCCGTCCTGGCGCTGTCGGTGCTCGGCGAGATCGCCATCACCGCCGTGACTTCCAGTGCGTCGCCCGTGCTCGGTGCCGCCGCGCTGATCTCGGTCTATACCGTGGCCCGTACGGTCCGTCGGCGGGTCGCGCTGATCGCGGCCGCCATCACCGCCGTCGCCCTGTACTTCGTCGTCGCCCATCCGATGGATCCGACATCCAGAACGGAGGGCGCCGGAGTCCTCGCCTGGGTCGGCATGTGCGCCGCGGTCGGGGCACCGTACGCATCTGGCGCGACTACCTGGCCGCGGTGGGGGAGCGGGCACGACGGGCGGAGGCGAGCAAGGAAGAAGAGGCTCGCCGCCGGGTCGCCGAGGAGCGGCTGCGCATAGCCCGGGAACTCCACGACGTGATCGCCCATCACATCGCCCTGATCACCCTTCAGGCGGGCGTCGCCGGACACCTCCTGCGCACCGAACCGGACCAGGCCGACACGGCACTCGGCCACATCCGCGACGCCGGCCGCACCGTCCTGGACGAACTGAGCTCCCTGCTGTACGTGCTACGGCAGCCGGACGACGAGACGGACGGGCCCCAACCGACCGAACCCGTCCCTGGCCTGTCCCGTCTCGGCCGGCTCCTCGAATCCGTGACCGCCGCCGGACTGGGCGTGCGCCACCGGCGGGCCGGGCGCTCGCGTCCCCTGCCGATCGCGGTCGACCTGGCCGCCTACCGCATCATTCAGGAGGGGCTGACCAACGCTCACAAGCATGGCGGCCACGCCGTCGCGGACCTGCTCGTCGACTACCGGACCGACGCCCTGCACATCGAAATCTCCAGCCCGCTACGCACAGGCTCATCTGCGGCCCCGGCCGCCGTGGGTACCGGACACGGGCTGACAGGCATGCGCGAACGCGCCCACGCCGTGGGCGGCAGCATCCACGCCGGAGCGCAAGCCGACGGCCGTTTCCGCCTGGACGCACGGCTACCGCTGCCCGAACCCGAAGAACCGGCGGACGCCAGGCCATCACGTCGGCCCCACCTTGGTGCCAGCGAGGGGCCGCGGTACCACGTGGCACAGGTTGTACATACCGTCCGTGGGCGTCCGGGCAGTCCAAAACGGGCGCGTAATGCCAGGTCAGAGGCTCCTGGTCCGGGGGGGCGATGCAGTTGGTGACAGGCGTGTGAGAGCGGCACTTGATGAGAAGGCCCGCGGGTGCGGCCCGGCGGGGCTTCCGAACATGTGGGTTACAACGCCGGCGCGGGCGCCGTTGCACTCGGTCGTCCTCTTGGGAGCCACCCGAAGCAAGGACACAGCGACGGCACGCGTTATGCGGCCGATGCGCAACACACGACCCAGGGACTTGGTGCGATCAACCAGGACACATCCGCTAGCTGGCGCAAAGTCCAGCATCTCCTGATGCGAGGCCAGCCTGAAGTCGTCCTGCACAGGCTGGCCCTCGCTGCGGCAGGCTCAGGGGAAACAGCGGTTGACCACCCCGTTCTCCGGCTCCTCCGCAGCGGTTCGGGCGTCCCCGTTGCTCGGCGGGCGGTCGATGCGGCGGCAGTGACTTGGTCGGTCGGGGCCTGGGCAGGCGGCTCCCGGGAGCGGTGCAGGAATCCTGCCCGAGTAGCCGACCCACCGCACGGCGGCACGCCCCGGTGCGAAATACTCTCCCGATGAGTTCACGCACTTCCCCGATCAGCCAGCCGATCACGATACGGAGGGCCGTTGCGCGGGATGCCAAACGGCTCACGCGGCTCGTGCGTGGCTCAGGCGCCTATGCGGGTAAGTACGCAGCCGCAGTCGCGGGCTTCCGAGTCGGGCCTGATTACATCGAGGCCCACCGCGCCTTTGTGGCCGTCGGCGCCGACGAGCATGAAGGCCGGGTCCTCGGGTTCTACTCGCTCGTCCTCGCTCCACCGGAGCTCGACCTGCTGTTCGTCGCCGACGAAGTGCAAGGACGGGGTATTGGACGGCTGCTCGTCGCGCACATGCAGTCCGAGGCCCGTGCCGCCGGGCTCGACCGTGTCAGGGTCGTGTCGCATCTTCCCGCCGAGGACTTCTACCACCGCGCAGGTGCAGTGCGGATCGGGACCGCGCTCGCGAACCCGCCCGCCGTGCCGTGGGACCGTCCCGAATTCGAGTTTCGCATGTCTTCGGAATGACCAGGTTTGCCGGTTTGCAGGGCACCCGGCTTCGCTTGCATGGTGGCCGGCATGCAGAGCCGCTGGACGCCGCGCGTTCCGTGTGTCCCGAAGTAATCGACGGCTGTCTCTCGGGCACCGGACTGGCTTTCGCAGCGTGACGGCGGTTCTCCGCCTGGGGCTGGAGGGTCGGCCTGAACGGTGATGGGGCAGGATGCACACGCCAGACCGGCACCAGAGAGAGCGAGACCGGCGATGGCCGAACCAGGCGCGGTGGACCTGATCCACTTGGAGGACGCGGATGGCGACCGCTGCATCGTTCGCGTGACCGGCCGCTACAAGCACGATGTGCTGACGACTCACGACGTTCTCCAGGCTGAGGTCTTGGCGCACGCCAGTTTCGTCGATGCCCGGCTGGAGCTCTGTCTCTTCCAGCGGGACCTCGACGCTTGGCAGCAGGAGCTGGCTGGCCTCGCTCCGGGCAGGGGCGCGAGCATCGGTGGCGATCGCGGGCTGAATCTCGTTCTCCACATGCAAGAGGACCGCTCTCTGGCCATAACGGTCCTCGATCCTGACCGCCTTATGGCGGTGCTATGGATCCGACCGCAGGAGAACTGGACAGACGAGCACCAGGACCGACTGGAGCAGGTCCGGCAGACCTGGCCCAGTGAGGCCCCCATGACCTACGAATGGCGTCCCTCGCAGGGGAGCTGAGCGGTACCGCTTCGCCCCGCGAGACCGACATCACGAGTTCAGGTTCCGTGGCTTCCCTGCATGTATATGCGCAGGAACAGGATGGTCGGCCGAAGACCTTCACCCTGCCCGAACGCCGGGAGATCAAGAAGATCGCCAAGTCGAAGGCGGTCGAACACGGCCTGCCCTTCTCGACCTGGAGCCTGGACAAGCCGGCCGACTTCCTGGTCGCCGAGGGGGTGGTCGACGACATCAGCCACGAGGGCCTTCGGGTCCTGCTCCGCGAGGAGGGCGTCTCGTTTCAACGCATATAAGCCTGGAAGACCTCCCACGACCCGGACTACGCGGCGAAGAAGGCGCGTCGAGCACCTCTACGCCATCGCCGACGGCGAGGTCATACCCGAGGACGGCGAACCCAAGGTCATCTCATGCCTCGACGAGTTCGGCCCGCTCAACCTCCAGCCCCACCCCGGTCGGCAATGGGCCAAGCGCGGCGGACGGCACAAGGAGCCCGACCGGGAACCCCGACCCCGCCGACGGGCGACCTGCACCCGCACGGGGCCGCTACTTGCGCAGCCTTCACGCGCCCGAGACCCGCATCGCGATCGTGCTCGACAACTCCTCCCCGCACCTGACCACGAAGAAGGACACCCGGGTCGGCGACCGGGCCACGGCCAACAACGTCGAGTTCGCCTACACGCCGACAACCAGTTCCTGGCTGAACCGCATTGGGGACCAGCCCACAAGGAATGGGTTCGCCGTGTCCGGGAAAGAGATCGTGAGTACGGTCGGCGCTGGAGATCCCGCAGCAGACGCGCAAGGGGGAGCGGTGGCACCGCGTATCGGCCTGTACTTTCCGTACGTTCATATCCGGGACGCCGCGTGGGTCAAGGCCACCGCGCTGTACTGGCCGGCGCTGGCGCGCGTCGCCGCGGCCGAGTATCCGGTCCACGACTCCGACACCGTCCGTGCTCTCGCGGACGGACTCGACTTCATCCAGCAGCTGCCTCCGGGCCCGGCAGCCGAAGCGGTCGCCCCGCACTTCATCAACGTCATCCGCGAGCGCCACGTCGAGCTGCACCGCTACTTTGGCGTGTCCCCCGAGGACATCGACGAGAGCGACCCGAGCAATCCGCAGTGGCGAGCGGTGAACCGCTACTCTCTCCCGGGGGAGGTCTGGCGGCCGCGTGACGAGCGGACGTCCCTGGTCGAGGTGCACTGGGATGAATTCGCTCCTGACCTGCGCCAGGTGCTGCTCGATTCCCAGCTGGGCCTGAACACCCGCCGCCCCACCCTCATGTCCGGCGACGTGGAGTACGACTGGATGTCGGTGGACCCGAAGCTCGCCTGGGTCTACAAGTTGGCGCTGACGGAGGAGCTGGCCCGGCGGCACGGGCTGACGCCGATCACCGACAACCCCGCCTCCCAACGGCAGGTGCACGACTGGGATGAGGCGCGGATCTTCGCTGAGCTCTTCGATCACCACCCGCACGACTGGCGCCCAGTATCCGTGGTCGGCATGCTGACCGCACAGCTCCCGCTGCCCGAGGGGATCGCGGACGTACCCGTCGGCGACATCATCAAGCTGCGCACCGACTACCGACCCGAGTTCGACCGCTTCGTCGACGCCCTCGACGCGGCCGCCGCCGAGCTGACCAGCTCCCTCCTGGAAGAACAGGATCCGCAGATCGTCGCCCTCCACGTGGCGCATGTCCGCCGGACGCACTTCGAGCAGCCACTCAACGACCTCAAGGCGGCGATCAAAGGGCTCAAGCTCGGCACGGGACTCGGGTTGGTGAACCTGCAGACGCAACTGCCCGCCTTGGGAGCCATCGGCGGCGCGGCAGCGCAGTGGCCGGCCGTCACGGCCACATCGATCGGCTTCGGTCTGGTCGGGCTCTACCACGTCACGGCCAAAGAACGCGACCGCATCCGGTCCGACTCGCCCGTCACCTACCTGCTGCAGGCCGAGAAGGTGGCCGACCCGCCCTCCTTCATCAACCGATGGACGATCGCAGGCGCCCGCGGTCTCGGCATCAACATCTAGTGGGATTCAGTGGCTACTCGTAGCGCCAGGTCTGATGCACCGATACCGCTTCGCGCCTTTCGGGTCACCAACCGTCAACAGCGCCACCAGCAGCGGCTCGTTGTCCGCTGCGTCGCCTTCGACGCGCGCCAGACCCTGGAAGCGCTCGTCTCCATGCAGGACGGGCAGGGCGGAGCCGAGCTGCCGCTGCAACTCATCCCACGATGTCGTGGTCCGCTCTCGCGCCGCCTTCTTCAACGCTCCCCGCACAGCGCCAGCCGCACTGGTGATGGCTGCGTCCGACAGCTGCGGACGCGCCGCCGGCGGCAGCCTTCTCGCCGGCTCCGGATCGTCGCGACGGCCGGACGGCCGGACGGCCGGGATGCGGCTCACGGGAAGTGCGCCGTTTCCGTCGGATGGACGACTTGCGTCGGCCGTCCAACATCAAGCCCCGCAGATACCACTCACCCTGGAGCCGTTCCACTTCCCCAGCCTCATGTCAGCAGGATGCCGCCACCAGGCGAGATCACCCCACGTAACGAAGAACTGCTAGATGTCGAGTACTTCAAGACCAACCGGTGCCAGGAGTGGAAGAAGCGGCTGAGACCCGGCGCCCGACGTCTGTTCCGGAACCAGCAGGGCAACTGTGGCCGCTGCATGCCTTTCTGGCACTCCGAGCGGCTGAACCGGGAGATCAAGCGACACTCCGACGTCGTCCAGGTCTTCCCGAACACCGCCGCCGTCACCCGCCTGGCCACCGCCGTCCTCGTCGAGCTCCACGACGAATGGATCGCCTTCCCTCGCTGCTACCTCTCCATCGAGAGCATGGACAGCCTCTGTCCAGACGACACCACCTACCTGCCCGGCACCGCCGAATGATCAGCTACACCACACCAAGTTCCCCCGCCTCCTGGGTTCCTGGTTCAACTCCGCTGTCCATCGCGTTGGCGAGAGCTGCTTGCATGTCGCGCATCGCGTCTGAGAGCTGCCGTCAGTCTGCGCGTGAGCGTGACGCGGAGCGCCCGGCGACTGAGCCTCATTGCGCAGACCGGCCCCACAGCGTGCGAGCCGTCTGCGATTGCTCGGGGTCCCAGTCGTTGCCGAATGTCGCAATCTGTTCCGCGTCGGTCAGGAGTATGCCGCGCTCGTGCGCCTGGCTCATTCGCGCCAGTCGTTCATCGACCCGCTGCAGCTCGCGAATGCGCTCCGCGAGCTGCGCACGTTGTTCAGGAAGGATGGCACTGACCTCCGGGCTCGCGTCGTCGGGATCGCGGTCCCGCCCCGGGTTCAGTGGCTGCTCAACTTCATGAGGCTGTCCGCCGCGTGCGTCCGCAACGGCAGGCAGGACGAACAGGATGGGCCGCGGCGAGATCGACTTGATGTGGGTGAGGAGTTCGAGGTTCATCATCGACCTGCTGCTCTGCTGCTCTGCTGCTCTGCTGCTCTGCTGCGCCGACGAGATCGCCGCCGCCGTGCTCCGGCTGTGCAGCCCCCGGAGCGTCCTGCGTCACCGGCGTCGCCCTGCCTGTCGACGGCGGATTCACCGCCCGGTGGACAACCGCTTCGGCCCTGTCCGTAACCGGCTCCTGAACCGGAGGAGGAAGTAACTGCCAGCCGGTTTAAGGGGGTTGAGATTATGCCCCCTATAAACACGACCTTCCTGCGGCATGACGATTCCGGTTTTGTGGGACGGACGAAGATCGAAAACGTCGGCGACGGCGGAACTGAGGACGCGTGCCCCAAGACACGGGGCAGTGCAGTGCCCGGCTCTGATTCCACGTCGGCGGAAACCCGGTCAAGTGCCGCCATCGGAGATTGTTATGCGTGCGACTCTCATGTACGGCGCCGGCGACGTCCGCGTCGAGGACGTCCCGGACTCCGTCGTCAAGCAGCCCACCGACGCGCTGGTCCGTGTCACCGCCTCCTGTATCTGCGGCAGTGACCTGTGGCCCTACGGCTCGATGAAGTCGGAAGACGGCCCGGCCCGGATGGGGCACGAGTTCATCGGCGTCGCCCAGGCCGACTTCTGGGACGGCGAGGCGGACGAGCGCGGCCAGGCCGAAGTGGTTTGCCTCCCGCTCGCCGACGGTACCCTCGCCAAACTCCCCGTCGCGGCGGACTCCGCCCTTGTCCCGTCCCTGCTCACGCTGGGCCGAGCAGATCGTCCTGATGGGCCGTCATCAGGCGCGCACCGGTCTCGGCCGGGAGTTCGGCGCCACCGACGTGGTCTCCGCACGTGGCGAAGAAGCCATCGCCCAGGTGCGGGAGCTGACCGGCGGGCACGGAACGCACGTGGTCCTGGAGTGCGTCGGCAACATGCCCGCCTATGAACGGGCCGTCGGTATCGTCCGTCCGGGCGGCGTCATCAGCCGGGTCGGCGTTCCGCAGCACGAGGAAGCACCGATCGGCTTCGGCGGCCTCATCCGCCACACCATCCGGCTGGCCGGCGGACCGGCGCCGGTCCAGGCCTATATCGAGGAACTGCTGCCCGACATCCTCAGCGGCGCCACCGAGCCCGGCAAGGTCTTCGCCACCACCACCCTCGATGGCGTCCCGGCCGGCTACCAGGACATGGCCGACCGCAAGAGGCTCAAGGTCCTCGTCAACAGCTGACCCCGGGCGCGGCCCGGAGAGGGGGCGGCCCCATCCGCGCCCCTGTTTCCGGGGGGCTGCCACTACCCCGACCGATCGGGACACACAAAACACCTGCGAACCACGACCCCTCATGACCTGCCGCGGTTGCGGCTGATCCGCCCAGTGATGCGAAGGCGTACCTATGTCCACTGAACCTGCGTCTGCTGTTCCACCCCCCACCGAACCGGGCGAGTCCTCCTCGGTCCCCACTCGGCGAACTTTCATGGCCACCACCACCGCGGTCGGTGGTGTCGCCGTCGCGGGTGGCGTGATCGGAGGGTCCTTCCTTGCCGGCTCGGAGGACGCGGCAGCTGCCGCGCCGCCCGCCAGCCGTGTGTCCCTGACGGTGAACGGCACCCGGCGGACGGTGACGGTGGACAACCGCACCTCGCTGCTGGACCTGTTGCGAGAGCACTTCGGTCTCACCGGTTCCAAGAAGGGCTGCAACGCCGGTGCTTGCGGTGCGTGCACGGTGCTGGTCGACGGACAGCGGCACAACGCCTGCCTGACCCTCGTGGTGCGCCTGGAGGGCGCCGAGATCACCACGATCGAGGGCCTGGCCGACGGTGACGAACTGCACCCGCTGCAGCAGGCGTTCATCGACGAGGACGCCTTCCAGTGCGGCTACTGCACCCCCGGCCAGATCATGTCCGGCGTCGGCTGCATCAAGGAGGGCCACACCGGCTCCCCGGAGGAGATCCGGGAGTGGATGAGCGGCAACATCTGCCGCTGCGGCTGTTACGTGAAAATCGCGCGCGCGGTCGAGAAGACCGCCGGCCGGAAGTAGAGGTGCGGCCGTCATGTTTCCCTTCTCCTATACCCGTGTCTCCGGCACGCGTGAGGCTCTCGACGCCGGTCGCCGCGGCGGCCGTTACATCGCAGGGGGCACCACCCTGGTCGACCTGATGCGCGAGACCGTGGAGCGCCCCGAGAGCCTGGTCGACATCAGTGGCCTGCCGTTGCGCGAGGTCAGGGCCACCGAGGGTGGCGGTCTGCGGATCGGTGCGCTGGTGACGATGGCCGAGACCGCCGCCCACCCCAAGGTGCGCGCCCTGTTTCCCGTCATCTCCCAGTCGCTGGAACTGAGCGCCTCCGCCCAGCTGCGCAACATGGCGACCATCGGCGGCAACATCATGCAGCGCACTCGCTGCACGTACTTCCGTGACGTGACCGCCGTCTGCAACAAGCGTGACCCCGGCTCGGGTTGTGCCGCGCTGAAGGGCCACAACCGCAGCCACGCGATCCTCGGCACCTCCGACGCCTGCGTGGCCACGCACCCCTCCGACGTCGCCGTGGCGTTCACCGCCCTGGAGGCGACCGTGCACCTGGAGGGCCCGGACGGGGAGCGCCGTGTGCGCTTCGGCGACTTCCTGCTGCGGCCAGGCAACACCCCCAACCGTGAACAGTCCATCCGGCAGGGTGAGTTGATCACCGCGGTCGAGATCCCCGCGCTCCCGCGTCCGCTGAGGTCGGGCTACCTGAAGGTGCGTGACCGGCAGTCCTACGAGTTCGCTCTGACGTCTGCGGCCGTCGCGCTGCACGTGCGCGGCGGGGTGATCCGCGAGGCGAAGGTCGCCGCCGGAGGGGTGGGTACCGTGCCCTGGAAGCTGCCCGCAGTGGAGCGGCACCTGGTCGGCGAACGCCCCTCAGCAGCCTTGTGGGCGGCGGCCGCGGAGAAGGCGGCGGACGGGGCCCGTCCCCTTCGGCACAACCGGTTCAAGCCCGAGTTGCTCAAGCGGACCGTCGAGCGTCAGCTGCAGGTCGTGGGAGGTACGAAGTGAGTCCCCAACCCCAGGCCGCCGTCGGCGCCCCGCTGTCCCGGGTGGACGGACGGCTGAAGGTCACCGGTCAGGCCCTGTACGCCGCCGAGCACGACGTCGAGGGCGTCCTGCACGCGGTCATCGTCGACAGCAGTGTCGGCCTCGGCCGCATCACGTCCATCGACGCGGACGCCGCGCTGGCCCACCCCGGTGTGCTGAGAGTGATCAGTCACCGCGATGCGCCGAAGCTGCCGTACCTCGACAACTCCGGGTCGAACAACCCGGAGGGCCGGCGGCTGCGGGTCTTCCAGGACGACAGGGTCCTCTTCCACGGTCAGCCGGTCGCCGTCGTCATCGCCACCACCCTGGAGGCCGCCCAGCACGGCGCGAGCCTGGTCGAGGTCCGTTACGACGCGAAGAAGCCCTCGACCGACATGGCAGAGGCGAAGCCGGACGAGCCGACCAAGTACGCGCGCGGTGATGCCGCCGCCGGGCTGCGCGACGCGGCGGTGCGCATGGACCTGGACTACCGCATGGCGCGCAACCACCAGAACCCGATGGAGCCGCACGCCACCATCGCCCGCTGGAACGGCGACAAGCTGACCGTGTGGGACAAGACCCAGTGGGTGGTGGGCACCCAGACCGAACTCTCCAAGGTGTTCGACCTGCCCATGAAATCGGTGCGGGTCATCTCACCGTTCGTCGGGGGCGGCTTCGGCAGCGGGCTGCGCTGCTGGCCGCACACCGTGGTGGCCGCGCTCGCCGCCCGCGAGATGAAACGTCCCGTGAAAGTCGTCCTGAGCCGCAGGCAGATGTACTTCGGCACCGGCTTCCGGCCCTCCTACGACTACCGAGTGCGCTTGGGCAGTGACCGGCGGGGGCGCCTGGCCGCCATGGTGCACGAAATGGACGCGGAGACCTCGTCGTACGAGAAGTTCGAAGAGGCCATCATGCTCGCCGGCCAGATGTTCTACAGCACGCCCCACGTCAGCCAGGCGTACCGCAAGGTGCCGCTGGACGTGAACACCCCGATCTGGATGCGCGGTCCGGGCTTCGCCAACGCGTCCTTCGCCATCGAGTCGGCCATGGACGAACTCGCGAACCGGCTCGGTGTCGACCCGATCGAGCTGCGCCTGCGCAACGAGCCGGCCGAGGACGAGTCGAACGGACTGCCCTGGTCCACCCGCAGGCTGCGCGAGTGCTACACCGTGGGCGCCCGGGAGTTCGGCTGGAACCGGCGCAACCCGAAGCCCCGCTCGACGCGTGACGGCGACTGGCTGATCGGTCTGGGCATGGCCGCGGCCGTGTACGACCCCGGGCGTTTTCCGGCGCAGGCCCGGGTCCGTCTGGACGTCGACGGCACCGCGGTGGCCGAGGCCGCCACCAGCGACATGGGCCCGGGTACCTACACCTCCCAGACCCAGGTCGCCGCGGACGCGCTCGGGCTGGCCATGCGCGCGGTGACGTTCCGGCTCGGCGACTCCCTCTACCCGCCGACCCCGCCGCACGGCGGCTCGCAGACCATGACCGTCGTCGGCTCCGCAGTCCTCGACGCCTGCAACAAGGTGCGCGGCCAGGCGATCAAGCTGGCCGTCGAGGACGAGGAGTCGCCGCTGTACGGCGTCAAGGCCGACGACATCGTCGTACGCGGCGGCCGGCTGCACGTACAGGGCAACCCGGTCCGCGGCGAGACCTACCAGCGGCTGCTGACCCGCAACAAGCTCACCCACCTCGAAGCCGACGGCGCGTACGCGGGGGCGCCGGAGCCCGCGCGGCACTCGTACTTCTCCTACGGCGCGGTCTTCACCGAGGTGGCCGTGGACGCCACCCTCGGTCTGGTACGCGTGCGGCGGATGCTCGGTGTGTACGACGTGGGCCGCATCGTCAGCCCCAAGCTGGCGGACAGCCAGGCGCTGGGCGGCATGGTCGGCGGCATCGGCCAGGCACTGCTGGAACACACCGTCACCGACCACCGCGACGGCCGGATCGTGAACGCCGGCCTCGCCGACTACCTCGTCCCGGTCAACGCCGACATCCCCGACCTCAAGGCCATCTACCTGGAGGGCGAGGACCCCGACGCAGACCCGCTCGGCGTCAAGGGCATCGGAGAGATCGTCCAGGTCGGGGTGGCACCCGCCATCGCCAACGCGGTCTACAACGCCACCGGCCGCCGCATCCGCGAACTGCCCATCACCGCGGAGGCGTTGAACTGAGCCGGGGTGCTCCGGGCCGCGGAGGAGAAGCCCAGTCGCCCGGGGCACCCCATGCCCGTCCGGCTGGGGGTCCCCCACGCCTTCAAGGCAGTGGGGGAGTCCCCGCGTACGGCTGCCGGACCTAGCAGGGTCGACTACGCGTTCCCGCCCCCGCAGAGCACGACGGCGGCCCTTTCCCACACCCACGGAGACAGGTTCATGTGGAACATCGCGGACACACTGCACCGTTGGTGCCGCGAGGCACTCCCCTTCGCCCTGGCCACCGTCGTCGACGTCCACGGCAGCGCACCCCTGCCGGCCGGTACGTCGGTCGCGGTGGACATGGACGGCAACGCGGCCGGCAGCATCTCCGGCGGCTGCGTCGAGGGCGCCGTCTACGAGCTGTGCCAACAGGTACTCAAGGACGGGGGCGCGCCCCAGCGCGCCTGGTTCGGCTACTCCGACGACGACGCCTTCGCCGTCGGGCTGACCTGCGGCGGCGAACTCGACGTCCTCGTCCAGCGCATCGACCCCGCAGCGCAGCCCCACCTGGCCGCCGCCCTCGCGGAAGGCCTGCGGGGCAGGCCCACGGCGGTGGCACAGGTCGTCGACGGTCCCGAGGATCTCCTCGGCCGCACGTTGTGCGTCCTCGGTGACGGGGACGCGGCCCACGGAACGCTGGACGACGGCGAGGTGGACCGGGCGGTGACGGTTGAGGCCGGTGCCCTCCTACGGGCGGGACGTACCGCCCGCGTCGAGGTCGGAGGCGACGGGGACACCTGCCCCGAGAAGCTGTCCGTCCTCGTCCACGTCCACGCGTCCCGGCCGCGCATGCTGATCTTCGGTGCCGTCGACTTCGCCGCCGCCCTCAGCCGGATCGGGCACTTCCTGGGCTACCGGGTCACCGTGTGCGACGCGCGACCGGTCTTCGCCAACACGGCCCGGTTCCCAGAGGCGGACGAGGTCGTGGTCGACTGGCCGCACCGGTACCTGGAACGCACCGAGGTCGACGCCCGCACCGCGATCTGTGTCCTCACCCACGACGCCAAGTTCGACATCCCCCTGCTGCGCCTGGCGTTCGATCTGCCCGTCGGCTACGTCGGCGCGATGGGATCCCGGCGCACCCACGACGAACGGCTGCACCGCCTGCGCGAGGCCGGTGTGCCCGAGGAGAAACTGGCCCGGCTGCGCTCGCCGATCGGGCTCGACCTCGGCGCCCGCACACCTGAGGAGACAGCCATCTCCATCACCGCGGAGATCCTTTCCTACACCAACCATGCCACCGGTCTGCCGCTGTCCCACGGCACGGGACCGATTCACGGCCCCCTGGTCCGGAGCCAGGCCGGCGGTCGGACCGCCTCCTACGATGCGCCCGCACCCGCCGGCATGGGCCGCTGAGGGCAACCGGTCGGCCTGCGTGCAACGGGGCCGGAATCCTGTCTTGATGAGGGGCCTACGCGCTCATCGACACCTACGGCCGGCAGGCCACCGACCTGAGAGCCTCGCTGACCGACGTAGCGGTCTGTTGCGGAGCCCCCTGGACCGGGCGAGAAGTCCTTCCATGCCCGAGTCGACCGGTGGGTCAAACCTCGCGGCAACAACCTATTGACATGACATTTGGCTGGGCGGCATGGTTCTCGACTTAGAGGTGCGTTTAAAGCGCTCTAAATCCATCCATCATCCATTGCCATCTGCGCCGGCCTCCTCGACGGGGCTCCGGAGCGAAGGGAAGCCAGCCCGATGTCATTCGAAGTGCTGACCATGGGTCGTGGGGGAGTGGATGTGTATCCGCTCCTGGCAGGCGTGGGGCTGGCGGACGTCACCTCGTTCGGCATGTACCTGGGTGGCAGCCCCACGAACGTCGCGGTGGCGGCGGCGCGGTACGAGCGTTCGACTTCCGAGGACGAGGAAACCCCATGACCGTACGCGTAGGAGTGATCGGGGCCGGCTGGATCGGTCAGGAACACATTCGCAGACTCACCGAGACCGCGACCGGTGCCCAGGTCACCGCCGTCACCGACATCGACGCCGCCCGCGCCGAGGCGGCGGCGGCCAAGGTCGGCGCCCGCGTCCTGCCCGAGGGCGCCGCCGTGGTCGCGGCGGACGACGTCGACGCCGTCCTCGTCACGTCCTGGGGTCCCACGCACGCCGAGCACGTACTGAACGCGATAGCCGCCGGCAAGCCGGTCTTCTGCGAGAAGCCCCTCGCGACGACCGCGGAGGACTGTCTGCGCATCGTCGAGGCCGAGCGTGCCCACGGCCGCCGCTTGGTCCAGGTCGGCTTCATGCGCCGCTACGACGCCGGTTACCGCCAGATGAAGCAGGTCATCGACTCCGGCCGTATCGGCGAGCCGCTCGTGGTGCACTGTGCCCACCGCAACCCGACCGTGCCGGAGTCGTACCACACCGATATGGCCGCGCTCGACTCGGCGGTCCACGAGATCGACGTACTGCGCTGGCTCCTCGACGACGAGATCGTCTCCGCCCAGGTCGTTCTGCCGCGCTCCACGAGCAAGCGGTTCGAGCACCTGAAGGACCCTCAGATCATGCTCTTCGAGACCGCCAAGGGCGTCCGTATCGACCTGGAGGTCTTCGTCAACTGCCAGTACGGCTACGACATCCAGTGCGAGACCGTCGGCGAGGAGGGCCTCGTGCGGCTGCCCGACCCGGCCGCGGTGGGCGTGCGCACCGCCGGCCGGCACAGCACCGAGGTGCTCACGGACTGGGTGGGCCGCTTCGTGGACGCCTTCGACACCGAGTTCCGCGAGTGGATCGCCGATGTCGCCGTCGGCGACGAGCCCACCGGACCGTCCGCCTGGGACGGCTACGCCGCCACCGTCATCTCCAACGCGACCGTCGAGGCACGGAAGTCGGGCCGCATCGTCACCACGGACATGAAGCCCCGGCCCGCCTTCTACGGCGGCACCGAGTGAGGACCGCCCTCGGCTCCGGCGTCGTGCACGCCTGACACGAACGACACCCGGTCGGCCGTCCGCTCCTGAGTGCGGACGGCCGGCATTTCTTTGCGGGGCGAGGTGCCTCTCGCAGGTGACCAGAGCGAAGGGCATCCGCGGTGCGCCGCCGGGCAGCGTCGCTGCGTCCCCACACGAGTTTGTCCCTGCCCCCTCCAATTGCCCGCACGCCACAACACACGAGCGAGCTGCTCAGGGCGACTCAGCCCTGAGCGGCTCGCTCGGCAAGGGACTCCCGTGACGCTCCGTCAAGGGGCCTCACACGCTCATAGGTCGGCGCCGGCCTGGAGCTGGGCCAGTTCGGCTTCGAGGTGGGCCATGGCCTCGCCGCCGGCCATCAGATCGGTGATCTCCTCGCGGGTGCGCTCGCCCTTGTGGAAGTCGTCGGCCTTCTGGCCGCGGATGAGGACGGCGAAGTGGTCGCCGACCATCATCGCGTGCCGCACGTTGTGGGTGACCAGGATGACGGCGACGCCCTTGGCCCGCGCCTGCATGACGATGCGCAGTACGTGCGCGGCCTCCTTCACCCCGAGCGCGGCCGTCGGCTCGTCGAGGATCAGGACGTTGGCGCCGAAGTAGACCGCCCGCGCGATCGCGAGCGCCTGACGTTCACCGCCCGAGAGGCTGCCGACGAGGCGGTTGCCGTCGGTGACGCGGGTGATGCCGAGGGACTGCATCTCGCGTACGGCGATCTCCCCGGCCAGTTTCTTGTCGAAGAGCTTGAACGGGCCGAAGCCCTTGGTGGGTTCGGCGCCGACGAAGAAGCATCGGCCGACGCCCATCAGCGGGAAGGTGCCGCCGAACTGGTGCACGGTGGCGATGCCCTGGGTGCTCGCGTCCCGCGGGCTGTCGAATTCGACCGGCTTGCCGTTGACCTCGATGGTGCCGGAGGTCGGTTTGTGGAACCCGGAGAGGATCTTGATGAGGGTGGACTTGCCGGCGCCGTTGTCGCCCAGCAGGCACAGCACCTTTCCGGCGTCCACCTCCAGGGAGATGTCCTGCAGAGCGTGGGTGCCGAGGAACGACTTGTTGATGTCGGTCAGGCGCAGAAGGGGTGCGGTCATGGTCATGCCTTCTTCGCGGTGCGGGGCTTGTAGGACAGGGCGAGGCGGCGGAAGGTGTTGTTCATCAGCACCGCGGCCAGGATGAGGATGCCGAGGATCAGGCTGGCCCAGTCGGAGTTCCAGCCCGTGTAGTAGATCCCCTGGTTGACGATGGCGAACGTCAGCGTGCCCAGGACGACGCCGAAGACCGAGCCGTAGCCGCCGGTCAGCAGCACACCGCCGACGACCACCGCGATGATGGAGTTGAAGACGAAGGACTGCCCGTTGGCGACCTGGGCGCCGTTGTAGAGGATCGTCTGGATCACGCCGACGAGGGCGGCGCCGAAGCCGCTGGCCATGTAGAGGGCGATCTTCACCCGGTCGACGGGGATGCCGGTGGCGCGGGCACTCTCCTTGTCGCCGCCGATCGCGAAGATCCAGTTGCCGTACTTCATCAGCTGCAGCAGCACCGTGACCACGACGGCGATGCCCAGCCACCAGAAGATCGCGACCTCGAACTGACCGGCGATGAGTGTGCCGAACAGCGCCTTGGACAGCGGGTCGGGACTGATCGGAACGCTGGTGGTGCCGGTCGTGACCCGGGACAGGCCCAAGGTCAGACCCGCCATGCCGGACAGCGTCGCCAGCGTGATGACCAGGGACGGCACGTTGGTGCGGGTGACCAGGATCCCGTTGAGGAGACCGACCAGCAGCCCGAGCCCGAGCGCGAGCACGATACCCACGATCATCGGGGCGCCCCAGTACCCGGAGACGATCGCCAGGGTCATCGAGCTGCCCGCCAGCACCGACCCCACGGACACGTCGAGTTCACCGGCGATCATCAGCAGGCCGACCGGGATGGCGATGATGCCGAGCTCGGCCGCGATGTTCAGCCAGCTCGCCGCGCCCGCGGGGGCGAGGAACTTCTCACCGCCGAAGATCGCGAAGAAGACGAAGACGGTGATCGTTCCGATGAGCGCGCCCGCCTCGGGACGGTGTCGCAGCTGCCCCAGCACACTCTCGGACTGCTTTGGTGGGGCGGCGGCGTTCTCTCTCTCGGCTGTCGTGTCAGGAAGTGAGGTTGTCATCGGAGTGGTGTCACCTTCGTGGATCCGGATGCGGTGCGAGGGAAAGCCGGGGGAGGAGACCCGGACCGGGCGAGGAAGACGTCGTCCTTGGGCTCGCCGAACTTCACCTCCTCGCGGCAGCACGCGTGGTCGCTGACGACCCAGTCGACGGT